>CAYSSF010000044.1:0-21079 GCA_964433455.1 uncultured Syntrophaceae bacterium
AAAAGCCGCATATATTCCTTCGCCGATTCGTAGCAGAGCCCGGTGAGGAAGTTGATGAACGGCCCATCATCCCCTTTGTGGGTCCTGTCCAGGGTATCCAGATATTCCCGCCGAAGGATCGGGGGAATGATGGCCACGGGATAACCGGCCTGCAGCAGGGCAAGGTTCATGAGCAACCGCGCTGCCCGGCCGTTGCCGTCAATGAATGGGTGAATCGTCACGAGCTCCTTGTGGATGACCGCAGCGAATTCGACGGGATGACGTTTCGCCCTGGTCTCCGGCAACGCGGCGATGAATGCCTTCATCAGCTCCTGGATCCGGTCCGGCGCCGGTGGGATGAAATCCGTCCCCGTGATGATCACCCGGCGCTTCCGATACTTCCCCGCCTGCTTCGCGTCAATGCGGTAGTAAAACAGCCTGTGAAGCTCTTTGATGTTGGCTTCCGTGATGTCCTGATTCTTGGCCAGCCGGAAAAGAAGGTCATAGGCTTCCGAGTGGCCCAGGACCTCTAGATGATCCCGTACCGGCTTCCCCCCGATGGTGATGCCGTCCTCGATCACGATCTTCGTTTCCGTCTCGGTCAGGGAGTTCCCTTCCAGGGCATTGCTCGTATACGTCATACCGATCCGGAAATACTCGCGGATCTGGTTCATCATGTGGGCGTCAAGGAGCCTCCGGCGGTCAATCCGGGCCTTCAGGGCGTTGATTTTCTTTAACAGGGGTGTTGTCATGTCCTTCGGTCTCCTTATGCCGTGGCGGTCTCGTCTTTATGGTCCTCTGTCTTCGCTGCCTGTTCGATGATGTTCCCGGCCAGTGTTGAAGCCTTTTTCAACGTCTCATCCCTCAAGTGGGCGTAGCGTTGCTCATTTC
This sequence comes from uncultured Syntrophaceae bacterium, assembly GCA_964433455.1. Lineage (GTDB taxonomy): Bacteria > Desulfobacterota > Syntrophia > Syntrophales > UBA5619 > UBA5619. The sequence continues at coordinate 871 of CAYSSF010000044.1, forward strand.
CAACCCCATTTCCAACCTTCAACGTCAATATACGGGTATTTTAAAGTAAGTCAATATAAAGGCCCTGGTAACGGTGCGGAAATCCTGATAGCGGATCTTCAACGTGACCGTCTTCAGGATGCTTCTCCTGTTTCTTCCAACCCGAGATGAGGGAGAGGACGCGCGTCTTCCATTTTGAATCTGCATGCCCCGGGTATCAACAGGACAACCGCCGGATACCCGTTTGGGTATGGCAACCTGGATTTATTTCTTGATTTCAGGGAAGATTTCCCTCATAGTGATGTCTAATTCAAGAGATATGCCGATAGAATTTCAAAAGTCGCAAACCCTTCTATCAGAGGATTTGGTTAACCCGGTTTTTTAATATGCTCCGCGCGACAGCCTGTTTCCATGCCCGACAAAAGGAGAAGGAGTATGCATCATGGCTGGTGACAAAAAGGGGATCAGGGAGGAATCAGGACATCATGAAAGTTCTGATTTTGGTGAAATTGAAAAAGAGATCGGTCTTGGTGATCTATCAATAGACGAGAATGATATGGAATCGGGTCACGGCGATACCCCTAAAGGCAGAAATCATAAATTGAAGCATGCAAAAAAAGTATTATTTGTTATATTTCTGTCCGTTATGGCGCTTACCGTGTTAGGGGTCAGTCTCATACTCGGCAAAAAAATATTTTCTATGTATAAAGCAGCCGATAAAGATATTGTACGGGAAGACGTTATCCGAAATCATAAGGAAATTCCGAACGCGACCATTTTTCCAAAGGCTGATGAGCCGGCAAAGGGAGCGCAAGATGGGAAATCCGGCGTTCAGGGGCCAGCTCCGGCAACGACCGTTCGCCCCGTTTCCGATCCAATCGCGAAAACCGATCATCCGGTCCTGGAAAAGAAGATGGTTCAGCCCGCCCCCGATATGATGGATTCACCTGCCAAGCCGGATAGGCCGGCAACAGCCGTCGCCAAGCCTGAAGCAACGACACAAGCGGTTAAGCCGGTAACGACCGTTTCCACCGTAAAGCCGGAAACAAAGGCGCCGAAACCCGCCGCGAAAAAAAATGCGGCTGCGGTAAATGCACCGAAAAGACACAAAGAATATAAAATTATCGTTGGATCCTTTTCGATAAGGGCCAATGCCGACATTCTGAGTAACCAGTTAAAAGCCAAAAATTATAAACCGAGTGTTGTCTTGGCAGAGACGCCAAAGGGGAAACTTTACAGGGTTATTGCTGGATCATATCGTTCATTGCGGGTAACGAAAGCCAAAATGGCTGAATTAAAAAAATCAGGATTTCAATCTTTTTTCATTATTGAATAAAACACTCGTCTTGGGACGCCGCACCGAAAATCTTGAGGACTCCGTCGCCATCGCGGTCTTTCCCCCGTCCAAGATTTTCCAAAACCAGCGGAGGCTGAAGAACGAATCGAGATCGCCGGGAGATTGCGGTTTTGAAGGCTCCGCTGTCGTGTAAGCAGAAAAGGAGAGCCCTTGAAGATCGCAATGATTCTCTTCGGAGTGCGTCCCGTTCGCCAAAACCGGAGGATTGGCTGATGTCGTCGGGGCGCTGCCCAAGGCGCTCCGAAAGCTCGGCCACGAAGTAGTCGTCATTCTGATGCCCGACATCGTCCACGCCCACGACTGGCAGGCGGCCCCGGCGATGGCCTACCTCAAGATCCGGCATGGGAACGAGCCTCTCCTTGCCAACACAGCAGGCGTCCTGACCATACACAACATTGCCTATCAGGGGATCTTCGGTTCGGAACATTTGGATTACACCGGTTTCAAAATGGAGAACTTCAAGCCGGAGATCTTTGAGGACCACGGCTGTCTGAACTATCTGAAAGGAGGCGTCTATTTCGCCGATATGGTCAATACGGTGAGTCCGACCTACGCGGCAGCGATCTACGACACGGTCGGTTGGGCGGTCAGCACCTGGTACGACCGGCCGGACCACATCATCGCGATGCGGAAGGCTGCGATGGCCAAGGAGTTCAGTTGGGAGAGCAGCGCGCAGAAATATGCAGCCCTCTACGGGCAGGCGATAGCCGATTTCGGCAGGGCGATATGAGTGGAAGGTTACAAGCGGAAGGTTACTGTTTGGCAAAAACCGGAGAATCATGTATAAGGGAAACCAAACCTGTCGGATGGTCGCCCGTCAAGAGATCGACAAACCTGATGGAGTATCCCGGTGCAAGTGATCATTTTTACGGATCTTGACGGCAGCCTGCTGAACCATGAGGATTATTCCTTCGCAGCGGCAAGGCCATCCATCGAGAGGATCAAAAGGGCGGGCATTCCCCTGATCATCGCGACGAGCAAGACCAGGCAGGAAGTGGAACTGCTGCAGCGGGAGATGGGCATATGGGAACCCTTCATCGTCGAAAACGGCGCCGGCATCTTCGTCCCTCGCGGATACCGGAACTGGGTCGTCGAAAAAGGGGAGCGGAAAGGGGATTATACCCTCATCCGCATCGGAACGACCTATTCCGCGATCCGTCATTTTGTTAAGATGGTTGGCGCACGATTTGAAATCAGGGGTTTCGGCGATATGACCCCTGAAGAAATATCCGGGCTGACCGGCCTGCCCCCCGACCGGGCAAAAATGGCCAAGAGCCGGGAGTTCACCGAGCCGTTCCTTCTGAAACGGCCGGACGACATCGACGCATTGAGGGAACTGGCGGCAGGGAACGAATTGAAAGTGACCCGGGGAGGGCGCTTTCATCACCTGACAGGCAAGGAACAGGACAAAGGGGCGGCTGTCCGGATCGTAAGGGATCTGTTCAGTATCCATTCCGGAGAGGCGTTGATCACCATCGGCCTCGGCGACAGTGAGAACGACCTGCCGATGCTCGAGCAGATGGACGCCCCCGTTCTGATGCCCCGCCCGGGAAAAGGGTATCTGGATGTTCGGCTGCCCGGGCTCGTTTGGGCGCGGGAACCGGGCAGCAGGGGATGGAACGAAGTGGTGGAAAGACTCCTGGATGAACACGCAAAAGTCGCCACCCAAGGATAACGATCAACGACAGGAGAAACGCTATGACCAAAGTGACCCGTTTTTCAACGGCATTGAGACCACATGTAACGGCGAAGATCGAACAGCTCGGATATGCCGACATCGTCATCGGAATCCCCGCCTACGGCAGCGGCGACTCCATCGTTCATGTCATCAAGACCGTCGTCAAGGGGATCGAGCAGTATTACCCCAACCTGAAGGCCCTCATCATGATTTCGGACGGCGGCTCGACCGATGATACGAGGGATCTGGCCCGCACGGTCGATCCAAAATCCTACAACATCGAGAGCATCGTAACCATTTACCGGGGCATCCCCGGCAAGGGGTCGGGGCTGCGCGCCGTTTTCGAGGTCGCCGCCTTCCTGAAGGCAAGGGCGGTAGCCGTATTTGATTCGGACCTGCTGTCGATCACACCGGAATGGGTGCGCAATTTTCTGGAACCCGTCTTCCACGGCTACGACTATGTCGCCCCCTTCTACAGCCGCTACAAGTTCGACGGGACCATTACGAACACCATCGCCTACAACTTGACACGGGCGCTCTACGGCAAAAGGATACGGCAACCGATCGGCGGCGACTTCGGCATCTCCCCGGTCCTGATCAAATACTACCTGGATCAGGATGTATGGGCAACGGACATCGCCAAATTCGGGATCGATATCTGGATGACCACATCGGCCATCGTGGGGGGGTTTCGGATCTGCCAGGCGAAACTGGGCGTCAAGCTCCATGACCACAAGGACCCCTCCACCGACCTGGGTCCGATGTTTCGCCAGGTGGTCGGTACCATATTCCAACTGATGGATCAGTACAAGGATTACTGGCTGAGGGTCAAGGGATCGGTGGAGGTGCCGACGCTTGGAGAGTTCACAGGCCAGAAGGCGGAACCATTCGAGATCGATCAGTCCAATCTTGTCGAGTATTTCAAGGTGGGCCTGAATAATTTCGGCGGCGTATGGCAGAATATCATCGAAGAAGGGGACTTGAAAATCATCCAGAAGATCGCTCGAATCGACAAAAACGCTCAATTCTTCATGCCCATCGAAACCTGGATCCGAATCGTCTACCGGTATGCCGGCGCCTTCCATGCCACTCCCCGGCAACGTTTCAAGGTCCTCGACACATTGGCGCCCCTCTACTATGGAAGGGTCGCCTCCCTCGTCAATGAGCTCCAGGACAAAACGCCTGAGGAGGCGGAGCAACATTTTGAACAAAATGCGCTGGCCTTCGAGAGCATGAAAGAGTACATGGTCGCAATCTGGGAGAAAAAGGAGGAATAGAGATGGCCGATTTTTGTCAGAACGGGGTCATCACGAACCTGCAGAAGCTGAAGGCAAGACCGCTGGAAGAGATCGAACGGGAACTGAAAACCATTGCGAAGAGGCGTAAAATGGTCCTCCTGCTCCCCGCCCTCGTGACCGAGTTCGACGGAGATGCGATGCCGAGGATCATCGAAGAATTGAAGCATGTGGACTATCTCTATAAGATCGTCCTCTCGCTGGATCGGGCGGATGAGACGCAGTTCAATGAGATCCGAAAAATCATGTCGGTTCTGCAGGCGCCGGTAACGGTGATCTGGCATGACGGCCCCCGCATGAAGGCGCTGCTGAAAGAACTGATGGATGCGGATTTCAATCTCAACCACCCGGGCAAGGGGCGGTCCGTCTGGATGTCCCTCGGTTATATCCTTTCAGACCGGGATGTCTATGCCATTGCCATGCATGACTGCGACATTATCAACTACCAGAGAGAAATGGTTGCGAGGCTTATCTATCCGGTCGTCCACCCCGCTCTCAGCTTCGAATTCAGCAAGGGATACTATGCCCGGGTGACCGACAGGCTCTACGGGCGTGTGACCAGGCTGTTTTACATCCCGCTGATCCAAACCCTGAAGCGGATCCTGGGATACAACGCATTCATCGAGTATCTCAACAATTTCCGCTTCGCCCTCTCGGGCGAATTCGCCTTCGACAGCAACCTGGCAAAAGGTGTCCGAATATCGCCGACCTGGGGGCTTGAGGTCTCCATGCTCAGCGAGGTCTATCAGAAGACTTCCGTGAACCGGATCTGTCAGGTGGAGATCATCGACACCTATGAACACAAACATCAGATTCTCGAGAAGAACAAACCCACCGATGGGCTGGTCCGCATGGCGGCCGACATCGGCAAGGCCCTGTTCCGGGTTCTCAGTCAGGACGGCCTGATCATGAGCGACGCCTTTTTCCGGACCCTGCAGACAGCCTACATTCAGGAGTCCAGGATCGCGGTCGAGAAATACAACGCGCTGGCCCTGCTCAACGGCCTCATCTACGACCGGCACGAAGAGATCGAGGCCGTGGAGGCCTTTGTCGTCTCTCTCAAACTGGCCATCCAGGAATTTATCAAGGATCCGGTGGATATCCCGATGATGGCGGCATGGGTTCGCGTCGCCGCAGCCATACAGGATTTTTCGGACAGGCTGTACGAAGCCGTGGAGGAGGACAATCGATAGCCAGGAGGTAAGTCGACACCCGAAGGAAACCATGAGTCTATTGAAGCGGATCCAGCCCGCGGCCATCCCGGGAATGCCACTGCGAAAGGGTAGCCCGTTAAGCACATTGCAGATTGTTGTGCTGATCGTTTTGTTGGTTTCCCTCTCCCTCTTTTTCAGTGCGTTTCTCACCCGTCAAAGCCACTTCAGCGCCCCCGTTTATCAACCGGGCGACATCGCCCGTACGGATATCATTATCCCGATGGACGCCCTGATCGAGGACGAAGCCGCAACACAAACCCGCAGGGCGGAGGCCAGGGCCCTTGCATCGCCGGTTTATCGATTCAACCCCTCACTGCAGGATGACCAGGTATCCAGACTGAAGGCGGCATTCGTCCAGGCCCGGGCCCTTTTGGGGCTGAACGCAGCGGGAAGGCAAATATCCGGCGGGACGCGCAGGCGTTCGTTTCAAACCCTGCCGACGGCGGTGAAGGTACAACTGCGTTCGACCATGCAGGGTCTCGGCATAAAACCACCCCTGGACGATCTGCTCGTTTTTCTGGTCAGCGAGGGTTTCCCCTCAAGCATGGAAGATGAGATGGTCCTTCTGTTAAAGGATCTCTCTTCCAGCATGATCGTTTCCGACGATGCGCTCTTCACCAAAGAGAAGGCGAACATCCATCGGCTGAACATCGTCACGGGGAAAATGGAAACCATCCCCGTGAGCCTTCTCTCCGCGCCTGCCACGCTCCGAAACAACATCGCCAGGCAGATCAGTCAGAATTCCCAAGTTGCCGCCGCCGGCCGTCCGCATGTTCGCCGCATCCTGGAAGGCTTGATCATTCCGAATCTGACGCTCGACGAATCGATGACAAAGTCAAGCCAGGACGAGGATGTCAAGAATGTCGACCATGTCCTTCGAAAACTGAAAAAGGGAAAGGTCGTTCTCCGCCAGGGTGATGAGGTCTTGCCGAACCATCTGGTTCAGATTGAAGCGATCCGCAAGCTTTCGCCGACCGATTCCTCCCTGCTGCAATCCACCGGGATGGCTCTTCTGATCGGCATCCTTTTGACGATCTTTCTCTTTTTCGTCCGTTACATCCCCACAAACCAGTGGAACTATCTGCGACTGGTGGGGTTTTTGCTCCTTGCGCTGACAGCGAACCTGCTGCTGCTGAAGGCCTCATGGTTCGTCTCCGAATCGGTCAGTCAAAGTTTCCTGGCCTCGCCCTTTAACGAAAAAACCTATTTCTTTTACCTGTTGCCGTTTGCCTACGGTTCGATGCTGGTGACCCTTCTGGCAGGTGAACGGTGTGCCCAGATTTTTATCATCTTCTTCTGCATCCTGGCGGGACAGGCCCTCGGGACGGACTCCTACGGCTTCTTCTACATCCTGCTCACCAATCTGCTGGGAATCATCTTCGTGCGAAATGCCACGCAGCGAATCGGACTCATCGGGGCCGGATTCAAGCTCGGCTTATCCGCCGCGCTCCTGTTTCTCATTCTGCAAACCGCCGGAAAGGCGCCGCTTACGCTGATCAACGGAAGTTTCGGTGCGGCGTTGGCCATCCTGTCGGGGCTTTTCAATGCCATTTTCCTTGTATTCACGCTTCCACTGTGCGAGCGCATCTTCATGGTGACGACGGAGATCCGGTTGTCCGAACTGGGCAACTTGAACGTCCCGATCATCCGGGAGATGCTGTTAAAAACTCCGGGAACCTATAACCACAGCATTGCCGTGGGAACCCTGTGCGAAGGGGCGGCAAAGGCTATCGGGCTGAACCCGCTCTTTTTGCGAATTGCGAGTCTCTATCATGATATCGGCAAGACCCTTCAGCCGGACCATTTCGTGGAGAACCAACATGAGGTCAACCCCCATGATCGGATCGATGGGCTGGAGAGCGTCCGCATTTTGAAGGGACATGTTACTCTGGGCATCGGGATTGCGAAAAAGGAGTATCTCCCCCCATCCATCGTCGATATGATCCCCCAGCACCATGGAACCAAATTGATCCGTTTCTTTTACGAGAAGGCCAAAGCGCAGGCGGAAGGGTCGGGAAGTGAAGTTCCGGAAGAGCTGTTCCGGTATTCCGGCCCCAGGCCGCAAACGAAAGCGGCGGCCATTCTGATGCTGGCCGACGGCATAGAAGCCGCCGCGCGGACGCTTACCGACCATTCCCAGCATAAGCTTTTGGAACTGATCCGAAAGATCATCGCCGATACGACGGAAGACGGACAATTTTCAGAGTGTGATATTACCCTGTCGGAAATGAACCGCATCACCTACAGCTTTCTGGAAACCCTTGCCAGCTATTATCACGGTCGAATCGCATACCCGGGGTTCGATTTCAACCAGCCCATCCCTGCCAACGGGAACGGAGTCCGGTGAGCGGCGCAGCGATCCTCCCCGGCGACCATGTCTTTAGACCGATCTCCCGTTCAAATCCGGCATCCCGTTCTTCCCGGCCTCTTGCTGACGATGGCTGCCAGCCGCTCGCCCGCCTTGGGCGACAATCCCAGACCCGGCAACTCCGCCTGCAGGTCGGCAAGGGTGCCATAGCCGTCAAGATACCCGTTGACGCGGGCCACCGCCGTGGAATCGACAAAATCCCGTTCCAACGGGTAGATGGCGGTGAATTCCCGCAGAAGTTCCCGCTCCGACCGGAGACGGTACTTCTGATGATAGCCTTCGGCCCGGAAAAACTCGCCGGCGGGACGGATCTCGGTCACAATCCTGCTCTTGGTCCGGGCCGCTTCGCGCTCCCGCGACTCGGAAGCCAGCCGCTTCTGCTCATCGTCGTGAGAAAAGATGATGGACATGTACTGCCGCGACCACGCAGGAGAAGCCGCGTTGTGGCTGTCCCAGAACACATCCAGCAACTCTTCGTAGGAGATCGCCGCGGGATCGTAATCGACCTGGATGGTCTCCGTATGGTCCCCCAGAGCATGATAGGTGGGATTCTTCTTCATCCCCCCCGCATATCCGACCCGGGTGCGAACAACCCCCTTGAGACTCCCGAACCGGGAGTCCGGACCCCAGAATCACCCGAGGGCAAAGGTCGCCGTCTCGGTTTTCGCCGATGCGGCAACGTCGATCGGCGGCCTGGCGCCGTGCGGGACGGCTCCGATCCCCGTGTTCACGTTCTTCTCCTGTCGCGCTGAAATGGCGTTTTCGCACCCCTGCAGAAGGGGAATCAACCCCAGGCAGGCGATCCCGATCCCCGTCAGAAAGATCCGCCTGCCCAAGCCGCTCCCATCCCGGGTGCCCGGGAGACGGCCGGGATGAATTTGTATTGTTCGATAATTCATTGCAACCCTCCATTTCACCCCAGGCATGGCCGGGGTGCATCGCCCGGCCACGCCGAAGGAACTGATTCATTCGGTCATTTTTGCATAAAGAGCTTTCCGTACTTGCCGTATCCTTCCTTTTCCAGATCCTCTTTCGGGATGAACCTCATCGCCGCCGAATTCAGTTCCGCCTTCGAGGGAATGGTATAGGCGCCTTCCACAGCCCCCGCACCGGCCTGCGCAGCCATCAGCGACAGGATAACCAGTGCCGTTATGATGATTTTCCGAATCATGTTCTTCTCCTTCCTTTCTTTTTTTCTTTTGCTTCCTTTCTTTTCCTTCCGGTGTTTGTACAAATCCAGTCTACAGCGGAAAGATCACGGTTTCATCACGGAATGATAACATTTTGGTAACGGCGGATCTCCGGGAGCCAAAAGAGGTCGATATGCAGGATGAGGAAATGGCGGCCGGTTATGACGGGCGGCGGTGGATCGGGAGACTGAAGGTGAATGAAGTTCCCTTGTTGAGTGTGCTTTCCGCATCAATGGCGCTACTATGGAGTTCGAGGATCTTCCTCACGATCGCCAGGCCCAGTCCGGCATGATTTCCCTCGTCAGTCCGAACTCGGTCGACCTTGTAGAACCTCTCGAAAATGCGTGGAAGTTCTTCCGGGGGGATACCGCGTCCCGTGTCGTTCACGGTGACGACCACGTCGAGGGGACGGGTCTGCAGGAGAACGCGCACCATTCCTCCCGACGGCGTGTAATGGATGGCGTTTTCCAGGAGGTTTTCGAGGACCCGTCCGATCAGTGCGATGTCGGCAAAAACAAAGGGGACCTCCGCCGCTGCGTTCGTCGTAATCCCGACGCCCTTTTCCCGGGCGACGAGTTGGAACTTCTGGATCACGTCCTGGAACAGTTCCCCGATGTTGAAGGGCTCGGGATGGATGCTCATATCCGGGGCCTCCAGTCTCGCCAGATCGAACAGGCCGGCGACCAGATTCCCCAGATGCTTGCAATGGCCGATGGCGATTTGGAGGTACTGCCGCCGTTCTTCCGGGGAGAGGGCGTTTTCGCGGATCAGAAGGGTTTCGATGTACCCCTGCAGCGTGGCCAGCGGTGTGCGGAGGTCATGCGATACGTTGGCAATCAATTCCCGCCGCTGGGAGTCGACCTGGCGGAGCGACACAACCTGCTCCTCAATCCGCCGGGCCATCCGGCGGAAGGTCGCCTCGAGACGTTTGATCTCATCCCTGGGATCCCCGCCGTCCGGCGCAGGAAGATGGAGCTGTTCGAAGGCGGTCCCGTCGGAGTAGGCCTGCATCGCGGCGTCGAGACGCTTCAGTCTCCTCGTCAGCCAGGCCAGCATCGCCAGCCCCGCGGTCGCCACGACAAGGAGACTGACAAGCGTGATCCAGAGGCTCAACCGGAAAATATAGCTTCCCTGCACCTTCTGGATCACCGTATCGTACGTCTCTCCCCCGAGGATCACATAGAGGTAGCCCTCCAGCCTCCCCTTCTTGGGGATACGGGCGGCAGAGAAGATTTTTGCGCCCTCCGGCGACCGGGGATCGTCCCCCAGAATGGGGAAGGCGTCACTCCCCGCAAGAAACGTCGTAATCGGCTCAAGGCGTACGCTCGTCCGCCTCACCTTGCCCGGATCGGCGGAATAGGCGATGATTTTCCCCTGCGGATCAAGCAGATAGACCTCGATGACGGGGTTGATCGTCATGAGCATGGAGAAGAGCTCCTGCAGCGCACGATCCTCTACCAGGCTGTTGTGCATGACGATTTTCCGGGAGATGATCACCTCCGCGAGCGTGCGGTTGAGCTTCTGGTTCACCTCCTGCTGGTACATCTCCGTCGAATAGATGCTGATCGACACGAACAGCAGTCCGACAAGGGCCAGCAGCCCCAGCAGGATGAAGGCCAGTTTCGCGTAGAGCGACCGGAAGATCATGCTCCCTTCTCCGCGGCGTCCTTTTCGGCGAACTTGTACCCCACGCCCCATACGGTAAGGATATACCGGGGACGGGCCGGATTTTCCTCGATCTTGGCGCGGAGCCGGTTGATGTGCGAGTTTACGGTATGCTCGTAGCCGTCGTGGCCGTATCCCCATACCGCATCCAGGAGTTGGGAACGGGTAAAGACCCGTCCGGGGCTGGCGGCGAAATAGAGTAGGAGATCGAACTCCTTTGCCGTCAGCGTGACGGCGCTGCCCCGCAGCGTCACCGCCCGCCGCTCCGGGTCGATGACCAGATCGCCCGACGAGATGCGGTCCGCTGCCGAGGGCCCGCGGTCCTGCCGGAGCCGTTCGACCCGCCGAAAGATCGCCTTGATCCTCGCGAGCAGTTCCACAATGCTGAACGGTTTGGTGACATAGTCGTCGGCGCCCATCTCGAGGCCCACCACCCGGTCCGTCTCCGAGGAGCGCGAGGTGAGCATCAAAATCGGCACATAGGGGGTCTTCTCCCGGATACGCCGGCAGACCTCGAGGCCGTCGATCCCCGGCAACATGATGTCGAGGACGATGAGGTCGTAAGTCGTCCGTTCCGCTTTCGCCAGTCCACCGGGGCCATCGCCCGCAATATCGACCTCATGGGACAGGTCGCGGAGATTCAAGGCGAGAAGCCGGGCGAGATCCGCGTTGTCTTCGATGATCAATATCCGCTTCGGCATCGACATTCCCCGGACATCTATTCTTGTCCTTTCCCCATCATGTAATGCGGACCAGGCGAAATCAGGCGCGGGGCCAGACTTTCTTGAACGCCGCCGCCGGGAAGAAGCAATAGGGGCATTCCCCGGGCGGTTCCTCGCCGTAATGGACGTGTCCGCACATGCGGCAGCGCCATGCGGAGGTCTCTCTTGCCGAAGGGTCGTTCAGGTCGAGCCCCCGGATCAGCGGGAGATCTTCCAGGGGGGGCATCACCGGTTTGTAACCGTTCAGAACGTGGCCGGACACGATCAACCGCTGGACCTCGCTGGTCCCCTCGTAAATGCTGAACAGGCGGATATCCCGGAGCAGTTTCTCAATGGGAAACATCCGGGTGTAACCATAGCCGCCGAAGATCTGGAGGGCCTCGTTGACCACTTCCATGGCCGCTTCCGTCGCATAAAATTTGGCAATGGAGGCGCTTATCGTGGGATCCATCCCCTTGTCCGCTTCCCAGGCGCTTTTCCACACCAAAAGACGGGCCGTCTCCACCTTCTGGTACATTTCCGCCAGTTTAAACTGGATGGCCTCGAAGTTGGCAATCTTCGACCCGAAGACCCTCCGCTGCTTGGCGTAATCGATGGCGTATTCCATGGCCGAACGGGCAGCGCCCACCGCAAAAGCGCCGATGATCGGTCTCGTGAGGGAAAAGGTCCTCATGGCGAGAACGAACCCCTTCCCCGGCTCGGCAATGATATTTTTCTTGGGAACCCTGACGTTCGTGAAGTTGAGCCCCGCCGTGTTGGAACAGCGCTGTCCCAGCTTCGGGATGGGTTTCCCCACGGATACCCCCTCCCACCCCTTTTCCACCAGAAAGGCGCCGATGCCCTGATGCTGTTTTTCCGGATCGATGGTCGCAAAAACGGTCATGTAATCCGCCACGCCGGCATTGGTGATCCAGTACTTGGTCCCGTTCAGGATGTAACCATCCCCCTTCTTTTCGGCCTTGCACCGCATCCCGGCCACATCGGAACCCATGGTCGGCTCGGAGGTCGCAAAACAGATCCGCTTGAATTCACGCGCGATCAGCGGGAGAATCTTTTTTTTGAGCGGTTCATTCTCCGAGAGGATGAGCGGCGCCATGCCGAGGGAATTGTCGAACAGGGAAGTCGCTACGCCCGGACAGACAGCGGCAATCTCCTCGGTAAGAATCGCGCCCTCCAAGAGCCCCAGCCCCTTTCCGCCATACTTCCCGGGGATGTCGCTGTTCATGAAGCCGAGATCGAAGGCCCTCTGCAGCAGGAAGAGGGGGACTTCATCCCTGTCTTCATAGTGCCATACCGCAGGCAGGATCTCCCGGATTGCGAAGTCACGGGCCTTCGCCTGCAATGCCTTTTGCCGTGCGCTCAATTCAAATTGCAACATGATTGCCTCCTGTGGGTGTAATGTATTTCATCGGGAGAACGTGGCTTGCCAGAGCGGCCTGGATCTCGACAACGTAGAGAATGGAACGGAAGTCGTACTTGAATGGATTTCTGAGCAAGTCCGGAATCTTCGTGATGTTGGCCTGGCTGAGCCCGAGGAAGCGGGATCGCAGGATCTCCTGGATCTGCTCCAGGGCGTGCCGGTTTCTCGGCAGGATGTCGTCGAAGATCCGTCTGATGTGAAACATAAATAGACCGTCCCCTGTTGATCCCCTACGGGACATCCATTCACGACATGGGATTCCGAAATGGCCCATCCATTCTATAGCATCGCGGCAGACGCATTTCAAGGATTTCACCTTTGAAGGCATCCCGGTTCATGATATGAAACAACCCGGTAATGCTCTGATCATGGGAATCCGCAATAACTCTTTGAAAAGGAAAAGGAGGGGAATATGAACATCCGATTGATCCTGCTGCTCGTGATAACGGGAATTACGGTACTATTCATCACCCAGAATGTCTCCGTCGTCGAGGTGACCTTCCTCTTCTGGAGCATCTCGATGTCGCGGGCGCTGCTGATCTTTTTCACATTGGCGTTGGGATTTGTTCTTGGGTGGTTTGTGCACGGCTATCTTGCGCATCGTCGGTCGAAGGATGACTCTTCCAAAGACATCGGATCATCCGCCGAATAAGGACCAGCCCTGTAAATACCGTATTCACCAGATCCTGCAATAAGACCTTTTAAGCGCTCCTTGCCTTGTCGGTTATGAGAATGTTCGCTCGAACAACTCCGCAATGGCCTTTTTGCCGTTCTCCTGGAGAAATCTCGTCCCCGTCCCCGCGAAATGGGGTTGGGTGATGACCGGTTCGTTCCCCCTCTCCCGTTCAACCCACTCCGTCTGGCTCCACTGGAACCAGGCATTGAGTTTTTGATCGAACACAAACAGCGGTTTGTTGCAGATCTTGGCGAATTCCGCGCCCCATCCGGTACCGCCTTTCACGGTCTTGTCCGGCAGGATCTCTCCAATCACATAAATCCCCTGCCCGTTGTTGATCTGATACCAGATACTCTGCAGGACCTTGCGCAATGTCGGGCTTTCCGTGTAGCGCCGATTCATCAATTTTGAGACATACTCCAGGCTCACGTCACCGTTTTTCAGCTCTTCGTGATTCAGGACGCGCACCCCCCTTTGACGGCCCCGGGCGTGTCCCTCAAAGGTGAAATTCACCTCGTCAATCCCAAAACGCTCCGCATTCGCACCGAATTCCGCTTCAGCCCCTTCAGCGCCGCCGCTGAAAAGAATTACATTTTCCTTTTTCACGCCGTTCCTTTCCTTGTGCCGCTACCATTATTGACGCGCTCGCAGGAGCCAAGGATAAAACCCATGCGAACACATCTGGACGCATTCTATCATGACCCGGTTGTTTCTTGAAAGGATTTTTCTTGAAGAACCCTGCGAAATTTCCGTTGGCAATCAAGAACCGTTGCGTGTAGGATGTCCGCGGAAAGTGAAAAGATGAAAAGGTTTTTGCATGTTGCCCGATACCGATCTGAAATCAGGTTCGACAAGGCGGATGAGCCACGGCGCAAGGCCCAGGGTAGCCATAATCGGTGCGGGCTTTGGCGGACTCTGGGCCGCCCGGAGCCTGGCGAATAAGCCGGTCGATGTGCTTGTTGTCGATCGGAACAATTACCACACCTTCCTTGCCCTCCTCTACCAGGTTGCCGCAGCCGAATTGGATGCGGAGGATATCGCCTATCCCGTGCGCAACATCCTGTGCAGGGATCCCAACATCGATTTTGTTCTGGCCCATGCGCGGCGGATCGACCTGAAAAACCGTGTGATCGAAACCGACGGCGAGGCGATTTCCTACGACTACCTGATTCTGGCCGCGGGAAGCGTATCCCATACGTTCGGCGTACCCGGTGTGGAAACCCATGCCTATTTTCTGAAGACCCTCGAAGAGGCCGTGCTCCTGAAAAACCACATCATCTGCTGTTTTGAAAGGGCCACCCGGGAGACCGATGCGGCCAGACGCAGGAGCTTGCTCACATTCGTCATCGTCGGCGGCGGCGCCACAGGCGTGGAGTATGCGGGCGCCCTGAGCGAACTTGTCCATGGCCCCCTGGTCCAGGATTACCGTACGATCGATTTTGGCGCCGTCCGGATCATTCTGCTGGAAAGGGAGGATACCCTGATCGGCAACATGCCGGAGTCGGTGCGCACCTACACGCAGGAGAGGCTAAGCAAGATGGGCGTGGAAGTGCGATTGGGAAGCTCTGTCGCGGAAGCAACACCGGACCGCGTGATTTTGGGAGGCTCGGATCAGATTGAAACCCGGACCGTCGTCTGGACCGCCGGCGTAAAAGGCGAACCCATCGCCGGTCTGTCCGGACTCCCCGTGGAAGGGAACGGACGCGTTCCCGTCCTGCCGACGCTGCAAGTGCCCGGCTACCCGGAGATCTCCATCGTGGGGGATCTGGCTTCGATTAAAGAGGACGGCCGCGTTCTGCCGATGGTGGCACAGGTCGCCATCCAATCCGGCGTGGCTGCCGCAAAAAACATCCTGCAACAGATCGACGGGCGGCAACCGCAACCTTTCCTTTACCGCGACCGGGGTTCGATGATCACCATCGGCCGCAATACCGCGGGAGTGGCCATCGGTTCGACGACCTACACCGGGTTCTTCGCGTGGCTCCTCTGGCTCGTCATCCACCTCTACAATCTGATCGGCTTCCGCAACCGGATCATGGTGCTCGTCAACTGGGCATGGGACTATCTGCTCTACGAACGGGCCGTCCGTTATGTCTTTCCTGCGGAAATGCCCTCCCTTTTCAAATCATCTTCGTGCGGCAGCGGGACCGGGAAGGACGATGATTCGCCCAAAAGATAAATCACGTCTTGCGCGGCCTGTCCCACCGGTTCAAAAGATGGCGGATGGCCAGGAGCGGATGCCGCCAGGTCATCCTCGGCCCCGCGAACCGCATCACCTCACGGACCCGCACCCTCATCTCCGGTTTGTAACAGTGGATCGTGCAGCGGCCGCAGGCCGGTTTCTCTTCCCCGAAGGGGCACTTCCCGATCCGCTGTTCAGCGTAAGCGGCCAGTTTCCGGCACTCCCCGCAGAGCCCCTTTGCGCCGTGATGGCGCCGGCAGTAGAGGTCGATCATCAGCCGGACGGTTCGTACTTCCCTCCCCAACCGTGTCATCCGCTCACCAGAAACCCCTTTCCATGCAATTCCCGATGAATTCGATGGATCTCCGGGGCTGGGCCGTCAGCCAATCGAAGAGTTTCCTTCCCACATCCGGATAGAGAGGCGTTCTCTCCAATTTGTCAATCGGAACCCAGGCAATGTCGAGGGAATGGGTGTTGTCCGGTCTCACCTTCGGGGTCCCGCGGATTTCGAGCGCCTCGAAGATGATGTGCAGGGTCTGGGGATGCCGTTTGGTGGCCGGCGCCTCGCCGACCATGATGATGTCGCCGACTTCGAGCTTGACGCCGAGTTCATCCCGCCACTCGTTCACGATCGACTCCTGGAGAGGGGTGTCCTGATCCACGCCGCCTCCCGGCAGCGAAAAGACCTCCTTGCCGCCGTAGATGTACTTCATGCAGAGGATCTCCCCGTCCCTTTCGAATACCGCCGATGCCCTTACCCGCATTTTGCCTCCTTTCCGATATTTCCTTCATCAACGCCTATCGCTGGATGCGCGCCGACCCGCCCTTCGCAAACGCGCGCACCTGATCGACGGTCGCCATCGTCGTGTCTCCCGGGAAAGTCGTCAAAAGCGCGCCGTGCGCCCAGCCCAGATTGAGCGCTTCCTGCGGCTCTTCACCTGCGAGGAGGCCGTAGAAAAGACCGGCGGCAAAACCATCCCCGCCGCCGACCCGGTCGTAGACATCCAGTTCGCAGATCGGCGAAACGCATGTCGCCCCATCCATCCAGGCTACCGCGCCCCAATGGTGCCGATTGGTCGAGTGCACCTCACGCAGCGTCGTCGCAACGACCTTGATCCGCGGAAATGTTTCGATCACCCGGCCGATCATCCCCAGAAAGGCGCCCGGATCAAGTTTGGATTTTACCGCGACGTCGGGACCGGGAATGCCCAGGCCCAGTTGCAGATCCTCCTCGTTTCCGACGAGGACGTCCGCATTCGCGACGATGCATTTGAGAGTGGATTGCGCGCGTTCCTCGCCGCCCCAGAGGTTCCACAGTTTGGCGCGATAGTTCAGATCGAACGAGATGACCGCGCCCGCCGCACGGGCGGCCTTCATCCCTTCGATGATCACCTCGCCGGTTGTTTCCGACAGCGCCGCAAAGATGCCGCCGCTATGAAACCAGCGCGCACCGCCTTCAAAAATCCTTTCCCAGTCGAAGTCGCCGGGTTTGAGTTGCGCCGCCGCCTCGTTCGCACGGTTGTAAAACACGACGGGCGCCCGCACGCCCTGTCCGCGATCACTGTAGACCGTCGCCATGTTGGGACCGGTCACACCGTTGTGTTTGAATCGTTTGTAGGACGGCTTGACGCCCATCGCCCGGACCCGCTCCGCGATCAGATCGCCGATGGGATAGTCGACCATCGCGGTCGCGATGCCGGTCTTCATGCCGAAGCAGTCGGCCAGGTTGGCGGCGCAGTTGAACTCGCCGCCGCTGACATGGATCGCACATTTCGCCGCTTTCCGAAACGGAACGATCCCCGGGTCGAGCCGGTGAACCAGCGCGCCGAGAGAGACGAAATCCAGCGCGCCTTCCGGATGGATATTGAGACCATACTTCATCGGATTCTCCTTATGTTGTGGCTCGCCCTTTTTTCCACACCGTCGAGGTTACATCGCCGCCGTGACCGGTCCAGTTCGTATGGAAGTATTCGCCGCGCGGCTTGTCCACGCGCTCATAGGTGTGTGCGCCGAAATAATCGCGCTGCGCCTGGAGCAGGTTGGCGGGCAGCGACTCGCGCCGATAGCCGTCGAAGAAGGCCAGCGCGCTGGACATTGCCGGCGCCGGGATCCCTTTCTGAGCGGCCCTGGCGACGACGCGCCGCCAGGCGGCCTGCGCCGCTTCGATCTCTTTCCCGAAATAGGGATCCAGCAAAAGATTGGTGAGCTTCGGATCCCGGTCGAACGCCTCCTTGATCCGGCCCAGGAAGGCCGAACGGATGATGCAGCCGCCGCGCCACATGAGTGCGATTCCGCCGTAATTGAGATTCCACTTGTACTCCTTCGCGGCGGCGCGCATCAGCATATAGCCCTGGGTGTAGGAGATCAGCTTGGAGGCATAGACCGCCTCCTCCAGATCCGCGATGAAGGCTTTCCGGCCACCGGCAATCCCGGCCCCTGGTCCCGAAAGCACCCGGGAGGCGGCAACGCGCTCGTCCTTCAGCGCGGAGAGTGCGCGACCCATGACCGCCTCGGCGATCATTGTCAGCGGGATGCCCATGTCGAGGGCGGAAATGCCGGTCCACTTGCCGGTCCCCTTCTGTTCGGCGGTATCCAGGATCTTGTCCACCAGAGGTTTCCCGTCCTCGTCTTCGTAAGCGAGAATATCGCGCGTGATCTCGATCAGGTAGGAATCGAGCTTGCCCCGGTTCCAATCCGCGAAAACCCGGTGCATCCGGGGCGCCTTCATTCCCAGACCGTCGCGCATCAACTGGTACGCCTCGCAGATCAACTGCATGTCTCCGTACTCGATGCCGTTGTGCACCATTTTGACATAGTGCCCAGCGCCGTTTTCACCGACCCAGTCACAGCAGGGCGCGCCATCCACCTTGGCCGCGATCGCCTGGAAGATCGGCTTGACGTGCCGCCACGCGGCAGGCGAGCCGCCCGGCATGATCGAAGGGCCGAGGCGCGCCCCCTCCTCGCCGCCCGAGATGCCGGCGCCGATGTAGAGCAATCCCTTCGATTCGACGTATGCGGTGCGGCGGATTGTATCGTTGAAGTTCGAATTGCCGCCGTCGATGATCACATCGCCCTTATCCAGAAACGGGATCAGTTGCCCGATGAAATCGTCCACCGCAGGCCCCGCCTGAACCAGCAGCATCACGCGGCGCGGCTTCTTCAGCAGGCCGACCAGCTCCGCGAGGGAATGGGCGCCGGTGATCCTTGTACCCTTCGCACCGTGGGCGAGGAACTCGTTCACCTTGGAGACCGTCCGGTTGAAAACCGCCACCCTGAAACCGTGATCGTTCATGTTCAATACCAGGTTCTGTCCCATGACCGCCAGGCCGATCAGGCCGATATCCGCTTTAACCATGCGTTGTTCCTTTCCCTTTATATACAAACGTCATCATTGATTGACATCCCGTCAATCCGGCGAAAGCTGAATCCGGGAACCACCGGATACCGTATCAAAGCCTGCCCCGGACCCGATCCGGGGTCCGGCATGACGAGCTGTTTGATATGGGCGCCGTCATATATAACATTTCAAAACCGACCGATCCCGACGATGCGATGACAAAATCTCATCCGCCGCCCGCCACGCGGTAGAGGGTCTCCCCGGCATGGTCCACGAACAGGATCCCCTCCTCCTCCCGGTCCCGGTAATCATCGATCCTCACCTTCGCCGGATCGAGGTGGCCCAGACCGATCCGCCGGCATGTCTCTTCGGGAATCGCCGTGGCCAAAACGACATGGACATCGGGCGTTTCGACGCCGTTTTCATAGCAGCCGGTCCCGCAGACGTGGGTCGAATGGGCGAGGACGCCGCGGGGAACGGCGCTGCACACTTCCGGGTGAGACAGGAAATAGTCGCGGACGTGGTAGCCGATCTTTTCGATCTGTCCTCCCCATGTTCTTGAAATTTCGCGGATATGCGGGGCATAAACGATCAGCGTCCCGCCAGGGGCGACGACCTGCTCCAGCTTGTAGACGACCTTGCCCGCGGTCCAGATTTCGTCATACATCTCCGGCGCCCGGCCCAGGACGATCCGGAAGGGCCGTTTCTTTTCGACGATGTGAATCCCGGCGGAGAGATCCGCGGCGGCGGACCAGGCATCCCGGGCATCGCCGGCAAACAGGCCGCGCAGTTGCACCTCCGGGTCGACCACCATCGCCAGGCAATGGATGGGCAGTGTGACCTTTCCCAGAGCCCGGTCGATCACCCGCCGGACCGGCGTCTCCTTCCGGCCGATGATCTTCCGGCAGGTGATGAGCGCCCCCAGCCAGTGGAAAAAATGGAGGAACGCGCCGCCCGAGATGCCGGGGAACAGGTACTTGGCCCCTCCGGAAAATCCGACGACCTCGTGCGGAAAGACCGGCCCCAGGATAAGGATCAGGTCGTAATCGAAAATCCTTTTGTTGATATCGATCGGCACCCGTTCCCGCAGAAGACCGCCGGAAATCGTCGCCACCTCTTCCTCGGT
>CAYSSF010000045.1:0-14855 GCA_964433455.1 uncultured Syntrophaceae bacterium
CGAGAAAGAGGCCCTGAAGGTTATCCTGGTCCAGCTCGCCAACCTCCTCCGGGACGGCAAACCGGCGGCCATGTCCCCCCGCTCCGGGGAGTTTGTCACGTTGCGCGAGGTGGTCGACGAGGTAGGGAGGGATGCGGCGCGCTACAACTTCCTGATGCGGCGTTCCGACAGCCACCTCGATTTCGATCTGGAACTGGCGAAAAGGCAATCAAACGAAAATCCCGTCTATTATGTCCAGTACGCCCATGCCCGGATCTGCAGCATTCTCCGGATGGCGGCCGAACGGGGGATTGCGGCGCAGATGGCGGGCGGAGCGGAGGTCTCCCTGCTGCGGCTGCCGGAGGAGATCGATCTCATCAAGGCGATCACCCGCTTTCCCGAGGTGGTGGAAGGGGCGGCGCGGACGCTGGAACCCCACCGCCTGACCTTTTATCTGAACGATCTCTCGGCCATTTTTCACAGTTATTACAATAGGAACAAAGTCATATCCGACGACGTTGCGCTGACCGGGGCGCGGTTGTTTCTGGTCAGCTCCCTCCTCACGGTTTTGAAAAACGCCCTGAAGATGCTGGGGGTCTCCGCACCGGAGAAGATGTAGCGGTATAACCATGGCGGCAAGAAACAGGCGAACCTTCGAACTCAGGCTGGGCAAACTGGGGTTGATCCTGTTTATCGGCGGGAGCTCCGTGCTGCTCTTTTCGATGTTCCTGCTGGGGATTCTGGTCGGCAAGCAGATGGATGCCTATCCGGAGCGGTATTCCGCCGGCATGGTCGAGCAGATTTATGATCGCCTGTTTGCCTCCTTGCCGCGGGGCAAAGAGGCGCCGCCCGCGGCCGAATCGGGCGCAAAAAGTGAAGCGGCAGACGGAGAAGAGGGTTTCGGCCTGACATTTTATGATACCCTGGCGGGCAAAAGAGGGGAGACAACGGGAAAAACGGTTGGCGCTTTGAAGAAAGAGATACCCGCTGAAACCCATGCTCCACCGCCCGCTTTGACGAGGACGCCCGCGATTCCGGCGCCGCCGGAGGCATCCGCCGGCAGGTCGGCCGGAAGCACGGATCTCCCGGTTCCCGGCCGAGAGGGAGGCAATGGGGAAAAGGCCCACTCGTCGCCGGAAAGAAGAGCGGCGATGGAGTCCGGGGCAAGCGCATCGACGGACATCCAGCACGGAACGGCTCCGGATGGGGGGGCAATCCGAGAGGGACGTTTTGAGGTTCAGGTAGCCGCCTACCAGGAGAGCCGGAAAGCGGCACAGATGATGGAAAAATTGGGCACGATGGGGTTTGTCTCGCGGGTTGTGATGAAGGAGCTGCCCGGCAGGGGGACATGGTTTCGCGTGATCGTTCATGGTTTTGAAAACCGGGAAAAGGCGAAGGCGGCGGCCGACCGTATTGCCGGAAAAATCCGCGGCGTGAAGTGTGTCATTCGCGGCACTAACAAACAATAGCGGGAATGGAAACGGGTCCATGATGAGAGGCCAACATGTTTGAGAATCTTACCGATAAGCTGGATGGCATCTTCCGGAAACTCAAAGGGCGCGCACGTCTGGACGAGGAAAATATCCAATCGGCCCTGAAGGAGATCCGCATGGCTCTGCTCGAAGCCGATGTGAATTTCCGGGTCGTTCGGGATTTCATCGAAGAAATCCGGCAGCGGGCCGTTGGGCAGGAGGTTCTGGAAAGCATTACCCCCGGACAGCAGGTGGTCAAGATCGTTCATGACCGTTTGGTGGAACTGATGGGCGGGGTGAGCAGCCAACTGAAATTCGGCAGCCGCATCCCGGCGCCGATCATGCTGGCCGGTCTTCAGGGTTGCGGAAAGACAACGACGGCGGTCAAACTGGCGCGCCTGGTCGCCGCCCAGGGCAAAAAGGTTTACCTGGTCTCTGCGGACCTCTACCGGCCTGCCGCGATGGAGCAGTTGAAGGTTCTGGGCCGGCAGATCGGGGCCGGAATCTTCGATGCCGCCGGTTCGCAGGACCCGGTCGCGATCTGCGTGCAGGCGGTGGAGGAGGCCAGGCGGAACGGGTATGAGGTGATCATCGTCGATACCGCGGGGCGGCTCGCCATCGATGCGGCGATGATGGATGAGCTCAAGAGAATCAAAGCGTTGATCCATCCCGCGGAGATCCTCTTCGTCGCAGACGCGATGACGGGCCAGGATGCGGTGAATGTGGCGGGCCGCTTTGATGAACTCCTGGGGATCGACGGCGTGATCATGACGAAGATGGACGGGGATGCCCGCGGCGGCGCGGCCCTGTCGCTCAAGGCCGTCATCGGCAAACCGATCAAATTCATCGGCGTCGGCGAGAAGATCGAGGCGCTGGAGGTCTTTCACCCCGAACGAATGGCTTCACGGATCCTCGGGATGGGCGATGTCCTGACCCTTGTGGAAAAGGCCCGGGAGGCGGTCGATGAACGGGAAGCGCGGGCGCTGGAGCAGAAGATCCGGAAGAATGCGTTTACATTGGAAGACTTCCGGAGCCAGTTGACCCAGATCCGCAAGATGGGGCCGCTCCAGGATCTCCTCGGCATGATCCCGGGGATGAAAAAGATCAAAGCCCTCAAGGAGATGACGCCGGATGAGGGCGAACTGGTCCGGATCGGGGCGATCATCGATTCCATGACCCGACCTGAACGGCGGAACCATCTGCTCATTGACGGCAGCCGGAGGAAGCGGATCGCCCGGGGCAGTGGCACCACGGTTCAGGACGTCAACCGTTTGCTGAAGAATTACGTCGAAATGCGAAAAATGATGAAGCGCATGACCCAGGGGGGGATAAAATCCCTGCGGAGGGGCAATTTCCCCTTTTAATGTGGAAAGAGATATGTTAGATGTCACGATCTGCGAAAAATTCTTTTCAGGAGGTGATCGATACAGAGGATGGCGGTTAAAATGAGATTGACAAGAATAGGTGGAAAAGGCAAGCCCATCTATAGGGTGATTGTGGCCGATTCCGAGACCCCCAGGGATGGGAAATTCCTGGAAATATTGGGTAATTATGATCCGAACCAGAACCCCGCGGCGGTGACCCTGAAGGAGGAGCGCATTCGGGAGTGGCTTGCGAAGGGTGCAAAACCGACATTGACGGTGTCTCAGTTGTTGGCAAGGAAGGGGATCAGGATTTAGCTTTTTGGGGACTGTGGAGGTTGTGACGATGAAAGAGTTGATCAAGTACATGGCTCAAGCTCTGGTGGACAACCCCGATATGGTAGAGGTCTCTGAAGTCGTCGGGGAGCAGACAACGGTCCTGGAACTGAGGGTTGCCAAGGAGGATCTCGGGAAGGTCATCGGCAAACAGGGCCGAACGGCCAAGGCGATGAGGACCATCCTGAGTGCGGCATCCACGAAGATTCGCAAGCGGTCTGTTCTTGAAATCATCGAATAATTCCCCCATGGAGCTCATTGAAATAGGCAGAGTTGTCCGTCCTCAGGGTTTGACGGGCCGTGTAAAGGTGATCTCGTATCTTGAATCAACCGGAATGCTGCATGACGTCTCCGGATTGTTTGTCGGCGGCAGTGTTCAGGAGGCCGTTTTCTTCCCGGTCGCGGCCGTGCAAACCGGAAAGGATTTTTTCATTCTGCAACTCGGAGGGATCGACGACAGGGATGCCGCGGAACGGCTTCGAGGATCTTCTGTCTGGATCTCCTCTGAAAAAACCGTGAAACTTGCCGATGGCGAATATTACTGGAGCGAGATTATCGGCCTTCAGGTGCTGACCGAGGAAAGGCAGATTCTTGGCCGGATCGAAAGCGTCTTTCCGACGGGCAGCAATGATGTGTATGTCTGCCGGGGAGGGGATCGGGAAATCCTGCTGCCCGCCATCGAAGAGGTGGTCAGAAAGATCGATACGGATCGCGGCGTCATGGTGGTCAGGATGCTGAAGGGGCTTTAAAAGAATCATGATCCGGTTCGATATTCTGACCATTTTCCCCGAGATGTTCGCGTCTCCCTGCGGTTGCAGCCTTCTGAAGAAGGCCGCGGATTGCGGGCTCATTGCGATTCACCTGCATGACATCCGGATTCATGCGGAGGACAGGCATCACATGACCGACGATGCCCCCTATGGCGGCGGCGGCGGCATGGTGATGAAGGTCGAGCCGATCGACCGGACCCTTCAGTCGGTTCCGTTGGTTGGCGAGAATGCGCCGATCATCCTGATGACACCCCAGGGCGAACGTTTCTGCCAGAAAATGGCGGAAGAACTGGCGGAACATCCACAGATCATCCTGGTCTGCGGCCATTACGAGGGGGTGGATGAGCGGGTCCGGATGCATCTGGCGACCCGGGAGATCTCGATCGGCGATTACGTGCTGACGGGAGGAGAGCTGTCGGCCATGGTGATCGTGGACGCCGTTTCCCGGCTCGTGCCGGGGGTGCTCGGAAATTGCGGATCCGCTTCAGAGGACTCGTTTTCGATGGGGCTGCTGGAGTATCCGCACTACACGAGGCCTGCCGTGTATCGGGGATGGGGGGTTCCTGATGTGCTTCTCTCCGGTAACCACCGGGAGATCGAGGCATGGCGGCGCAGGGAGGCCCTGCTGAGGACTTGGAAAAGGAGACCCGATCTGCTTACGGAGAGGATTTTGACAATCGAAGAAAAAAGATGGCTTGATGATTTTATCGATCGGTAAAAAACGATAACGCGAAGTATAAAACATAAAGTATAGGGTTAATAAGGAGTTGCCGTTATGAATACCATGGAAATGTTGGAAAAAGAGCAGATGAGGGGGGATATCCCCGATTTCAATACGGGGGACACCATCAAGGTTTTCGTCCGGATTGTGGAGGGTCAGAAACAACGGATCCAGGCCTTCGAGGGGGTTGTCATTCGTCGCAGAAGAGGGGATGTCCGGTCCAGCTTCACGGTCCGGAAGATCTCCTACGGCATCGGAGTCGAGAAAACCTTTCCGCTCCACTCCCCCGCCATCGACCGGATCGAGGTGGTCACCCGCGGCAAGGTGAGGCGTTCGCGTCTGTATTACCTCCGGAGTCTGCGTGGCAAGCAGGCCAAGATCAAGGAAGCCGGAAGGTAGGACGATTTCCGGAAATCATATCGCGTTGTTATGATCGCAGGCGGGGCGAGGCGGCCCGAGGGATGAACAGCTTCGAACGCAAGGCCCATGGGTGCGGTTACCGGTTCATTGCCGGGATCGATGAGGCGGGCCGCGGTCCACTGGCGGGACCGGTGGTTGCTGCCGCAGTTATCCTGCCACCGGGATATGAAGATCCCGAAATCATCGATTCAAAAAAACTTTCCCCCGGGCACCGGGGAAGGCTCTATGAGACCATCGCGCGGGACGCGGTTTCCGTCGGTATCGGTGTCGTCGAGGCGCCGGTAATCGATGCGGTGAACATCCTGCAGGCGACGCTCGCCGCGATGAAAGAGGCGGTTCTCGCCCTTTTTCCACAATCCGATTATCTGCTGATCGACGGTCTGAACCGGATCGATCTCGGCATGCCTCAGGAAACCATCATCTCGGGCGATTCCAGGAGCCTTTCCGTCGCAGCGGCCTCTATCATCGCGAAGGTATCACGGGATCGGATGATGGAGATGTATCACCGCCAGTTTCCCCAGTACAATTTTCTCCGGAACAAGGGATACGGCACCCGGGAGCACCGGGAAGCGATCCTCAAATACGGCCGTTCCAAGATTCACCGCCGCTCCTTCCGTGTATCCGGATTCGACGATCTGCCGGTCAACGAAAAGCTTTTGCTCTGACGATTCCGATTTTTGAGGAAGAGAGCCATGTCGCTCATGCGAATCCGCACGGGGAAAAGGGGCGAAGAGCTGGCGGCGGCATACCTTGCGGAAGTCGGTTACCGGATCATTGAACAAAACTACCGGTGTCTTTTCGGCGAGATCGATATTGTGGCCGAGGAGGGAGAGACGCTGGTTTTTGTCGAGGTCAAGAGCAGGCGCTCCGATGCGTATGGAGAGCCGCAGCTCGCCGTCGGTCATCAGAAGCAGAAGAAAATGTCAAAAATATCTGTCTATTATCTTGCAGAACGCCATTTGTGCCACCGCCAGGCAAGATTTGATGTCGTTGCGGTAAGGCTGCTGCCTGCCGGGCATCGAATCGAACTCATCCGGAATGCATTCGAATTGGCCTTCGGCTGAATATCTCCAGGGCTTAAGGATCCAACCGCCTGCGCCTCCCCCTTCTGTCCGGCTTGCTTCACCATATCCCTCAGCATGCTGAGGCTCCACCAAATATTGAGGCCAAACCCATCCTTTCATCCATTTCTGCTGTTCTCTTCCAAGCATCCAATCACCCGTTATCAAAGGCTGAATAAAAACTTCTGATTTTATTCCTGCTGTTGGCAGGCCATTTGCTGTTGCAACTGCAGGACGGAGATCATGACAGGGCTCAAATGCATCAACGGTGATGTCAGGAATAGAGGAGAACATCGATGCAATGCCGGTTGGATGAGGTTGTGGCGGGTATGGATCATGGAGGATGTAAAAATGAAAAAAATACTTTTTGGAACAATCATATTGGCGATGACCATTCTATTTCCCATCCCGACGGTGGCAGGGGTGGATGTGGGCATTAACATTTCTTTGCCGCCACTCATCGTATTTCCCGCTCCTCCGGAGGTGGTCGTGCTGCCCGAAACGAATGTCTATGCCGTCCCAGACATAGATGTGGACATCTTTTTCTACAATGGCTGGTGGTGGCGTCCGTGGGAAGGGCGATGGTACCGCTCGCGGAACTACAATTCGGGTTGGGGCTACTATCGAAACGTTCCATCTTTTTATCGCGGGATACCGTCAGGTTGGAGGAATGATTATCGGGAGCGACGTTGGAAAGGGAAGCAATGGAACCACCAGCGAGTGCCCCAAGAACAGGTTCAACGGAACTGGCGCAACTGGGAAAAGAGCAGACATTGGGAGAAGCAAAACAGTTGGGGTGTAGAAGGTTTGAAACCCCGAAGGGACGCCCGGCAACAAAAAAGCAAGGTGCAACAACCGCAGCGAATTGTGCAACCGCAACAACGGGAGGTGCGGCAACCGCAGCAAAGGGTGCAACCGCAACAACGGGAGGTGCAACAACAAAAGAGAGTGGTACAACAACCATCGCGGCCGCAGTCGCGAGAGGCGGCAATGCCGCAGCGCCCTCAGTCTCAAAAGGGGAAATCCGAAAGAGGGGCTGAAGAAGGGCATGGCAGAAAGTAGGATGACAAAGGGTTTATCCCACTCCAAAGAGTGTGCCATCTATCAAATTTGACAACAAAAATACAAAGGAGACCTTGCTATGAGAAAAATCAGTTATGGATTCATTATTTTGTCGACAATATTCTTGCTGTTTGCCGGCTGCGCGACATTTAGACCGGTCGATCTTAACCCGCGGATTCAATCGGGCCAATTGGTTCAAAAAACGGACAATGTCATCGTCCTCTTTGACAGATCGGCTTCCATGGCGAGGTTGCACGGCAAACCGATGGTCAACGAAGCCACCCGCCTGACCCATGGGAAGAATGCCGTAAAAAACATGATCGCGGCGATTCCGGAAGTCAAACTGAGCGCAGGGCTCAGGACCTTCTGGGCCGAAGAAACGGCTATGCTTTATGGGATGAAACCCCTTGTAAAGGAAGATTATACGAAGGCAACCAATGCCATCGAGCATGTGTACGGCAGAACCCCCCTGGCAAAAGCGATTACGGCGGCAGGCAATGATCTCAAACGCGGGGAAGGTCATTCGGCCATGATCATTGTCAGTGATTTTTCTGAAATTCCCGGTATCGATGACATCAGACCCGCGACGGTCCTGGAGGCCATCACCAAAGTGAACGCAGAGTACGGCGACAAGCTCTGCGTTTATGCGATTCAGGTAGGCTACGCTCTTGATGGGAAAGAACTTTCAGAACAGATCGTACAGAACGTTGAAGGCGGATATACCGTAAATGCCGATAAACTGGCAACTCCGGCAGCGATGGCCGCTTTTGTGGAAAAAGTAATCTCCGGAAATTGTTCCCGTTATCGCGAACTGGTTGTAAAGCCGGAGCAGAAGGTCATTATCATTGCATCTGAGCCGATGGTCGAGGAGAAGGTAGTCGCCGCCGTCGCCGAGCCGAAAATGATTGCTCCCGTGGCCGAGCCGAAGATGGTTGCCGCCGCGCCGGTGACGAAGGTTCAAGAAAAGATCATTATCCTTGCGTTTGAGGATGTCCATTTTGACTTCGATAAGTCGACGCTGAAGCCGGAAGCGCAGGCGGTCCTGAAAAGAAACATCCAGTTGCTGAAAGACAACCCCAAAGCCAAGGTCCGCATTGCAGGGTATACCTCTGCATCCGGCACGGATGAGTACAACCAGAAATTGAGCGAGAGAAGGGCAGCGGCTGTCCAGGAATACCTCATTAACGAAGGGATCATTACACCGGACAGGCTTTCCACCATCGGCTATGGCGAGGCCAACCCGGCCATGTACGAAGCGGCGCCCAAAGAACTTTATTCGAAAGCCGCGAAGGCCAACATGAGGGTTCTCTTTGAAATCATCGTGCAGTAGGAGCACGAGGGCAAGGGTCCGAAAAGACATTTTGAATTGCCGGACCCTTGCCTTAAAGAACACGACCCGAAAGGGGTGCGGCATGTCCAAACCGGCGGACAGCAGCATCAGAGAAACAAGACAGGAAAAGCGCCGGCCTCAAATCGAAGCGATGAAATGGATAAGGAGGACAATCATGAAACGAAAGGATTCTCAAGTTACCGTTCTGGTTACACTCGTTGTTGTGATGGCGGCGTTTCTATCCACGATCTTTTTTGTCAATCCAGAGCTTACTTTTGCAGCCTCGGGCAAAAAGAAATCGACGGCAGTTGCCAGAACCACAGCCGTCGATCATGCGGAGGCCCAGATCAAACAGCTTCAAGGCGCGCTGAATATCACCAAAAGCCAGGAGGAATTATGGATGAACCTCACCCAGGTGATGCGGGAAAATGCGAAAGTGATGGACGACTTTTTTACGAAGGCCAGGGCGGAAAAACCCGAGACCAGGAATGCTGTCGAGCGGATGAAATTCCACAGTCAAATTACCGAAGTCCAATTGGATCAACTGAAGAAGCTCATCCCGCCGTTCGAGGCGTTCTATGCCAGCATGTCGGATGAACAGCAGAAAAGCACCGATTCGATATTCCGGACAGGGAGATATGGAAAGTCCAAGAGGAGATGATCGGCAATGCGAAAACCTGAAGGTGACGACAAACCGGGGAACGGAATCGATCCAAGAAGGGAGTTCCTTTATGAAAACATCAAGTGCATGGAATTTTAGATCCATCGTGGGCAAGATGATGATGGGGCTTGTTTTGACCGCAATGGTCGGCAGTATAGACGTGGCGCCGGCCTTCGGCAAAGACAATAGAGGGAAGCAGGGCAAACGTTACGAGCAAAGAGGCCGCGGGCATGACCGCGGCCACTATGTGTATGAGCGAGGCAGGCGTGTTTATCGGCCTTATGTCTACAGGGAACGGGTTTATCTCCCGCCGCCGGTCGTCTATGTTCCACCGCCTCCGCCGCCGGGCATCAGTATTTTTTTCCCACCCTTCATTTTTCATCCCTGGGGGGATTGACGGGACGGCTTCGAAAAAAGATTCATAAGGAGGGTCAAATGTTGTGGACGATCGCTGTTGTACTGATCATGCTCTGGATGTCGGGGCTGGTGAGCGGCTATTCAGCAGATCCGTTTATTCACATCCTGCTGGCCGTGGCCATTACCGTCATGCTGATCCAGATCGAGGATGATTGCAGCGATTATGGCTCTCGCCGGCCGAGGAAGGGGTATATGAAAAGGCAGTTGATCCGCAGATCCAAAAAGTTGCTGCCAGCGCTCGCGAGAGTATCGGGGGAAACGGTCTTGCAACCTGCGATTTCACCCCAACCATCCAGAGAGGAGTAACCCTATCCCTGACAGGTTATACGGCGTTGCTTCGTTCAAACCGATTGTATGCGGAATCCCATAAGGTTCCGCATACAATCATCATGCTTTTATTGATTCGCTTCAACAAAGAAAGAAAAGAGAAGCCATGGAAAGCGTAAGAAAAATATTCAAGGCGATTCTGGCGGTGCTCCTTGTGGGCGCCGTGATCTCTTTTCATGGCAGGGTCTTTGCCCAGGGAGTTGGAGAGAAAGGCGCCTTTCCGGCATCAAGACCTGCCTATGGCGATATAGCGGCGCCGCGGATGATTGAACTTTCCGATATCGCCCCGACGCGGACCGCAGATATCTCTATGGACAGGAACCGATGGTTGAAGGAAAAGCCCAAGGATACGACACCTTCCCTTTCCTGGGAGACGGGAGCCGGCAAGAGCTACCTCATCCCGGCCCTTGAAATCCCGGCCTTCCTCCTTCTCCTGAACGGGTATGACCGGCTTGCCTACTCCAATTCCGTAGAGCCGTCTGGGGAAAAGACCTACAATTCTACCCTCTCTTCCTTCTGGAACCACGCTGTCCATAGACCCTGGGTGGTTGACACGGACGCCTTCAACGTGAACCAGTTCATGCACCCGTATCAGGGATCCATGTACCATGGATTCGCGCGATCGACGGGCCTTGACTACTGGGAATCGCTTCTTTACACGAATGTGGGCAGCTTTCTCTGGGAGACGGGCGGGGAGACCACCCACCCCTCCATCAATGACCAATTCGCCAGCGGCATTGGCGGGAGCTTCTTCGGGGAGGCGCTCTTCCGGATGGCCGGCCTGGTGCTCGAAGGAGATGGCGGCAAACCCGGGGTCTGGCGCGAGTTGGGTGCGACGATCCTTTCGCCACCGACGGGGATCAACCGCTATGCCTTTGGAGACCGGTTCAAGGCCGTGTTTCCGAGCCAAAATCCGGCGACATTCTGGCGCCTGCGACTCGGGGCAAGTCTGAGGTCGAACCTGAACGATCAGGGCGACTTGAACACCGTCCGGCCGACCGAGGCGACCGCGGACTTCGCGATGGCCTATGGGCTTCCCGGGAAGCCCGGGTATGGCTATGGGCGTCCTTTCGACTACTTCCACTTTGAATTCACCAGCCTCGGCAACCTGGACAACCCTTTTGATCATGTCATGATCCGAGGTCTCCTCCTCGGAAAGAAATACGAGGCAGGCAACGCCTATCGCGGGATATGGGGCCTCTATGGCGGCTATGACTATATATCGCCGCATATCTTCCGTGTTTCGAGCACATCCGTTTCTCTCGGCACCACCTTTCAATGGTGGCTTTCCCAAACCGTAGCGCTCCAGGGCTCTGCACTCGGCGGCATCGGTTACGCTGCCGCCGGCAATGTCACGCAAGTGGGTCAACGAGACTACCACTATGGCGTTGCCCCCCAGGGGCTTCTTGCGCTCCGCCTCATTTTTGGCGACAGGGCCATGTTCGACTTGACGGGACGCGCGTATTATTTGACCGGCAGGGGCGACGAGGATCCGGGTGGAAGGGAGGAGATCGCCCGCCTGAACATGGGATTCACCGTTCGCATTTACGGCCGTCACTCCCTCGGAATCCAGTACAACACGTCCAGCCGGGATGCGCATTATCCCAACCGGGCCGACAGTCACCAGACGGTGGGAACCGTCAGCCTTGTTTACACCTTGCTTGGCAATCCCGGTTTCGGCGCTGTCGAGTGGCGCGGCGGCGAGGGCCGCTGAGCCTGAAAGGGTGAGGGTTGAGGCTCGTGAGAAGGCCACAACCATTTCGGTCCGTGGTGAAAAATATGCCAAAGCTCGTGGAGCGGGGAAAGGAGAGACAGGGGAAAAGAGATCTCTCCTCAACGAAGCCCCTCCAAATGTTGAGGTTCCACCAAATATTGAGGGCAAATGACCCATTTCCTATTTGGGGGATATCCGCTAATTCTAATCTATCTGTAGGTTATCAAAGTATAAATACAATTTGTACTTATCCTGATTGGCCATTGGCAGGCCATTTGCTGTTACCCCTGCATGATTCTCGTAATCCTATGAACGGCGGTCTTTCTTAGAAGCCGGGGGAGGTGTCGATTTATGATCCTTTTAATCATACGAATCAAGGTCCCTTCCGAGAAGCGAATGGAGTTATCACAGACACTTGCTTCACTGTCCGTTTCCATAATGATGGCGAAGGGATGCAAACGCTACGATTTCTGCCAGAGCATGGAGGATAAGAATCAACTTTTTCTTCTTGAGGAATGGGATACCGAGGGGAGCCTGATCACCCACCTGAAGTCGGAACATTTCAGGGTATTCCGTGGGGCGATGAAACTTCTCACCGAGCCCTATGAAATGAGGTTCAACACGGTTTTTCATCCGGAATGGATGGCGGAGATTCCATAAAATATTCACACAGGCAGAGCCTGGAAAGGAGGTTGGATACCATGCAAATCGATCTATCGCCACAGCCGGTGATTGCTATCATTGCGGGAATATTGATACTCATCGTCCCGAGACTGTTGAGTTATACCGTTGCAGTCTATCTCATAATCATTGGCATTCTCGGGTTGGTCCACTGATTCGTTTTTAGAATTTTCGATTCCTGAGAAATGATGAAGGGGGGAATGCACCATGAAGGCAACATCCTCAATATCTCTAACGCTGGCAGCGGTGGCCCTGTTGATGTTCAGCGTGCCCATGCATGCGTCGTCCCGAATGGATAACCGCATCGAATCATCTGCCAGGAAGTCGTATCTGTTCAATACCTACCTCACGGGCGATGATATCAAGATCGAGTCCAGGGACGGCTTCGTTACCCTGACAGGGGTCGTCGCCAACCATTTCAACAGGTCGATCGCCGAGGAGACCGTAGCAGGCCTTCCCGGCGTCAGCCGTGTGGACAACAGATTGGAAGTCAGGGGGGCGCCTCCCACCGAAAACTCGGATGCCTGGCTCCGTGATAAAGTGAAAGCCACGCTCCTGTTTCATCGCAGCGTAAGCGCCGGCTCAACCGAGGTTGACGTCAAAGGGGGGATCGTGACCCTGCGAGGCGATGCCGCCAATCAGGCACAAAAGGAATTGACGACTGAATACGCCAAGGATGTCGAAGGGGTGAAAGAGGTTCATAATGAGATGACCGTGACAAAGAACTCACAAAAGAGACGATCGGTAGGCGAAAAGATCGATGACGCTTCCATTACCGCCCAGGTCAAGCTGACATTGCTCTCTCACCGATCAACCAGCGCCCTCAATACCAAGGTCGAGACGAAAAGTGGCGTGGTCACATTGTATGGCAAGGCCAGCAATGCCGCCGAATCGAACCTGGCCGCCAAACTCGCCAGCGATGTAAACGGTGTGAAGGGTGTGAAGAACCGGATGACCATCGAGTAGTCCGAGTTCAAGACCCGGGAAAATACCCGATCAGAGACAAAGAACGTGTTCATCATCGAAACAGAAAGGGAGGAATGGTCATGAAAAGATTTAAGAGTCGACATATTGATCTCTCGCTTATCTTCATCCTGAGTGTTTTTTTCATTACAGGATGCGGAGGAGGAGAAGGAACAGGAGAAACCGGACATTGGTTGGCGCCGACAGCTCAGTTGGTGTCGATCGCAGTAACGCCTGCAACGGCCACGATCGCGATGCCGACGGGCGCCCCCCAGCAATATATTGCGATAGCGACCTATAGCGATGGGACATCCCGCGATGTAACCGCGTCCTCCATCTGGACTTCAGGCACCACAAGCGTCGCTACCGTCAACAGCGCATCGGGTCTCTCCACCGCCGTTGCCGCCGGCGCATCGGTCATCACGGCCAATTTCGGCGGAAAGTCCGACTCAGGAACCTTGACCGTTACAAACGCAACATTGAGTTCGATCAGGGTGACGCCGTTAACCGCCTCGATACCGATGGGTCTTACACAACGTTTTGTGGCAACCGGTACGTTTACAGACGGTACCACCGTTGACCTCAGCAATATCGCGGCATGGACTTCGAGCAGCCTCCCGGTTGCGACGGTCGTGTCGCCCGGCATCGCCACTGGCGTATCGGTCGGTGTAGCAACGATCATGGCAACATCGGGCGGCAAGTCCGGCTCGGCAACCTTGACCGTGACCGCGGCAACGTTGAGTTCGATCGCGGTGACGCCGGCCACGGCCTCGACGCCGATGGGTCTCACAAAACTTTTTGTTGCAACCGGCACTTACTCCGATGGCACCACCGTCGACATCAGCAATGTCGTGACATGGAGTTCGGGCAACGTCGCGGTTGCGACAGTCGTGTCGCCCGGCGTGGCTACCGGCCGGGCCGTCGGTGCGGCAACGATCGCTGCAACCTTGGGCGGCAGGTCCGGCTCGGCAACCTTGACCGTGACCGCGGCAACATTGAGTTCGATCGCGGTGACGCCGGCCACGGCCTCGACGCCGATGGGTCTCACAAAACTTTTTGTTGCAACCGGCACTTACTCCGATGGCACCACCGTCGACATCAGCAATGTCGTGACATGGAGTTCGGGCAACGTCGCGGTTGCGACAGTCGTGTCGCCCGGCGTGGCTACCGGCCGGGCCGTCGGTGCGGCAACGATCGCTGCAACCTTGGGCGGCAGGTCCGGCTCGGCAACCTTGACCGTGACCGCGGCAACCTTGAGTTCGATCGTGGTGACGCCGTTAACGGCCTCGGTACCGATGGGCCTCACACAACGTTTTGTGGCAACGGGTGCTTACTCGGATGGCACCAGCGTGGACATCAGCAGCAGCGTGACCTGGAGTTCGGGCGCGATCGCGGTCGCGACAGTCGTTTCGCCCGGCATCGCCACCGGCGTGTCCGTCGGTACGGCTGCGATCACGGCAACATCCGGCATCAGATCCGGCTCGGCAACCTTGACCGTGACCGCGGCAACCTTGAGTTCAATCGCGGTGACGCCGTTAACGGCCTCGGTACCGATGGGCCTCACACAACGTTTTGTGGCA
>CAYSSF010000045.1:14955-20669 GCA_964433455.1 uncultured Syntrophaceae bacterium
CAGTCGTGTCACCCGGCGTTGCCACCGGTCTGTCCGCCGGTCTGGCAACGATCACGGCAACGTCCGGCGCCACGTCCGGCACCGCCGCCTTGACCGTGGCCGCACCGCTGGGCCCACCGCCGGTGCTTCTTGGATTGGCTGGAAATTTTGCGACTCTGACAAAATCAGGAATCACGGACGTTCCTTCATCCGCGATCATTGGAAATATTGGAGCCAGTCCGATCAGTGGCGCCGCGATTGGCGTAACATGCGCAGAAGTGACAGGGACAATATACTCCGTCGATGCGGCTGGTCCGGCGCCATGCTCGGTGATTGACCCTGTGATGCTGACCACGGCCGTAAGCAACATGGAAACCGCGTACACCGACGCCGCCGGACGACCGGCAGGAGTCGGTCCCAACCTGAATCTCGGCGCTGGGACTGTCGCCGGTCAAACTCTGGTTCCCGGCACCTACACATGGGGGTCCAATGTGACCATAACGACGGATCTCACCCTCAACGGCGGCCCTGCCGATGTCTGGCTATTCCAGATCACCGGAACTCTCGATCTGAGCCCCAATATGAAGGTTATCCTGACCGGCGGCGCACTGCCGAAGAACGTCTTCTGGCAGGTTGCCGGTGCAGTGACCCTTTTCACGGGTTCGCACTTTGAAGGAACCATATTGGCTCAAACAAACATCGCGATGCAAACCGGCGCATCGATGAACGGCAGGTTTTTGGCACAGACGGGGGTCAGCCTTCAGCAGAACGCGATCACCATTCCTGCCCCGTAAGGCATGGGGGATCGGACGTGAAAAAGGCAAAAAGGGAAGACAGGCGATTGATCATCATTCAGCCTGTCTCCCTTTCACCCTCTACAACACCGTGTTCTTTTGGCAGAGAGATATCCCGGATGGTTTTTTTAAAAAGAGCCGGAATGGCATCGGCAAAATATAAAAAAATATAAAGGAGGACGTACAATGAAAGCAATGTATCGAGCAGCGCTGATGGTAGCGGTCTTTGTTTTTCTCCTTCCCTTGTCTGCTCGCTCCGAGATAAGGGCAGGAAGCTTTGAAGTGGGTCCGTTCGCAGGGTACAATTTCTTTCAAGGCAATCAGAATCTGGAAAACCGGCCGATTTTTGGCCTGCGGCTTGGTTACAATTTCACGAAGCATTGGGGCATTGAAGCCGCCGGGGAATTTATCCGTACCAGCGTTGACGACAGGTCAAGAACGAACATTACAGAGGGACAATTCGGAAGTCCCATGGATAGAGTAGACCTTATCCTGTATCATCTCGATGCCGTCTATCACTTTATCCCCGAGGGTAAATTGAACCCCTTTGTTGTCGTCGGTTTCGGAGGAGCCCACTATGACCCCGTGATATCGACCAAAGACATGGCCGCGTTTAATGTCGGCGTCGGAGCGAAATACTCGCTAACCGACAATATCGCACTCAGAGTCGATCTCAAAGATTATATCGTTACCGAGATCATGCAGTCGACCTACCATAATTTTGGAGTTACCGTTGGGATAACGTTCGCGTTCGGCGGCGGCAAGGCAAAGCCCGCGCCGGCTCCCGTTGCGAGGTATGAGCGAACGCCCGAACCAAGACCCGAGCCCAGACCAATCCCGCCGCCACCACTGCCGCCGCCGCCACTGCCGCCACCAAGAGCTGAGGAGAAGGTCATTATCGTCGTAGCCGAGCCGATGGTTGAGGAGAAGGTGGTTGCCGTTGTGGCGGAGACGAAGGTTGAAGAAAAGATCATTGTCCTTGCCTTTGAGGACATCCATTTTGATTTCGATAAGTCGACGCTGAAGCCGGAAGCGCAGGCGGTCCTGAAAAGAAACATCCAGTTGCTGAAAGACAACCCCAAAGCCAAGGTCCGCATTGCAGGGTATACCTCTGCATCCGGCACGGATGAGTACAACCAGAAATTGAGCGAGAGAAGGGCAGCGGCTGTCCAGGAATACCTCATTAACGAAGGGATCATTACACCGGACAGGCTTTCCACCATCGGCTATGGCGAGGCCAACCCGGCCATGTACGAAGCGGCGCCCAAAGAACTTTATTCGAAAGCCGCGAAGGCCAACATGAGGGTTCTCTTTGAAATCATCGTGCAGTAGGAGCGCGAGGGCAAGGGTCCCCAGGAAGAGTCGCTGAATTGCCGGACCCTTGCCTTTAGCGACATATTCCAAAAAGGTTGCGTATGAAACAGGACGGTCAGTACGTAAACGGTCGGAATTGCCCCTTCCCGGTATTATCCCTTCTCGTCACGGGGAGGGAAGTACCGGGTTTCTCTAACGCCAAAAGCAGGAGAAGTGTTTCAGACAGCTTAAACGGATCCCGAACATTTGCCGGCTTTTAAGGAGTGATACGGACATGCTGCTTTTGGTTTTTTCGATCGTGTTTTCCCTACTTGCCGGTCCGATCCATGCCGGGGAAATCCATTTTCTTGGCGGTTACGGGGCGACCAATAACCCTGTGCAGAATACCGGTGCATGGCAAGTCCGATACATGGAGGGGCTTGGCGAGAATTTTGCCTATAGTCTTTCGTATGTGAACCAGGGGCACTTTATCTCGCACCACCGGGACGGCACTTCCGCCAACCTATGGTTCCGCACAAACCGGGTCCACGAGCAGCTCTCCCTGGCCGTCGGGGCCGGCCCCATATTCTATTATGACACCGTACGTCCTCCTACCGGACCCGCTTCCGATGTTCACGGCTGGGGGACCATGGTCAGCCTGTTGGCAAGCTGGTACACAAAGAATCGGTGGATTTATCAACTGCAGGGCTCGTGGGTCAAGGGCGGCAACAGTTTTGATACCCTGTCGGTGCTCGCCGGAATCGGCTACCAGCTCGATCCCCCACCCTCGCCGGGTCCCGGTCTGAAGGCGCCTCGCCAGACCGAGGAAACGACCGATAACGAGCTTACGCTCTTTGGCGGTCAAACGGTCGTGAATATCCCGGGGAACGGGAATTCGACCGCAGGCGGCATCGGATACCGGCGAGGGCTTTGGCGATACGTGGAGTGGACCGCAGGAGCGCTTTACGAGGGGAGAAGCAACCTGATCGATCGGTACGGGCTGACCACCCAGATCTGGCTGGCAAAGCCCTTTTTCGATGACCGCCTAACTCTCGGCGCCGGCTTTGGTTTTTATCTGGCCGAAGATCGCCTCCGTGAGGATCGCAGCGGCGGATTTATTTCCGAAATGGTCTCGATCACGGCCAGCTACCGTCTCAGCGGGCGTTGGTTCATACGGGGCACATGGGACCGGATCATCACCGATTATGACCGGGATACCGATATTTTTCTGGGCGGCATCGGTTACCGGTTTTAAAGTTTGTTTTCCTTTGTTTCCACGTTCCTGCCGTTTACGATCGTGATGACGGAAACACGCACGGACATGTGGGTTTGAAGAGCAAGCGGCGGTTCGGGATTGTCTTTGTAAAGACGTCCGACCATTTCTTTGTCCTGCCGGAGGCAAAAGAACCGGTTTGGACTGAATGACATGGCGGGACAAAAGGTCAGAAATAACCCTTCATGAGTTCGGCCACCCATTCCGGTGTCCGGGGATTCTCGATTCTGTCGAACAATGGATAATAGGGTTTGATGTCCAGCACCGGGGTTCCGTTGATGGCGTCGAGTCCCTGCACCTCAAGATGGTCCGTCCCGGCACGAATGATCCTGACGGCGGTTATGCCGATCGGGTTGGGGCGGTCTTTCGCCCTCTGGGAGAAGATTCCCACGAGCGGCATGGATTCGAGTCCCCGCGGGCGTCTCTTCAGATGCCTGGCCGGTTCGTATTTGGCCTTGTTCAGGTAGGTCACGACCATTGCATGGGAGAAGCCGTCGAGGCCGTCGAGGCCGGCAGCATATTCCGGCAGAAGGAGCACCTTTGAGACCACGCCCCCCCATTTTTCATCCACCGTCTCCTCCACAGGCGAGACGACGTAACCGATCGGTTTCAGGTTTATCGTTTCGTTCATCGTAATTCTTTTTTTAGATTCAAAAGTGTGTCAAGGGCGGTTTGCCGACCGGATAAACATTGAAGCCGATCTCAAAGCAGCGGCGATGGTCCAGGATGTTCCGACCGTCAAAGATGAAAGCGGGTTTGGCCATGCTTTCGAAAATTTTCGGGAAATCGAGACTGCGGTAGATCTCCCACTCGGTCAGCAGCGCAATCGCGTGGCACCCCTCCGCCGCCAGCAGGGGATCCTCGACGTAACGGATCTGACCCTTGGCATCCATCAGGTCGGCACGGGCGTTCTCCAACGCCTTCGGGTCGGAGACAACAATCTCGGCCTGCTCTTCGAGAAGCCGCCGGGCGATAAAAATTGCAGGACTTTCCCGGGTGTCGCCCGTGTTGGCCTTGAACGCGAAACCCCAAAGACAGATCCTCTTTCCGGTCAAGGTGTTGAACATCGCCCCCAGCATGTTCCGGATGAAGCGCTCCTGCTGGTAGTCGTTGATCTGAACGACGCTCTCCCAGTAGTCTGCAACCGCATCGAGACCATAATTCCGGCAAAGGTAGACGAGGTTCAGGATATCCTTCCGGAAACAGGAGCCGCCGAAACCGATGCTGGCGTTCAAAAACTTTGGACCGATGCGGCTGTCCATGCCGACGGCCCGGGAGACTTCGACGACATCCGCGTCCGCCTTCTCGCAGAGGGCCGAGATGGCGTTGATCGACGAGATCCTCTGGGCGAGGAAGGCGTTGGAAACCAGCTTGGAGAGCTCGCTGCTCCAGATGTTGGAGGTGAGGATCTTTCCTGTTGGGACCCAGCTTGCGTAAATGTCCACCAGGGTTTGCCTGGCCTTCAGGCCGTTGTCCGTTTCCCGCGATCCGATCAGGATTCGGTCCGGGTGCTCCAGATCGCGGACGGCCGTTCCCTCCGCGAGAAATTCGGGGTTGGAGAGGACGTCGAAGCGGATGCCGTTATCCCGGCAGTTCAGGATCCTCTCCATCGCAAGGGCGGTCTTCACCGGAAGGGTGCTCTTTTCGATCACGATCTTCGACGAGTCCGAAAATTCCAGAATCTGGCGGGCGGTCTTTTCCCAGTACTGAAGATCGGCGGCCATTCCGGCGCCCAGGCCGAAGGTCTTGGTCGGCGTGTTCACACTGACGAAGATGATCCCATTCTCCCTGATCCCCCGCTCGATCTCGGTGCTGAAGAAAAGGTTTCTGCCGCGAGCCGCGCGGACCAGCTCATCCAGACCGGGTTCGTAAATGGGCAGGTTGTCGGAGTTCCAGGCCGCGATCCGCGCGGGATTGATGTCCACCACCGTCACCCTGCAGCCGGGGCATTGGGCGGCGATCATCGCCATCGTGGGGCCGCCGACATAACCGGCGCCGATACAGAGAATCGTCTTTTCAATCGTCATGTCATCCTCATCGTTCATGAGGGACAGCGCCCTATTAATTCCTGATTCATAGGCCGTTGTCCCTAATGAAATAGGGCGCTGTCCCTCATTAAACCCTGAAAGTAGGCGATGGTCTTCTCCAGCCCTTCGGCAAGCTGGACCCGGGGCTCCCAACCCAATGTTTCGCGGGCCAGCGTAATGTCCGGCCGCCGCTGGATCGGATCGTCCTCGGGGAGGGGTTTGAAGATGATCCGCGATGCGGAACCCGTCATTTGAATCAGCGTTTCCGCGAGTTGAAGGATCGTAAATTCCCGCGGTGTGCCGATGTTGACGGGGCCGGTGAACCCCTCCGGGGAGTTCATCATCCGG
>CAYSSF010000046.1:0-20622 GCA_964433455.1 uncultured Syntrophaceae bacterium
TGGTGGGGAGAGGATGTGACGCGAAAGCGGATTGAAACCGGCAGCCTTGAGCCTCTCGATCAGTTCGGAATTTTCCGGGTGGGGAGAGGATGTGACGCGAAAGCGGATTGAAACCTTGCCGGTTCCCTCGGTTCCCGCCATAGAGAATATCTGGTGGGGAGAGGATGTGACGCGAAAGCGGATTGAAACGTGACCGTACCTGTGATCCCGTAATTCTCCGACGACGGTGGGGAGAGGATGTGACGCGAAAGCGGATTGAAACGGGGTCATTGCCAATGCTTTCTCCGTTTATGTTGCGGTGGGGAGAGGATGTGACGCGAAAGCGGATTGAAACCGTTTCAGATATTCTGCCTTGATGAATTGCTTCCGTTGGGTGGGGAGAGGATGTGACGCGAAAGCGGATTGAAACTGTGTATTCGAACATACGAGACTACCGGCGGCCATTGGGGTGGGGAGAGGATGTGACGCGAAAGCGGATTGAAACGATTTCGGTTTAATTCTCTTGACGACGCCGTATCTTAGGTGGGGAGAGGATGTGACGCGAAAGCGGATTGAAACCCGAAGTGAAGCGACTGATCCGGATCGAGTTGATGGAGGTGGGGAGAGGATGTGACGCGAAAGCGGATTGAAACTCTGCTTCGGTTAACGCTTTATCACTGTTTAAACGGTGGGGAGAGGATGTGACGCGAAAGCGGATTGAAACGAAAAGAAACGGGAAGCTTAATTTCGGGGTTCACGGGTGGGGAGAGGATGTGACGCGAAAGCGGATTGAAACCCAACGGAAACGGTGTGGGTTACGCCGCTTTCTATGGGTGGGGAGAGGATGTGACGCGAAAGCGGATTGAAACCCTGCCGGTGGTCTTCGTCACTGCCGACTGGTGACCACGGTGGGGAGAGGATGTGACGCGAAAGCGGATTGAAACAAAACCACCACCCTGCGTTCCATACACCGGATAATCAGGTGGGGAGAGGATGTGACGCGAAAGCGGATTGAAACGGGGTACGAAGGTGCCGAACCAGCAGACGGCGATGATGGTGGGGAGAGGATGTGACGCGAAAGCGGATTGAAACACCGAAAGAAACGGCATTTGCCCATCAAATACCCCGGTGGGGAGAGGATGTGACGCGAAAGCGGATTGAAACAAATTGCTCTTCCTTCATTTCTTCGCTCATCGATACCGGTGGGGAGAGGATGTGACGCGAAAGCGGATTGAAACTTCGCAAATTACGTGTTTCCCACTGGCCAGCTCATCGGTGGGGAGAGGATGTGACGCGAAAGCGGATTGAAACATTCCTAACCACGCGTCGTAAAGGGGTTTACCCTTTGGTGGGGAGAGGATGTGACGCGAAAGCGGATTGAAACAATTCCCCGATTCAACTGCCACGCCAGCCGCTTGGGAAGAGGTGGGGAGAGGATGTGACGCGAAAGCGGATTGAAACTGAGTAAGCCAAACCGGCCGTGCCCAATTTTTCCTTCTGGTGGGGAGAGGATGTGACGCG
This sequence comes from uncultured Syntrophaceae bacterium, assembly GCA_964433455.1. Taxonomy (GTDB): domain Bacteria; phylum Desulfobacterota; class Syntrophia; order Syntrophales; family UBA5619; genus UBA5619. The sequence goes on from CAYSSF010000046.1 coordinate 1,501, forward strand.
AAAGCGGATTGAAACAGAGCTCTACCGCGCGACCAGGGAAGGGCGCAATACACAGGTGGGGAGAGGATGTGACGCGAAAGCGGATTGAAACAATACCATGACTGCGCTTGCCACGAGAACCATAAACGGGTGGGGAGAGGATGTGACGCGAAAGCGGATTGAAACAGCGAATACAAATAATTATATTCACTTTCACTACCTCCGGTGGGGAGAGGATGTGACGCGAAAGCGGATTGAAACGAAGACTCTTCCCCTATGAGCTGGAAGATGTGCTCTTGGTGGGGAGAGGATGTGACGCGAAAGCGGATTGAAACAAAAATATTCCACTAAGGACCATCTCTTGTTTTCATCGGTGGGGAGAGGATGTGACGCGAAAGCGGATTGAAACCCCTCTCCGAGAGACGTTGAACGTATAGGCCTCTGGGGTGGGGAGAGGATGTGACGCGAAAGCGGATTGAAACTTTATTCGATTTGGTCATATTCCCTCCTTTCGTTTGTGGTGGGGAGAGGATGTGACGCGAAAGCGGATTGAAACAGAACCTTCCGGTCCAAAATGACGTCGTTCTTCCTCGGGGTGGGGAGAGGATGTGACGCGAAAGCGGATTGAAACTGGTGAGCTCCTCCCTGGAGAACTGCGCTCGGCAAAGGTGGGGAGAGGATGTGACGCGAAAGCGGATTGAAACTTCTGTTCGGTCCGCGTGCCGTGTAGTACGGTTTCCATGGTGGGGAGAGGATGTGACGCGAAAGCGGATTGAAACACGATATTAAACTTGCACGTACGCAGGATGGATTTCGGTGGGGAGAGGATGTGACGCGAAAGCGGATTGAAACCTCCCGCCAGAGATTGGGAACCAACGGAATTTTAAGAGGTGGGGAGAGGATGTGACGCGAAAGCGGATTGAAACGTTTAAGTTCTCCGAAGAGCAAGGTGGGCATAAGAGGGTGGGGAGAGGATGTGACGCGAAAGCGGATTGAAACCTGGCGAGTGAGGAACGATACCTTGCCAATGTAGCGGGTGGGGAGAGGATGTGACGCGAAAGCGGATTGAAACGAGGTTAAATCCCGGGTGCCACCCAGGAGAACCTCAAAGGTGGGGAGAGGATGTGACGCGAAAGCGGATTGAAACAAACCTTTCCCCAGTCAGTACAACCGTTGATCGTACCGGGTGGGGAGAGGATGTGACGCGAAAGCGGATTGAAACTACAAATAATTATATTCACTTTCACTACCTCCTTTCTGGTGGGGAGAGGATGTGACGCGAAAGCGGATTGAAACCCGACTGGTGACCACAAAACACAATGAGCTTTTTTGGTGGGGAGAGGATGTGACGCGAAAGCGGATTGAAACTACGCTAGAGACCTCCGGGAAGGTGCCAGGCTTTTGGCGGTGGGGAGAGGATGTGACGCGAAAGCGGATTGAAACTTTAAAAGAAAGCGTATTCCATTCCGGCAAATACAAAAGGTGGGGAGAGGATGTGACGCGAAAGCGGATTGAAACACTGGAACAAGTTTCAGCCGCCATGCGGGATGTAATAACGGTGGGGAGAGGATGTGACGCGAAAGCGGATTGAAACGTTGCGAACCTGCTCGACGTGGCGTTCTACTGATACTGGTGGGGAGAGGATGTGACGCGAAAGCGGATTGAAACTTTGCCGATTGAAGTATCCCGTACTGACTGTAATAGTGGTGGGGAGAGGATGTGACGCGAAAGCGGATTGAAACAACATCGCGACGAACAGTACTGCAAACAGATTCTTGGTGGGGAGAGGATGTGACGCGAAAGCGGATTGAAACCTGCTTGCCTTTTCCGCTGCCAGTTTCCTGACTTGCGTGGGGAGAGGATGTGACGCGAAAGCGGATTGAAACACACCACCACAAACCCCAACCGCTTAATAATCTTCGTGGGGAGAGGATGTGACGCGAAAGCGGATTGAAACTAAACCAAACTTACTTTTTGCGCTCATGATTTCTTGGTGGGGAGAGGATGTGACGCGAAAGCACGGAGAAAGAAGGATCACTGCCAATGATTGCAATTATGTCCCTGGGTGGATCACCGCAACCGCTGATAAAAAGTATTAGCTCTCACAGGCCGGCGCATATCATTTTTCTTGCCTCGCACGATTCGGTCGCTTTGGCGGGCGCCATCCTCGGTCAACTCGATTATAAACCCACCACTGAATTTGAAATTACGGATAATCCCAATCTACTTTTTCGTTGCTACACAACAGCTCGTAACTGCGTGGAACGGGCGCGAAGGAAATGCCCCTCGCCCGAGGATGTCCTGGTTGATTATACCGGGGGGACCAAGGTGATGTCGGCTGCCCTGCTGCTGGCAACCGCCGGTTATCCCTTCAAGTTCAACTACGTGGGAGGAAAAACGGAAGATCGCACCAAAGAAGGACTGGGCACAGTAGTGGACGGGCATGAAGTCATGTTTGCGGAGATGAATCCCTGGGCGGTTTTTGCCGAAGAGGAACGGCGGCAGGTAGTAACGCTTTTCAACCGCCGTCGTTTTTCCGCTGTTGTTGAAATCATAGAAAACTGCACACGCTCAATTCCCTACCATACGTTAAAGTATTTCAATTTCGTCAGGCCCATTGCCGAGGGCCTGCTCTTCTGGGACCAATTCAACCACAAAGTAGCTCATCGCAAGCTCACGGAAGGGCTCGCAGCGCTGCAGGAATTTCTCCAAGCGTATCCCGACCCGGCTGTAAAGGAGTTTGAAAATCAGGCGCAGCGATGCCGGGAATACGTAGCAAATATTTATGACAAGACGAACAAGATGGCGACAATGCACATGATCCTCGTGGAGGACATACTGAATAATGCCCGGCGTCGCATCGTCGATTGTCAGTATGATGATGCGGCTGCCCGGATATACCGGGCGATCGAACTGTATGGGCAAATAATCTTTGAAGAGACTGCCGGTTGTCCCAATAACATAGTCAACGCTGATGTTATCCCCGAAAAGATCCGGGCAGATTTCATACGAAAATACCGGGACGATGCAACGGGAATGCTGCAACTTCCCCAGATGGCCACTTTCCAATATCTACAGGAAAAGAACGTGGAAGCAGGCCATCGTTTCATGGCGCGGATGAAAGAAATTCGTATTATCCAGCACAACCGCAACTATTCCATCCTTGCCCACGGTATCAGGCCCATTGATGAAAAGACCGTGAACGAGATGATGAGGTCAGTGCAGGATTTTATGGATATCCATCACTTTATTGATTTTCCACTTTTACCCTGAGAAATGGATCGGTAAACGGATATGGAGGTCAATTGTTTTCCTATTACATTGTTGCGATTTAATTATCGCGTCTTAACCGAACTTCACGCGCCGATCTACAAGGGGGACTTGTGCCACAGTGCCTTTAGTCCCGCGCTCAAGCAGGTATGTTGTACGCAGAAAAACATAACGTGTCCAGAATGTTTGCTTCGGCACTCGTGTGCCTATGCATGTCTCCTTGCAGCAAAGAGTGACGATCGAGGTCAGGTGGATCCTCCTCGTCCATTGATTATCGAACCACCGCGGGACAGCGTTACCTGTTATCCACCAGGCAGCAGACTGACCATGAGCATTGTCCTTATTGGTCATGCGTATCAATTCTTTGACCGTATTATTGCCGCAGCAGAGCAAATGGGAAAGTCCGGAATGAGCGAACAACACAAGAAAGGATTTGGCAGAATGGCCTTGAATTCTGTTGAAACCATTAACACAACTGATGATAGGACAAAGAAAGATATTGTATATGATGGAAAGATGCGGCGCCTTATGTCCCCGATTATGATCAATGAATATTCAGACCTCGCTTTTATTTGGAATAACTTGTCGCCCGTGGCGTTGACAATCCATTTCATTACTCCAACCCAAATCCGTAAAGATAAGAAGATGATCAGGGAAAATGATTTCTATTTCCCCGTCTTCATCGAGGCATTGCTGAACAGGGTAAGCGGCTTGGCAATGTATAGCAATTTTATCCCGGAGTTTGATGGCCAGTTTATGATAATGGAAGCATGCCAGGTGGAAACGTCACATAAACTCCTCAAGTGGAGTGATCCTGAGAGATATTCATCACCACAGCATACAAATATGAAATATGGCGGTTTTACAGGTTTTGTAACCTTCCAAGGGCCAATTACCCCCTTTCTGCCGCTTATCAAATTGGGTGAGCAGATCCACGTTGGGAGATGGACTAAGCTGGGTAACGGAATGTACAGCATTTCCGGTGAAAGCAATATATTATGACAACCTCATACAACCTTTGGCAGGAAATATGTGACCGGGAAAACTTTGCCACCGCATGGAAGCGAGTGCGGGCAAACATGGGCGCCCCAGGTGTGGATCGCGTGTCCATACAGGATTTCGAGGCAGGTCTTACAGACAACCTTGCGCTCCTCCGGGAGCTTCTCCAGCAGGGTGCCTATCAGCCCGTGCCCATGATTTCCTTTGCTGTCGCAAAAACTGGCGGCGGCAGTCGCACATTGCATATTCCCGCTGTACGGGATCGTGTCGTTCAAGAGGCGGCGCTCCTGATTTTACAGCCTATGTTGGATAAAACCTTCCTTAATTGCTGTTACGGATATAGGCCGAAGATGTCTGCGGCGATGGCCGTGAAACGAGTGGAGCGGAATGTAAGTAAAGGCAAAGAATGGATTGTTGATGCCGATATCGAGCATTTTTTCGATACCGTTTCCCATGATCTTCTTCTTCAGTTTCTTTCCATGTTGGTGCCGGAAAACAGAATCCTTGACCTTATCCGGGCATGGATTGCTTTCCAGCCGGAAGGCAAGGGTATCCCGCAGGGAGCAGTCATTTCACCACTTTTGGCGAATGTCTACCTGCATCGTTTTGACCAGCGGATGATACGTGGTCAGGGCCATTATGTAAGATACTGCGACGATTTTGTTGTCTTGTGTAAGTCTCGTGAGGAAGCCGAGGATGCGCTTGATGTGGCGGGGAGATGCCTGACGCAGGATCTGCACTTGACTCTAAAGGTAGAGAAAACCCGAATCTGCCGACTGGCCGACGGATTTGTTTTTCTTGGGTTTCACTTCGACAGTCGGGGAAAACGCCCATGTCAGCAAGCAGTGGCAAAGCTTGAAGAAAAGATTGATCGGCAGCTTAACAGCGGTCTGCATGCCAAACTGCTGGAAAAGAAACTCACGGCTATTATCGTGGGCTGGCAAAACTACTTCAGCCTCCAGGGGACAGGAAATGACTTGCGGCAAGAAGTGGATCGAATAATCCAGAGCAGTGGCGCATCGCTTCCGGCGCGGCTCATGAAGGCCGGAATCTGTTTACGGGATGGCAACCGCGAGGAGGCCGCAGGCATTATTCATAAAACCATGGAACTGCCTGTGGAAAATGGAGATATTTCCTGCCAGCGCGGCATCATCTGTGAAGTTCTTGGGATGGAAGCAGACGCCCGTGAGGACTATATCCGGACGCTCCGGGTAAATCCCGGTCATGGTGAAGCAATAATGCACTTGGGTCTGAATTATCTGAAAGAGGGCCTTACAGAAAAAGCCATCCGGTTTCTCCAAAAAGCCGTGAACGTCTTGCCTGATTCCGCGGATGCATGGTGGGCACTCGGCACTGCCCTGGAAGCGTGGTCTCTGCCCGGTGCGGCAAAGAAAGCCTTCCATCGCGCCACATCACTGGATCCCAAAATCAGCCTGACGCGGTCAGGAGCAGAGAATATAGCGATATCTCAGTGTCAAGAGCAAGAGTATTCAACTAATGTTCTTGATCGTTTCTTGGAGCTTTTTACCGGACGGGAAGGGATTCATGCCGTGCAGTGGCTCGATGCCTCGGGCAGGTCGGGCTATCGTCCTGTCATGAAACCATGCAACCGCCAGGATGTGATCAACCATCTTGCCGGCAAGCAGACCCTGGGTTTGTATCTAATGCGGGCAGATAATACGGTTAAAACGGCGGTAATCGATATCGATGCAGCGAAGGAAAAGATCACATCAAGCCGGGCGGAAAACAGAGAAGAAGAGCCGATGCATTTTGATTTGGTCCTTAAAGACGCAAACAACATTATGGCCATTTTTCGTGAAGTTGGCATCGCCGCCTATTTGGAACTCAGTGGTTGGAAAGGGGTGCATTGCTGGATTTTTCTGGACCAGCCGGTTCGGGCAGCGGAAATACGCCACTTTATGGGCGAGATACTTCGCCGCGCCGGGCCTTGTCCGCCGGGCATACACCGGGAGATATTTCCAAAACAGGACAAGGTTGCCCCCGACGCCATGGGATGCCTGATCAAACTGCCGCTGGGTGAGCATCTGCTTACCCAGAAGAGATGCAGCTTTATCGATCAGCAGGGGAATCCTTGCCCGGATCAACTCGAATATTTGCAGAAGATCAGGACGGTGAGCCGGGATGCGATCATTGCAGCCGCCTCAACTCTCAAGCAGGGGCTATCTCAGACCTATGCTGAGGGCGGGGCGGAAATAAGTGCAACGGTCGATAAAGTTCTGAAAAAATGCAAGGTGCTCTCTTATTTGGCAGCCAAGGCGGAAAAAGAAAGGCATCTTACTCATTCGGAAAGACTGGCCATTCTCCACACGCTTGGTCATCTTGGTGATGAGGGCAAGAAGGCCATTCACGCCATCATTGGCCGCTGCCTGAACTATCGTTACAATTACACGGAAAAGTGGACGAAACGGGTACAAAAATATCCTCTCAGTTGCCCGAAAATCCGCAATTGGTTGAGTAACATCACGCCGGCACTCGGCTGTTATTGCCATTTTTCACCGGATACCGGATACCCCAGCCCTGTTCTCCATGCAGGCATAGCAACACCAGCAAAATCAACACGGGAATGTACAGAAACGGTGGCAGGAGATAAGTCACAAGATCATGCTATTGCATCTCTGTCGTTACCGGCAGCCGTGCCTCACGAAGCGTTAAGGCCGGCGGCGCCGGACCATGAAATATCGGCAATCGACCCCACAATCCTTGATTCGGTACCAGTCGCTGACCCCATTTCCGACAGCACAGACGATGCAGACACATTGGTGCGGCAGTATGTCTTTTTAAAAAGGGCCAAGGAAAAGCTTGATAAGAATCTTCTCGATGTTGAAGACCGGCTGGAAGGGGTATGGCAAGGCGCCGGCAACAACGAGGTGCAACTCTCGATGGGTCGCTTGAAGAAAACAACAGACGGTGGCAAAGTATCCTGGTTGATTGAGCTGTGAGTACATAATGAAGATTGTTTATATCACGGAACAGGGCAGTGTCGTGCAGAAAACATCGCGTCGGCTTGTCATTTCCAAGGGTAAAACGAAGCTGACCGAAGTTCAGTGCATCGGCCTCGATAGTCTTGTGATCTTCGGCAATGTGCAGCTTACGTCCCAGGCCATGGCCTTTCTGCTCGATAACGGCACCTGCATCAATTTCCTTTCCCAGCGGGGGAAATACCGCGGCACGCTCCTTCCCGCTCAGTCAAAGAACGTATTGCTGCGCATTGCCCAATATGAGAGACACATTGATGAGGGATTTCAGCGCGAACTGGCAGCGGCCTTTGTAAAGGCAAAGATCCAAAACGGCATGGCGTTGATCAATCGATACGGAAAGTATTACGATTATTTATCGTTTCAGACAATCCTGCACCAACTGGAAGACGCGTTGCGTAAAGTCGGAGAAAAACCTATTCTGCCGGCGCTGCTGGGCATTGAGGGCGCTGCCTCTGCTGCGTACTTTCGGGTGTATGGCGAGATGCTGCGCCGCGATCTGCCCTTTACCGTCCGCAGCAGACGACCGCCCCGCGATCCCATTAATGCTCTGCTGAGCCTCGGCTATTCCCTGATAACTAATGAAATCTTTTCGCTGCTCGTGGCTGTGGGATTTGATCCCTACATCGGCTACCTGCATGAACTTGACTATGGCAGACCTTCGCTCGCCCTGGATTTGGTTGAAGAGTTCAGGCATTCTATTGTGGATCGCTTTACCCTTTACCTCGTCAACAACCGGATTTTGACTGCTGGCGATTTCGAAACGGCCGCAGATGGCGGTTTTATCCTGAACCACGAGGCCCTTAAGCGTTACTTCCGTGAATACGACCAACGGATGAACAAAGAATTCCCGGATGATGTTTCAGGTGAAGCGGTTTGTTTGCGTAAGATTTTCCGCCGACAGGTTTATAGATTGTCGAAGACGATACAAACTATGGTTCCTTATGAGCCATACAGGATGGATTGAGATGTACATTGTCGTTTCCTATGATGTGGTTGATGACAAGAGAAGACGAAAGCTGGCGGAGATTCTAAAGGATTACGGTTATCGAGTGCAATATAGCGTTTTTGAATGCGATTTTGAGAAGAAATACCTGAAAAAAATGTTGGAAGATGTTTCCAAACAATTAAATCAGAAAGAAGACAGCCTGAGAATTTATGCCCTATGTTCTGATTGTCAGCAAAAAGTTATCAGCCTCGGCCGTTCTCAGCCTTCACACAGGGAGCCTGATATTGTAATTTGACCAAGAGACTTGCCTGCCTCATGGGTAGGGAAGGAAATCAGTGCGGTCATCGAACGTAATTATTTGATAACACCACAGGAAGCCGTCGATTTTGGCATCGTTGATCGAATAGTGGGGGCTCAATAGAAATATTCATTGACAAAATGGTGGCTTGCGGGCGATATGGACCGAGTGCGACATCAGATCTTAATATCAGGTACATAGATGGAAGAATTGATTAAAATTATTGCTTGGCTCATTCTGGTAATCCTTTTTACCATCATACCGGGAAAACTTGAAATCAGTCGCCAGAGATATTGGGTGACGCCGACCGTCGTCTATGCCTTGATTGTTCTGAACATCCTCATTTATTTGGGCATGATTCTCGTCACTCTATTGGGTAATTTGTCGTTTTACGAAGCAGTCGTTCAATTATGGGGCTGCCGTCCTTATGATATTGTTCATCCGCTATCGGCCGACGGTATTTTAGAATTGATCCGAAGATACGCCACCCTCGTTACCTATCAATTCCTTCATGGTGGCTTTTTCCATCTCCTTGGCAATATGACCTTCCTGTATATCTTCGGACCTGGTGTTGAGATGGGGCAAAACATCCGTTTTGCCGGCAGGGACCGGCGGCCATTGAACTCTTACTTCCCATTTATCGTCTTTTACCTGTTGAGTGGCATCGGATCGGCGTTATGCCACATCGGATTCTTCGGGTTCGGGGACCAGATGATATCGCAAAGTGTCCTTGTCGGCGCATCAGGCGCGATATCCGGTATCCTGGCGGCTTCACTTTTGGGATTGTGGAAGGATTATAAAAAAATAACGGTATATGTATTATATTACTTTCAATTTCGAATCAGCGTAAATTTTTATGTTCTATATTGGATCCTTTTACAGTTGGCTTTGTTTATCGCTACAGGCAATAAGAGCGCCGTCAGTTACGCTGGACATATCGGCGGTTTCATTACCGGTTTGCTATTATGGACATTTGTCTGTCCGTGGGTGGGCATCATTGTTAGTACGCGTCCCAGGGGCTGGTTCCGTAAGTACAGAACAACGGGATAGGAGGAAGCTTTCATGAAGAAAGCCTTGATGATCATTCTGGTCTTCATAAGCTTGTTTGCCACCGGATGGCTGTCCTACAACTATTTCCTTCCCAAGAGCAAAGGCGATGTCCTGGCTCAAAGCCGGCCGCATCTTGATATTTTTTTAATGATCGACCAGTCCGGCAGCATGAAGGGGGATAAAATGGATCCGATCCCCTCCGATCCCGAAGGAATTCGTGTCCGGGCCGCTCAATATTTTGTTGATTACCTTCAGTATTTTTCAGATCCCAAGTCAAGAAATCGCATCAGTATCGTTAATTTTGGAACGGATACGCCCGAGCAATTTCAGTTGCCCTTGACGGACATGAATTCACCTGAAAAAATCAAACAGATCAAGGAAAAAATTCAGGAATATTCCCTGGGCTATACCAACTTCCATCAGGCGCTGGTCAAGGTGCAGGATTATTTCAAAAAAGCCATGATCCCCGGTGAAAGCCGTCAGCCGATCGTCATCATTTTTACAGATGGTCGGCCGCAGGATAACCGGTCGTTGACGCAGGACCGATATTTTCGGGAGCTGTCGGCCTTTATTGAAAAAAATCTCCTGAATGTTCCTATTGAAAATCTGGTGCGACCAATCAATTTCGAATTCTTCATCGTTGCTCTGGACGCGAAAGGCGCCTACTGGCCCAAAGACCGGGCTTTCTGGGAACAGGTCGCCCCACAAAAAACTTACCACATGAAGAGGGCAAATGAAGAAGAGCTGGAAGGAATCTATGGCAAGATCATTGAAACCATCTTCACCGCCCAGGCCGGTGAATGGCTGGATCTGGAATCAGGAGCCGAGCAAAAGGTAGTCATTCCGCCCTATGTGGAAAAAGTCGTGATTTCCGTCAAGAAAGACATCCGTATCAAGAACCAGGAACTCCGGATCGTCAACCCCAAGGGCGAGCAAATCAAAGAAGGGAAAAATCTCATTGTCAATCCGACGACGGGGATGAACCTCTACGCCCTTCTTGAACCGGAAGCCGGCGAATGGAAACTCTCCCTTTCTCCCAGTGGAAAAGTGCGCGTTAAGAGCGATCTTCTTCCCACGAGGCTTGACATCAAAAAGCCCCGGGCCATTCATCCATTGGGTGAACCTATCGAACTCGCAGCCACCTTTTTAAAATCGGATGGATCACCAGTCGTTCATTTGTCCCACTACCCCCTGTCCTTCTCGGCATCCATCAAGATGCCCGATGGCCAAATAGTCCACCCCAAACTTATTCCCGACCCGAAGCAGGCCGGTCTTTACAGGAGCGAAGCGCCTATTCCCGTCCGCCAGGAAGGCGCTTATGAGGTTCTCTTTGAAGTCAACGTCGGCTCATTCCTGAAAACGGGCAATTTTATTTTGACCAAGAACGCTGTCCGTGTGGACGTCAAGCCTGTCATCTACTTCAAAAGCACAATACCATCTCTGCATAAAGACTATTCCATTTACAATTTATTGACCTTCTGGAAGAAAAGCCCTTTCAGCATCGATGGCAGATTTTATCGTAACGGTCAGGAGGTTCCCGCCCAGGAGTTATCCGGCCGCAAGGTTGACGAGATGGTACTGGCCCAGGTCGAAAAGGAAAGAGATCAGGGTGTTTCAGATGTCGGCTTCTTGAAATACGATTCCAAGAGCAACCGCTTCCATGGAATCCTGCAACCGGACAAACACGTCTCTCCCGGCCAATACAGCCTCTTTACCAGGTCAGAACTGCCACGGCCAGACGGCAGCCGATATGTCCGCGAAGACGACAACACGTTCAATATCAACTACGGTTGGGGCATGATCTGTTGGATCGTCATTGCCTATCTGATCTTCTATATCATTTTACAGCTCCTTTGGCGTATGGCCCGCGCTCCGCTCCGGGGGTTGCTTTTTATCAACGGCAATCCCATCAACGCCAGACTCAGTGACTTTTTGGGCATCAATAAAGCTCGCATCGTGAGCCGCAAAAATAAACTGGTCATCCCCTGGATCAATACCATGAAACATGATGGCGACAAGAACGTAAGGAAGCCCTGTCCGACATTTTATGTCATTGGTGATAGATACAAAATCAAAGGACGGCGCGCTGAGCCGGCCCTGCTCGTTTATCATCGAATGTTTCACATCATTCCCTGGTGGACAAAGTTACATCAGGGCAGGAATACAACCAGTATCAATGGATTTTCCATCAGATGGCAACCTTAACCAGGAGGGGATAAAATGGCACTGTCAACACCGAACAATGTGTTGGTCATCGGCGTGGGTGGAACAGGGAAGTGGATACTGACCCATTTGAAACGATCGCTGATCCATGCAAATAATCATTGGCTTGTCCAAAACTCACTTCTCAAAGGCCTGGATCCAGAATATGGTCGAGCTATTCCGGACGGTATCAAGTTATTATCCCTTGATTTGGACAATGCCGAGGTTGCGATCGACGATGTCAAGATTGACTACAATCAAGCGACAGGAAATGAATTCATAAACTTTAAAAATGATCTGAGCAATATCAAACGAGACGTTCAAGCGGGAAAAGGGCGCGGTCAATGGCCATGGTTCGAGAGCGAAGACGGCGAGGATGCCCGAAAGTTGACTTTGCCTATTGGCGGTCAAGAAGAACAAGGCGCCGGGCAGCAGAGACATTTTTCCCGTCTCTCCTTTTTAGAAAGCCTGCGAGGCAATGCAAGATTTCTGAACATATTGAATGCCCATTTTCTCGCTTTTCAGGACAGACATCAGATAGATTCCAGTATAACCAATTACTTTATCATCGTTGGTTCCATAGCCGGCGGCACGGGTTCGGGAACCATGCTCGATATCGCCCAGGTGCTGAAGTACAAGATCGAGACACCCCCCGCTCTCCCAAATTCCACCGTCTTGGGAATTGCCGTCCTGAGCGATACCTTTTCAGAAACATTCAGGAATAAACCAAATCAGTGGCAACTCATTCAGGCAAACTGCTTGGCCGCAATGCGGGAAATCAGGAGATTTCTTGTCCTAAGAGACAGCGGATATCCTTTTTCTGAATACGATCATAATTGGAATCCCAACCCGCGAGTATCAGATAGGCAGGCGCCTTTCGACGTATGCTACGTTGTGGACGGCACGAGACCGAAGGCTCAGCATCTTACAAACTTTCCGCCCAGGGAAACATTGTACCCCGCTGTTGCCGACTATCTATCGAATTTATGCCTTCAAAATGATAGGCCCTTTGATCCTGCCAATACAAGGAATATTATCGGCAATACCTCGGAGGGTGTGTTCAGTACGCTAGGGTGCCATACATGGCTGTTCCCGGTGGACGATATTATCAAGGATTTCAGTATTCAACTGGCTCAGTCATTTGTTAGTGATATCAGGAAACCGGCATTGCCGACTTTCGACTGGGACGGGGCAACCGATCGATTTCTGAGGAACTCTCAAGACTACTATTCACAGAATGCACCCGAAAATGAATATTTCAAGGGTGCGACCAAGCAAGATCAGAAGTTCGGGTTACTGGATGAGATAGCTGAACTGATAACCGATAAACAACGGAATTCCGTTGCCCCGTCGATTGATTTCAATTTTTTTACCGAAAAAATCTTTGCTCCCAATAACTTCCCCTTAAGATTTGCAGATCCGACCATCAATTACAATCTCATCACCGGTTGTGAGCTGCCGACGCTCAATTTGGATCAATCCCGGGCAAACGAAACCGATTGTTTTAACAGCAATCCCGATATAATGGGGACAAATGACCAACAGCAGGTGGTGAGTCTGGCAAAGAAATTGCTGCAAAATAATTTAGGAACAAGCAATGACACAATATTCGACAGGAACAATCGAAATCTAAGAAGGACATACCATAGCATCCTGGAGTATTACCGGCGGTCGGCGAGTGAGATATTCGGCGGTTATCAGGATAACAAGGCAAATTACTATCCCGGTCTGGTCGAAAATCAAATCTTCTTGATATTAAATCGTGTGCGCCAGTATCGGCCGACTCTCGACGAGAAGACTCAAAAGCCCCTCACCGGGCTGGTAACAGGCAACCCACTGTATGAAGTGGCCTATGAGACGAATGCGCGGCCACTCGATACAGCGCGCCAATTCTGCAAGGAATTGGTCAGCAAGCTTCAGCAGGCAAAAGAGATCATCGATGAGGCTTATGCGACTCAATTCTGCTCGACGGGCCGATATCAGGTCGAGATCGACAAAGAGGAAGCAAATCGAAGAGAATACGAGTACTTGAATGCAGGTCGGTTTGGGGTCATTTTCAAGAAATCTCCATATCTTGAATCCATGCAGAGGTTCCTTTTAAGCCAGCGTCTTGAGGTCTTGAAAAGGACCTTTACCGCCGTCATAGAAGACTTTGTACAAATTCTCAATGGGTGGTTGGAGGCGCTGAATAATTTCGATGCCGCGCTTTCAAACCTGAATGACAAATTATCAAGAATTCATGAGGACTTCGCCAAGGTACGTTCGGAGCACGAGGCCATCAAGACGAGGAGTTATCTTTCGACCCACCAATCTCCCTTCGAAAAGAACTTGTATCAGAGTCTGATCGAAACGACAATCGAGCAGTCAATGAAGGAAGGCCAAGCTGTGGACATATCCAACAAGGATAGATTCAACCAGGAAAGCTTTATACACATCGGTCTCAACCCCTCTGATGTGAATACAAGACCGGGCATGAAACGGACGGGGAGGGTATTGTCGGTGTATTTCCGCCATGAGAAAAAAGAAGAGGTTTTAGCGCTTCCTGAGATTGCGCTGAAGTATGCTGGATCTTTTTGTCAAAGCGTGCGGGATGTCAATTTTTGGAATGCCTTGATTCAATACCGGGACGTCAATGGACATCCTCGCTATCGGCTTGATCAGCAGAATCTTCCGTCCCTCCTTACAGACGACATCATCTCGAACAGCCAGGCATTTATCAATTACATGCCCGCGAAACGCGTCGCAAAAATCGGAAACCTGAACGATAGTGATCTTATCATTTACGCTGATGGGGCTACGGCAGTTCCTGGCGGCATTAATTTTGCCGGGTTGGTGAATACTTTAATCCCAAATGGTTTTGCTGCCGTGTACAATGCCAATACACAAGCGGGGCAGAAGCACCAGCTTACGGCAATCAGTCAGATCTACAACCTGACGATTGATTCTCTCCATTCCTTTTCCGACAATCTCAATATCTACCGAGACTGGTTGATTCATACGTACATTACCCATGGTAGTCAGGCAACGGGGACACCGCTGCATAACTACCTTGGAGAAAAATACGCATCCCGGTATGAGCAATTCATCATGAACAATTGGCAGGCTTTAGGGCTTAAACAACCGGTTCATCCGGATTTTTTCCTCCCGTTAGGGGTGATTCTGACCCTTGAAAAAGTGGAAGAGGTTAGAGACTTTCTCTGGGCCGGTGTTCATATGAAAAGGCTCTATTGGGCATATGACAATACTCTGGGTGATCATTACGCAATTAAGGACTCGAACGGCCGGCTCATTCCCCTCGCGAGCAGTGTGAACAAGGGTTTTTTAGGCGCCTTAGCCCTTTATACCATGCCTTCGGATCCCCAGACCACGCATCTATTGGATGTCATAAAGAATGAGGTGCGAAAGAACTATGAAGATTTCCTGAAACAAAAAAATCGGAATAGAGCCCAATGTCTATCCGAGCTGAAAGGTTATATGTCGAATCCTATAAATAACATGGTCTTGCCAACGGGTACGACGGACAGCATTCCAAACGGTAAGATGGGTCCAAAAAGAAAGTCAAAACGGCAGGGTACACCGGTGGCGCAGGCAACCACAAAACAGATCATCAATACGCCATCAGGTAATGCAAATCAAATGTTGCCGGAAGAACAACTGAACTTGCTCTTTAAGGCCTTTCTCTATGAAGAAATATCTCGCTGTTAAAGCGCCCTTCGCGCCACCTGCGGGCACGAAGGGTATGAGCTGAACCGCCGCTGGCTTTCAGGACAAACAGCTTGGTCCATTGATGGAAGTCCTCCGAATCTGGACCCATCATGCACCCAGTATGGGGGGCATGCAACTGAATCGCAAGGTAACATATGTAAATTTATCGGCCGATTACAATGAATATTAAGGGAGGTCACTGAACCTTGGAAACCAGATTGTGGAGAAGGAGGATGATTCTCCTATTGTTGATCGCAGGCCTGCCTTTGCTTTTCGGTTGCGACCTCTCTTCTTTTAATTCGCCAACGTCTATTAAAAATATCTTAGATAATCCGAGAGATTATGAAGGAAAGACGATTTTTGTCTCCGGTGCTGTGACAGACGTTTTTTCGTTATTCATCGTTAAATCTTTTGCTCTTCGCGATCAAACAGGGGAGATCATCGTCATTACGGAACGGATCCTGCCAAAGAAGGGTGCGTCAATCAAAGTCAAAGGGAAAGTGATCGAAGCGTTTTCTTTTGGAGATAAGACGATCACAGCCATGATGGAGGTAAAATGAAAAGCGTGCTCGCTTGCGGTCTGAGCCCAATAGGGATCCGTCGTCACTCATAACTCCGGGAGCGAATCACCGGTTTCGAGGGTTATGGGCTTATAATGTCATCCTTCTTGTTATCGATTTCTGTCAGCTTTGTACTGTCAGCCAAATCATGACCGGCGAGAGATTATAAATATGGGTTGGGAATGCTACTATTCTGGTATTCTTCCAGACATCATCCTGCAAGAGAAAGTAATCGGCTTTGTACGAACATTTTTTACGCTTCCTCCCGATCTAATCGTCACTCCATACCCTCACATAAGGTACGAAACCAAAACGGTTTATTGTGAAGGATACAATCGATGCGAACACGAACTTCCAGATTACCCCTGCGATTATTATGGGATCGTTCAATCATGCGATCGGAAAGACGGGACCATTTTCGGTGGGGAGTTCATTTTCGATCGTACGGCAGGTGGGCTCCTGGTTTCATTTGACAGACTCCCTGCAGTATACCTCGATACTCATTCAGGGCAGGTCTGCGAAAACGAAATCCATGTCTCCAAATTACCTGTAACGTTAACCCGTGGCAGCAGTGTAAGAGGAAATATTGGATTCCCTCTGCTCTTAAGTATCATTAAACTCCGGTGGTGGCCCGCCCTGGAATGCAGCGACGATGATGACTTTTGCCGCTATACATCGCAAAATATTTGGAAATATGGTTTGCGTTTGAAAGAGGATACTTAAGGAAAATCTCTGAGTTTCTCCACCCGAAGGCTCCTTGGGTTTTTGCCCGGTTCATTAACGATCCGAATAGAAGCCCAGTGTTTTTGAATATCACGTGCTCCTGACATGAATCTCCTTATCTCTTGACACTTTAAAGGTTTTCATACATTGTACAGCAAAGAGGTTGTTGAATTGCTGCTGGAGGATGGAGAGTATCAGTAATTACAGGAGGTGGATCAGCATGGGAACGGCTTTATCCAAATACAAAAAAGAAATCTTACAGGAGATCAATGGCTTGCCCTCAGTTAAACTGAAAGAGGTTCTTAATTTTGTGTATTTTATCAAGACAAAAGAGGCAATAGATCCGACGCAGTCCTATTTCTGGACGAAGAAGTGGCAGAAGGGGGAAGAAGAGGCCGACAAAGATAAGGCGGCCGGTCGTGTCGTAGGCGATGGTTCCGTCAAGGATCTTGTGCGAGCGCTAAGGTCATGAAAATCGAAGCCTACAAGGGTTTTAAAAAAAGGTATCAAAAGTTGCCCGTAGCCATTCAGGACAAGATTGATCGACAGGTTGAACAGCTATCCAAAAATTTCAAGCATCCATCCCTGCATACGAAGAAAATAAAAGGTAAAGAAGATATTTGGGAAGTACGGGTCGATGACTTTTATCGCCTGACATTTGAAATCGTAGAAGACACTATTTTCCTGAGAGTTGTGGGCAACCACGACGACGTCTTGAAAAATCCTTAACATTACAACTTCATTCCTACTCTTCGGCACACTGAATCAGCACGCCATAACGAAAAAGAGGCCACGGAATCTCCGTAGCCTCTTGATCATCTTGGAGCGGGCGATGGGACTCGAACCCACGACGTCCAGCTTGGGAAGCTGACATTCTACCACTGAATTACGCCCGCGCTCACGAAATGGCTGCTCTGGTTTCCCAATCTTCGGAAACGTGCGCCCATCTTAATCAACAAGGCCCGTTTGTCAAGATCTTTTTACAGCAGATCTTTCGCAGCAAGGCGAGAGCTTCTGCTTATTCCAGGCGCAGACGGATGGAACGACCGTGTCCGCCGAGCCCTTCCATTTCGGCGAAACGGGCGGATGCGTTCCCGTAGCGGCGGAGGGCTTCCCGCGAAAAAGAGAGAAGGCTGGTCCGCTTGACGAAATCGTAAACGCCGAGGGGAGAGGCGAAACGGGCCGTCCCCCCGGTCGGCAGCACATGGTTCGGTCCCGCCGTGTAATCGCCGAGCGCCTCCGGCGTATGCATCCCCATAAAGATCGCCCCGGCATTCCGGATCTCCGCGAGAAGCCCTTCCGGGGTTTGGACCATCAGTTCGAGGTGTTCCGGTGCGAAGCGGTTGGCCAGCGCGACCGCCTCGGCGAGATCGCGCGTGATCACCAACGCCCCGAAGGCCGCAAGTGATCGGGCGGCGATCTCCTTCCGCGGGAGACCTGCGAGCTGGCGGTCGACCTCCCTGTCCACCGCGCCCGCAAAGGCCTCGTCCGGCGTCAGCAGCACGGCGCCCGCCATTTCGTCATGCTCGGCCTGGGCCAGCAGATCCGCCGCGGCATGGGCCGCAACCCCCGTCCCATCGGCGATGATCAGCACCTCGCTGGGGCCGGCGATCATATCGATTCCCACCTGACCGAAGACCCATTTTTTGGCCGCCGCCACGTAGACGTTCCCCGGACCGACAATCTTGTCCACGCGGGGGATGGTCGCCGTGCCGAACGCCAGCGCGGCGATCGCCTGCGCGCCGCCGATCTTGAAAATCCGGGTTACGCCTCCAAGTTCCGCGGCGGCGGCGATCAGCGTGTGGAGACGGCCGTCGCGGGAAGGCGTCACCAGGCAGATATCCGCGACACCGGCGATTCGGGCGGGAATCGCCGTCATCAGAACGGTGGAGGGATAACAGGCCGAGCCCCCCGGGGCGTAGATGCCGACACGTTCCAAAGGAAGGATGCGCTGCCCCAGTTCGATCCCCTCCTCTTCCGCAATCAGCCATCCCTCCTGGCGCTGCCGCTCGTGGAAACGGGCGATCCTCCCGGAGGCCAGCCGGAGAATCTCCAGATCCTCCGGAGCGACCTCCGCAACCGCGGCGGTCCGTTCGGCAGCCGTGGCTTCAACCGTCGCCGCGCTCACGGCATGGCCGTCCCACCGCGCCGTATATTCAAAAAGGGCTTCGTCGCCCCGCCGGCCGACATCTTCCACGATCCGGCCGACGGCGGCCCAGAGTTCGGGATCAAAAACCCGGCCCCGCTCCTGGATCCGCCGGAAATGGACCTCAAATTCCGCGCTGTCCGTTCGGATGATTTTCATGGTTTCACCTCAATCCAATCCCTTAATAGGCTGTTCAAAAATGCCCGGATGCAAGGCCCCCGATATCCTGAGTCGTGAGGCGTACT
>CAYSSF010000047.1:0-20517 GCA_964433455.1 uncultured Syntrophaceae bacterium
CCACCAGGATGATGGTGATCTTGAAGCGACCCCGGATCTCGGTGATCCGGTAAGCCGCTTCTTCCTTTTCCTCGGAGGTCAATCCCGAAATGGGTTCATCCAACAGCAGGAGCTTGGGCTCCAGGGCCAGGGCCCTTCCCAGTTCAATCCTTTTCTGGACGCCGTAGGGGCAATCGGCGACCCGGGCGTTTCGATAGGCCTGCAGGTCCAGAAAATCGATAATCTCCTCCACCCTTTCCCGGTGGCAAAGCTCCTCCCTGCGCAGCCTGAGTAACGCTGCGAAGATATTCTTCTTCATGTGGACATGACGCCCCAGCATCAGGTTATCCAGCACGTTCATGTTCATGAAGAGACGGAGATTCTGGAAGGTTCGGGCGATGCCGCGGATTGCGATGAGATCGGGGGAGAGCCCGAGGAGGCTCTCCCCCTGGTAGACAATGTCGCCCTGATCGGGGTGGTATATCCCCGTGAGGCAGTTGAACAGGGTGGTCTTTCCGGAACCATTCGGGCCGATGATCGAGAGGATCTCATTGTCGTGGACAGTAAGATCGATGCCGTTCAAGGCCCGGATTCCACCAAAGTGGACCGAAAGGTTTTTTATTTCCAACATGCCCATGAGCTTAGAAGAGCGGCTTGTAGATGACATAATCGCTTATGGGGACATGTTTTCCATTTTCCGCATGGGTGAGCCTGGACCCATTCACCCCGTGCCTCCGGTCCGGACCAAAGGTGACAGGCGCCCCGAGTCCCTCGGGCTTCCAGTTCTTGATCATCTCCATCCCTTTGATCATTCCCTCCGGCGTAAGGTTCCGGCCGGCGTTCTTCAGCCCCTCAACGACATACATCATGGAAACGGCGCCGAAGAGGCCAAGAAATTCCTTGCCGGCAATCTTGGGGTCATATTTTTTGAGGATCTCGGTCACTTTATCCGCTGCCGGTTCGCCGGGGAGACTGGAATTGGCCGGGGCGGCGGGATAGACCCCCTCCCAGACATCGGCGCCGGCGATCTTGTACATAATAGGATCCCCCAGGGGGAACGATACCAGTACCTTGGGCCGGTAATCCAGTTTGGCCATCTCTTTGAGAATAAGGGGGCCGTGGGTGGGACTGGCGTAGACCAAGAGGCAATCGCCTCCTCCCTCCTTCAATTTCTGGGCATGGGTTGCCAGGGCCCGTTCGGTCACATCGTAGGGGATGGTGGCGCCAAGGGAGGCGCCGCCGGGAAGTTTGGAAAGGGCCAGTTTGACCCCTTCAAGACCCATTTTCCCATAATCATCATTCTGATAGAAAACGGATATCTTTTTCGCCCCGAGGTTCTTGACGGCGTGACCGGTCAGGAATTCCCCCTCATCCTTGTAGTCCGGATAGGAGACGAAAACCCAGCGCAGCTTGTCCTTCGGATACTTTTCAAAGATCCGGACATCGCCATAAGCCGTAATCAGGGGGACCTTGTTCTCGGCAAAAAAATCCTTTGTGGTGTTGACGATGGCCGTTCCCAAAAGGGCCGACACGGCAAATACCTTGCCCTTCATTTCCGTGAGATTGGCCAGCGCGCGCGACGGGTTGTAGCCGTCATCCCGGAGGATGACATTGATCTTGCGGCCGTGAACGCCCCCTTTGTCGTTGATGTAATCGGCCCACGCCTTGGCTGCCACCCC
Source organism: uncultured Syntrophaceae bacterium (assembly GCA_964433455.1). Taxonomy (GTDB): domain Bacteria; phylum Desulfobacterota; class Syntrophia; order Syntrophales; family UBA5619; genus UBA5619. The sequence continues at coordinate 1,659 of CAYSSF010000047.1, forward strand.
GGTTGTCCCCCAGAGCGCCGCCGGGCCGGAGAGGGGGTTGGTGATCCCGATGGTGACTTCCGTATCGGTGACGCCGGGAACGCCCTGGGCGAAACCATAAGCAGGCGCCAAGAGCAAACATACCGCTAAAATCCAAATCCGACTCCCCTTCATGACTCCCTCCTTGCCAAAAAAAGGTTTACAGATGGGCAAATAGCCCCCTACCGCCGGTCTTTGATTCTGTGATTTGATCGCAACTTGTTTTGAATATGGGTGAACTATAGGGAAATGGCCGGTGTGTGTCAAGGAAATATATACGGTTGCACTTATTGAATGACTTGACCCTATGGTCATCGCCTTAATCCACCGGGTATTTAAGAAAGCATTCGCGATGTTGCCTGAAGGGGTGGAGAAGGTTCGACTTCGTTCGGACACAGCGGGGTATCAGCACGCCCTTTTACGATATTGTGAAAAAGGGGAGGATGCGCGGTTTGGTCGGATCGAGTTTGCGATTGGGGCGGATGTGACGCCTGAGTTCAAGAAAACGGTATTAACGGAAGTTGGAGATCAGGATTGGAATCCGATTTACAAGGAGTTTGACGGCAAGTGGATCAAGACGAATCAGGAATGGGCGGAGGTTTGCTTTGTTCCCAACGTAAACACAATCATGAAGCGTCAGATTTTGGGAGGTTCCTGGGCATCCCGACGCATCAAGGCGATTCGGTTTTCGTTCATCAACATTCCGGGTAGGATTGTTGAGCGATCCGGTGAACTGGTCATCCGGTTGGTGAAAGGCCATCCTGCTTTGGATCTTTATCTGGAGGCCCGGCGCCGGATTCTGGGGATGATTCCTGCTCCTGGGTGATAACAGTAGTGAATCCTTGAAATTGAATGGAGTTGGTGGTGGATTACGGTTTTCATCTCCGATTGAACTCTTGACAGATTACCGTTATAGCGCGTATGAATTACACGACGCCCCCCCCGGTAGCTTCGGCGAAAGGGTGCAGAGTCACCCCACAAGGGGCGGCTCTTGCTTTATCAGTAATCGCGATTCTGATCCCGACCAACATATAAGCCGAACAACCCATCTGTGGGCATTGTTTAAGATCCATCATTACCAAGAAAGCGCCATTGCATTTCCTGTACAAGGGAGGACTGGCCAATGACGACGATGACAGATCCATTCAAGACAAATCCCGAACTGATCGAAGAGAATGCCCGCTTGAAGCAGAGGATCCGGGAATTGGAACAAACGGAGTCAGAGCACAAACGGATCGAACAAGCCTATAAGGACAGCGAATTTAAATACCGCTCCCTCTTGGAGCATTCGAGCGACGTCGTGTTTTGTGTCGACCATAAAGGGGAGTACAAATTCGTGAACCAGGTATTCGCGTCGACATTCGGCAAGACACCCGACTATTTTTTGGGGAAAACATTCTGGGACGTCTATCCGAAGGAGCATGCGGACCGCCGTCAGGCGGCCAGCAGGAAGGTTTTCGAGACGGGCGAAAGCCAGTCGGTAGAGGTTGTCGTTCCGATGCCGGACAGGACCCTGTATTTCATCGCAAAAGCGAATCCGGTAAGGGATGAAACGGGAAAAGTGGTGTTGAACCTCACGCACGCCATCGACATCACCGAACGCAAGCGGATGGAAGAGGCGCTGAGGGAAAGCGAAAAAAAATACCGGGAACTCAGCATAATCGATGACCTCACACAACTTAACAATTCCAGGTATTTTCATCAGCAATTGCGGATGGAGGTCGATCGGGTAAACCGCTACGGACAGCCGTTGACCCTTCTCCTTCTGGATCTCGACGATTTCAAGGCATTCAACGATGCTCATGGGCATGTCGAGGGAGACCAGGTGTTGTTCCGGGTCGGTCAGGTGGTCAAAAGGTGGTTGCGCCAGACAGATTCCGCTTATCGTTACGGCGGCGAGGAATTCACCATCATGCTGCCGATGACAACAAGCGCCGATGGCTCCGTGATCGCGGAGAGAATCAGAACGGAATTCAAGAAAGAGATTTTTATCCCGGAGTCCGGTAAAAAGGTCCAGATGACATTGAGCATCGGTGTTGCACAATACAAGCCGCCGGAAGAGATGAAAGCCTTCGTCCACCGGGTCGACCAGCTCATGTATCAGGGAAAAAGGAACGGGAAAGACAGGGTCTGTTGCGAGTCATGACGGGTCCTTGGAAACCTCCTTTCTGTGTGACGACAGCGCGAATGAACAAAGACACACCGCTGCAGACATTCCCGCTGCATCTCGCCTGGGTGCTTGCAGGCCTCACGCTGTAAGCCACCTTGGTTATTTCAGCGCGGCTCGATTATTTTGGCATTTTGTTGTCATTGAAGGCCGCTTTGATTTGTTGAAGGTTGCTTTCCGGATATTTCGACAAGTAATCGGCGATGCGGTTGGCTACAAATGCAGCGGAAATTGATGTTCCGCCATAAATTCCCGGATCTCCTTTGTAACCGACCGGCAATGCGGCAAAACCGGGTGCATACAAGCTCACAAAACTTCCGTAATTTGATTTTTCCCATGTTGTACCGTTGGGATATGCGGCGCCCACGCCAATCACGGAAGGATAAGCCGCCGGATAAACCGGTTTTCCCGTGGGCTCATTTCCTGCGGAGGCTACGATGATCATGCCCTTTGCCGCGGCATAGTCCAATATTTCTTCCAGGAAATCGCTCCGCTTTTCCGAACCCCAACTCAGGCTCATCACCCTTGCCCCTTTTTCAATCGCAAAATCAACACTTTTCAGAATGGTGAAATCGGTGGTGAACCCGTTGTCATCCATCGCCCGAATCGCCACCACCGGAATCTGACCCCCGTCCTCCACTTTTACCCCGATGGGTTTGACCAGCCCGGATGCGATCAGCGCCATCTGGGTGCCGTGACCGATATGATCCGCGACAGGTTGAACGGGCATGACCGCGTCGAAGGATGCCATCACAAAACCGTCCGGGCCTGCTCCGGCCATCACTCCCGTATCCAACACCGCTACGGGAACTTTCCCATCTTCCCGAAACACCCTGGCGATCTCCCCGGCCGGCAAAGAGAGATCTGCACGATAGAGAGGGGGAGCGGCGTAGGCAAAATCCGGCTCCGCCTGAGCAACGCCCGGCAGGGCATTGATCCTGGATACGATTGCCGGAATATCGGAATCCGGCGGCAACCGGACTCTGTAGATGCCCAGTGCTTCATTTTTGTCGATGACCCTTCCGCCGATTGTTTTGAGAAATTTTCCCGCATCCGCTCCGGATTTTACCCGCAACAGCAACTCATCCTTGACATGCAGCGCTCCGTCCTTCGGATCTTTGACAAGGGAAAAGGCGCGGGGGCTCAGGTCCTGAATCAACTCCTTCTTGCCGGGCCTGAAAATCTGAATCTCCGAAAGCCTGAAGGAAGAGATTTTTTGCGGCACTTTCTCCCAAACCAGTACATGATCATAGGGTTGCAACAAAATTGCAACGGCTTCCCGGAGATCGCGATTTTTAAAGGCGGCTGAAACGCGGGGATTCACCTGCGGATCAACCCGAACCCTGATTCCCTGCTCAGCCATGCCCAGCAAAATATTCTGCAGGGGCTCCTCCAGGGCATGCAGGTCGATCCTCTCTCCTTTGATTCTGAGATCGAACGCGAACGCATTCGAAGCCAGCAACAGAAGAATTGCGGCATATGTCCCTGTCTTTTTCAGCATGGTTCTTTTCATAAGGCAGCTACTATAGCATACATTATTTTATTGACTCACCCTGTTTTCTTCCGTAGCATCAAAACCATGTCACATACAAAACGGCAGATTCATGAATCAGGAGGATTTTAAGATGCCGGTCATCACCATTCGGGGCCAATACGGAAGCTTGTCAAACGACATCGGGGAACTGGTCGCACGCAAGATGAAAATTGATTACGTCGACCGCGAAATCATCGCCGGCGTAGCGGAGCGGCTCCGCCGGCCAAACGCGACCATCGCAGAAAAGGAGATGCCGCCCAGCACCCTTCTGGGGCGCATTGCCGAAACCATGGCCAAGGCCTCCTACATGGGCGATACATTCTACCCCTGGATATACTCGCCCTTATGGGAAATACCGCTGGATGATACAAACTATGTGGCCGGATTGGAGTACGTGATTAAGGAAATTGCAACCGGTCGGTCGATCGTCATTCGGGGACGCGGCAGCCAGTTCATCCTGAAAGACTTTCCCGGCGCTTTTCATGTATTGATTGTGGCGCCGGTCGAGGTGCGTGTGAAACGCGTTATGGAGAGACAAAAGCTCAATGAAGAGGATGCCCGGAACGAAATCGCCCGTTTTGACAACGGCAGCCATGAGTTCGTCAAGAGATACTTCCGGGCCGACATCGCGGACCCCGTCAACTATGACATCGTCATCAATACCAACCATCTCAGTGCCGAAAGTGCGGCGTCCATTGTCGTAGACGCCGTCCCGCGAATACCCGGCAGGGAGGGTTGCCCACGGTAATGATGATCACCGCGCGGATCTGAATCAACGTTTCAGGGAGGATCGTCCAATGAAGATCGTCTTGAGAAATCATACGGGTAAAAGATATCCGTTGGAAAAAACCGGACAATCGGTTTATGATCGCCGATCACAATTCAGGAGGAGATCATGACAGACTCGGAAGAGCAAGGGAGAAAAGTCAAATTCAACCAACAGAACCTCCACCGGGAAGAGGTTTTCAGTGATTTGACCACGGGCGCGATCCGCCGGCTGTCGCCGGTCAAGCCGAATGGGGAACCGGACAAAACCCGCCCGGTTCTTTTTGTAGGGCAGTCTCAGATCTACACCCAGCAAGGCCCTATGCCCATTCAATTCCCGATCGATGCCCAAAACCTTTCACAGGCGATAGAGAAATTTTCCGCAGCCATGGAGGAGTTCGTGGCGCATCTGGTCGAACAGGCCAAAGAAATGCAACGGCAGGAGCAGTCCCGGCTGATCATTCCGGGGACCTCGGATGCAGCGGGAAGCGGTCTCATTCTCAAGTGATCGAGCGACAGAATCGCATGGACGGTTCAAGGTTGTCTCCGTTGCCCGGAGAAGTGATCGTGGGGGCGCGATCCGTAGCGGCGCTGCTTAGAGCCCCCCGTTATTCTTGACAAAGCGGCCTCCTTTCCCTATACTTCGGCCGCTATAAAGCCGCAGTTCCCGAGCTTGGCATCCGCGTGAATGGCGGTGCGTCCGTCGTGACGGATCAACTTGGGAGCCGGGGGAGCACAGCGCTTTGGTGTTCTCCACTGCTCTCTTAACCTCATCAGAAGGAGGCCATTGATGGCAAAGATCGACGCCTTTTTCCAGTTGATGCATGACCAGGGTGCATCGGACCTGCATCTCGTAACGGGCCAGCAGCCCGCCCTCCGGATTCGGGGGGAGGTGGAGCGGATCAAATTCGACATCCTGACCAACGACGGGCTCAAGGGGATGCTCTACGAGATCACGCCCGAGCACAAGATCAAGCAGTTCGAAGAGACCGGGGACGTCGATTTCGCCTATGAGATTCCGGGGCTTGCCCGCTACCGCGCGAACTTCTTCCAGCAGCAGTTCGGCTGCGCGGCGGTCTTCCGTGAGATCCCGAGCAAGATCGTCTCCGCCCAGGAACTGGGCCTCCCGCCGGTCGTCTCCAAGCTGGCCTCCCTCCCGCGGGGACTGGTCCTCGTCACAGGTCCGACCGGAAGCGGCAAGTCGACGACGCTCGCGGCGATCATCGACGAGGCCAATGCCACGCGGAAGGACCATATCATAACGATCGAGGACCCGGTCGAGTTTGTCCATCAGAGCAAGAGCTGCATCGTGAACCACCGGGAGGTCGGGCGGCACACGAAGTCCTTCACGGCGGCCCTGCGCGGGGCGTTGCGCGAGGACCCGGACATCATCCTGGTCGGCGAGCTGCGCGACCTGGAGACGATTTCCCTTGCCGTCGAGGCGGCCTCCACCGGCCATCTGGTCTTCGGCACCCTCCACACGACGAGCGCCGCCAAGACGGTCGACCGGGTCATCGAGGTGTTCCCGTCGAGCGAGCAGATGCAGATCCGCTCGACACTGGCCGACGGCATCCGGGCGGTCATCGCCCAGGTCCTCTTCAAGCGGATCGACAAGAAGGGGCGCTGCGCCGCGATGGAGATCCTGATCGCCAATGCCGCGGTACGAAACCTGATCCGCGAGTCGAAGACCTTCCAGATCCCGTCGATGATCCAGACCGGCAAGAAGTACGGGATGCAGCTTCTGGACGACGCGATCCTGGAGCTCCTGAACAAGGGGTGGATCAGCGGCGACGAGGCCTACCTGAAGGCGAACGACAAGCAGCGCTTCCGGCCCTTCCTGAGGAATCCGCCGACGGATTTCACCGAGGCGTAGCGGCCGTTTTGAAGGGCCGATGGATTGCGGGAGGCAGACAATGAGAAAACAGGAGATCGATTATATTCTGGGAAAGATGCTCGATTCGCACAAAAACGTGTCGGACCTGAACATCACGGTCGGGAAGCCCTTTCAGGTCGAGAGTTCGGGCCAGCTTACCGGCGTGGAGATGGACCCGCCCTTTCGGAAGCTGACCCCGTTCCAGACGGAGATCTTCGCGCTCAACCTGATCAACCAGGACCGGCGGCTTACGGAGATCCTGCTTTCCCAGGGATCCTGCGACTCTTCGTACGAGCTTCCCGGCAAGGCGCGCTTCCGGGTGAACGTCTTCTCGCAACGGGGGAACTATTCCACCATCCTGCGAAAACTGGAGACCCGGATCCCGACCTTTGCGGACATGAATCTCCCGGAGGCGTTCCACAAGATGGCCGAGGAGAAGAACGGCATCATCTTCGTGACCGGCGCCACCGGAAGCGGCAAGACGACCTCGCTCGCAGCGCTGCTCAACGACATCAATGAAAAGAAATCGGTCCACATCGTGACCCTCGAGGATCCGGTCGAGTACTCCCATCCCCACAAGATGGCCACGTTCAACCAGCGTGAGATGGGAAACGATTTCGACACCTTCGCGAGCGGCCTGCGCGCCGCGCTCCGTCAGGCGCCGAAGGTGATCCTCGTCGGTGAAATGCGGGACCGGGAGACGGTCGAGATCGGCCTCTCCGCCGCGGAGACGGGCCATCTGGTCCTCAGCACGCTCCATACGGTGGACGCCGGTCAGACGATCAACCGCATCCTCGGCATGTTTTCCACCGAAGAGGAAACCCAGGTAAGGATCCGCCTGGCCGACACGGTCCGCTGGATCGTCTGCCAGCGCCTTCTCCCCAAGGAGGGGGGCGGCCGGGTCGCCGCCTTTGAGATCATGGGAACGAACCTCCGGGTGAAGGAGACGATCCTCCATGGCGAATCGGAGGGGAAGACCTACTACGAGATCATCCAGGCGGGAACCGCCTTCGGGATGATCACCTTCGACGACTACATCGTCGATCTCTTCAGCAAGGGGTTGATCAGCGAAGAGACCGGGAAGGCCTACGCCTCCAACAAGGGGGTCGTCGGCCGCGGCATCGACACGGTGAAGAGCGCGCGGGGACAATCCACGACCGACCTCGGCAAGCTCGAGGTGGACACGAGCTATGGAAAACCGGCGCGAAGATTCTGATCGCATGGCTTGTCTTCGGGAGCTTAAAGCGAAGCCATTCCGGATCGAAATGATCCGATGATGCGAAAACCATAAAGAGAGGTGACCAATCGATGGAAGAGCAAGGGGCCCTTTTAAATGAGGTGGCGTCGGAAGGTTACGATGCCGCGGACCGGCCGTTCGACTTCGTCGGGGAGGGAAGCGCGACCGCGCTGGTCTGCGAACCCGATCCGGCCTCCCGGGAAAAGATCAGCAGCGCCATCAAAGCGCTGGGATACCAGGTCACGGCGCCGGAGACGGCCAAAGAGGCCCTCAAAGCCATGCGGTTTCACATCTTCGACGTCGTTGTCGTAAACGAACGCTTTGACGCGGAGAATCCGGAGACGAACGGCGTCCTTCAGTATCTGGAAAACCTGAACATGACGACCCGGCGGCGGTTTTTCGTAGCATTGGTCAGCGAGCGGTACCGGACGATGGACAACATGGCCGCCTTCAATCGGAGCGTCAATATCGTCATCAATCTCAACAGCATCGACGAGGCGGGAAACATTATCAAGCAGGGCGTGGCCGACAACAGGGCCTTCTACCACATCTTTCATGAAACACTGCTGAAGATGGGGAAGGGCTAAAAGATTTTCCCATGGTAAGTTCCAGACGACGTTCTGCATCCATCATATTAATATCATTTCTTATATTCTTCGTCACGCCTTTGTCCGCGGCCGACCCGGTCGAGGTCGTCGTGGAAGGCATCGAGGACGATGTCCTGAAAAATGTAAGGGAGATGCTCGTCCTCCCCTATGGATTGGTTCAGGAAGAAAAAGTGGATCGGTTGTGGCTCGAACGTTTCGCGCGGCAGGCGGACGAAAAGGTCCTGACGGCGATAGAGCCTTTCGGTTATTACAACGCCCGGGTCACCACAACGATCGAGGAGGCAGGCGCCGACGCCTATCTCCTGCGGGTCAGTGTGATTCCGGGAGAGCCGGTCCGCGTCTCGGAGGTGACGCTCACCCTGAATGGTCCGGGCGCGGATGAGGAGCCACTGAAGAGAGAGGCGGCCGCCTTCCCGTTGAAAAAAGGCGGCGCGCTCCTCCAGCAGTGGTATGAGGAAGCCAAGGGGCGGCTTCTCTTTCAGGCTCAGGAGTTGGGGTACCTGGATGCCGATTATACCGTGCATGAAATCCGCATCGCGAAGACGACCTCCACCGCAGATATCCGGCTGGAGATGGAAACGGGCCATCGGTATTTCTTCAATGGCGCGAAAATCGAGGGGGCGTCCGATTATCCCGATGCGTTCGTGCGGCGTTATCTGGCGTTCAAGCCGGGAGAGCCCTTTTCTTATGCCCGGATCGGGGAGACGCAGATCAACTTCACAAACTCCGAGCGTTTCCGGGAGGTCAACATCACACCTGAAAAAGCGGAGTCCCGGGATTACCGGGTGCCGGTGCTCGTGCAGTTAACGCCCGCGCCCCGAAAGATTCTCCGCTTTGGAATCGGATACGGCACGGACACGGGGGCGCGGTTCAATGTCCGGTACCGCGACCTCAATATGCTGCACCGCGGCCATGAATTCTATTCGAACCTCTATCTCGCCGAGCGTCTCCAGGGGATGGCCGCCGGCTACATCCTTCCCGATGCGGTGGACATCCGGAGCTCAACCGTGCTGCAGCTCAACCTTCAGCGGGAAGATGTCTCCACATACACGAGCCGGTTGATCGCCCTGGAACTGGCCAGAAACCAGGGCTTCGGCAAGCGGGAGTCGGGGACCGCCTACATCAGGCTGCAGCGGGAGGAGTATACCATCGGCACGCAGGATTCGAGTGCGCGACTGGTCTTGCCCGGCTTGCGCCTTACCGGGGATCATTACGACAACCCGGCGCGTCCCGCGCGGGGCTTCCGCTATCTCATCGAGCTGCGCGGGACAAACCAGTGGCTCGGCTCGGATACGGAATTGCTCCAGATCATCTCCGGGGGGAGTTTTCTGTTGCCGCTGCCGTGGCGGCTTTCCCTCCAGACGCGGGCCAAGGCGGGGATTACGCTCTTCAGCGATCCGTTGAGCAGCCTGCCCCCGTCGCTCCGTTTCTTTGCCGGCGGGGATCAGAGCGTGCGGGGCTATGCCTACCAGTCCCTCGGCCCGGCCGATGCAACCGGTCAGGTGGTGGGGGGAAAGCATCTCCTGTCCGGCAGCGTTGAACTCTATCGGGCCCTTTTCACGGATTGGGGCGTATCTGCATTTTACGACGCCGGCAACTCCTTTGACTCCTTCACGGAGGTCCGCCTGTACGAGGGTGCGGGGGTCGGCGTGCACTACTACACCCCGGTGGGCGCCTTGAACCTCTCCGTAGCCCGGCAGATCGGGGTGGAAGACCCGGGATTTCACCTTCATTTCACGGTGGGGTTCGAGTTTTGAAACGGCCGGCGACATATGGCCTGATCGCCGGTCTGGCGGCCGCTGTCATCATCGCAGCGGGATGGGGCGCGGCCTGGGTCGCCGGTACGACGGACGGCCTCCGCTGGCTCATGGAGACGGTTTCCCGCCATACGCCGCTTGCGATCTCCGCCCAAAAGGTCGAGGGGAAGCTACTCGACCATCTGCAGTTGGCGGGCATTCGCGTGGCCCTGGGACCGGTCGAGGTGGGGATGGAGAGCGTCGACTTCCACTGGGCGCCGCTGAACCTGCTTTCGGGAAGGGTCGCCATGAAAGAGCTGACCCTGACAGGCGTGCAGATTCGCGACAACACCCCCGGAAAAACACCGCCGGATCTCGCCTGGCCAAAGATCTCCGGATTGGCGGCGTCTTTCGACGGGTGGATCGAGCGGCTGCAGGTGAGCGATCTGACCTACCGCCGTCTTGGCGGGCTGCCGCTGAACATCACCACCCTCTCCTCCTCCGTGACCTGGAAAAACACACTGTTGTCCCTCTCCGATTTTACCGTCGTTGCGCCGTCCGGCCGCGTCACCGGGAGCATTGCGGCCGGCCTTTCGCTGCCTTCCCTCCAACTGGACCTTGCCGCCACCCTGGCTGTGCCCGTCGCGGGGATGGACGCCATCTCCCTGCAGGGCCGGTTTCTTCCCGGGCAGGGTTCCGAACAACTGGCAGGAAGATTCACCGTTGTCGGTTCATCCGGCAGTATGAAGCGCCTGGAGTTCGCCGGAGAAGCGGGGATGACCGGAAAGGCCTTCCATCTGCGGCAGCTTCGCCTGACCGTACCGGGCCGGCCGGGCACGGTCACGGGTGGGGGAACGGTCACGCTTACCGCCCGGGAGCCGCAGTTGGAGCTCAAGCTTGCAGCGGCCGGCCTCGACCTCTCCCCCGAACTCAACGTGCCGACCGACCTCTCCGGGACCCTGACGCTCACGGGAAATCCGGGACTCTATCGGGGTGATTTCACATTTTCCAACCACGGGAAGGGGTGGCGAACGGCGACACTCTCCGGCAAGTATCAAGGAGACCGTGGGGGGGTAAAGCTGGCCCCGCTAAGCGGCTCGCTCCTTGCCGGATCGCTGCGGGGGAGCCTGGATCTCCGCTGGCGCGACAAGATTTCCGCGGAGGGAACGATCCGCGGGAGAGATCTCAACCCGGCCGGGATCGACCCCGACTGGGCGGGCGTGGTCAACTTCGATCTCTCCGGAAACGGTGCGTGGTCGGGTCAGACCCCGCCAACGGGGAAGCTGCGCGGCATGCTTCTGGAGAGCCGCCTGCACGGGCAGGCCCTGACCGGCGCGATTCAGGCGGAGTTTGCCGGCGGCGACCTCCGCATCGATCGTCTGGCGCTGCGGGGAAAGGGATTTACGATCCAGGCGGAGGGGGAACTCGGCAAGCGGCTGGCCTTCGACGCGCAGGTCGGCGACTTGAGCCGGCTCGTCCCGACTGCAAAGGGGGAGCTTCGGGCGGATGGATGGGTCCGCTGGCGCGGCGGCCGTCTGGACGGCTCCATGACCGGTCAGGGGAAACACCTTGCCGCCAACGTGATGCGGGTCGCCGCCGTGAACCTCTCCGCACGGCTCGGGGAAGGGAAAGGATACCCCCTGCACGTCGCCGCAACCCTCAGCAAGGCGGCGTATGAAGACTTTCAGGCCGATTCGGTGACCCTGGAGGCCGACGGGAGCGCCCTGCGGCATACGGTGAATGCGGCGTTCCAGTCGGCCGGCGCGGAAGCGCGGGTCTCCCTCTCCGGGGAATACAACCGGGGAAACTGGCAGGGAAAGATCGTCCGTTTCGCAGGCCGTGACCGCGTCGGGCCGTGGAACCTCGCAGCGCCCGCCGCACTCTCTTTTGCAACCGGGCAAATCACGCTTGCCCCCCTCGTCATCACGGGTGTGCAACCGGAGCGCCTTGAAATCGCCGGTGAGCTGACCCGAAAACCGCTGGCCGGTTCTGTCCGGGCAGCGTGGAACGGTCTGAATTTGGCCAGGATGAACCCGTGGCTTACCCTGGTTCGAGCCACAGGCGCCAGCGCCGGGGATATCCAACTGCGCTTTTCAGAGGGGGAGAAACCCCTCTTTTCGGGGAATGCCCGCGCGGTGGGCGCCGTGACGGCGGAGAAGTACGGCATTGCCATACAGCAGGGTTCGCTCCGGCTCGACGGGAATGAAAAAGGGATTCACGTCGAGACGGAGCTCCGTCCGACGGACGGGGGCGTGCTGAAGGGGAGTTTTTCGTCCCCCGCTCCCGCTCGTCTAACGATCCCGGAAACCGTTCAAGGAACGGCGGAATGGACGGACATCGACCTGGCGCCGCTCCGCCGCTGGCTGCCCGGCGGTTTCACCGTCGCCGGACGCCTCACCGGACAGGTCACGGGAAACCTCCTCGCCGGGGAACGGCTCAACCTCACGGGGAAGGCATCCCTCCCCGGCGGGAAGATCCGCTGGCAGAAGGGAAACGAGGAGATCGATGTCGCACTCCATGTGGCGGAACTCTCGGTAGGCTGGCAGGGGGCGCTCCCCGCCTCGGTTGCGGAAATCGGCACCGGAAGGCTGGTCGTGGCAGGGCGGGCCGGGGCGTCGGGCGTTCTGACCCTGGACGGACATCCCATCGGCGTGGAGCAGGCAACGCTCAGCCTGGAAGGAAATGAACGCGGCATGAACGCCAACATCGACATCTCCCTTGCCGGAGGGGGAAGCCTGAAGGGGCGCTTCTCCTCGGAAAAGCCCGCAGTACTGCCCATTCCCGACGAAGGAAAAGTAAGTCTGGAATGGACCGGCGTCGACCTGTCGCTCGTCCGTCCCTGGCTGCCCCGCACTGTCAACCTGGAAGGACATTTCGCAGGCCGGGCGGAGGGAAATCTTCTCCCGAAACGGCGGCTCGAAATGAAGGGCGACGCCGCCCTTTCCGGGGGAAAGATCCGCTGGCAGCAGGGAAACGAGGCGATCGACGCCACCCTCCGCACAGCGGAACTCTCGGTGGGTTGGCAGGGAGCGCTCCCCGCCTCGGTTGCGGAAATCGGCGCCGGACGGCTGGTCGTGGCAGGGCGGTTCGGGGCGTCGGGCGTTCTGACCCTGGACGGACGGCCCATCGGCGTGGAGCAGGGATCGCTCAGCCTTGAAGGAAACGAACGCGGCATGAGCGCCAACATCGGGATCTCCCTTGCCGGAGGGGGAAGCCTGAAGGGGGGCTTCTCTTCGGCAAAGCCTGCAAGACTGTCCATTCCCGACGAAGGAAAAGCAAGCCTGGAATGGGCCGGCGTCGACCTGTTGCCCTTCCGTCCCTGGCTGCCCCGCACCGTCAACCTGGAAGGACATTTCGCAGGCCGGGCGGAGGGAAATCTTCTCCCGGAACGGCGGTTCGCGATGAAGGGCGACGCCACCCTCTCCGGGGGGAAAGTCAGTTGGCGGAGGCCCGAAGGGGAGATCAACAGCGAGCTCAGCTCGGCTTCCGTTTCATGGGAGTGGCGGGGAGAGGCGATTCACGGAACCGCTGTTCTTGCGCTGGCGGAGCAGGGAGAGGCAAAGGGGAGTTTTCGGGTCCCGATCCCGGCGCGCCTTCCTGTCGCCTTCGACCGCAAGGGGCCGCTTCAGGCGTCGCTGGCCGGGCAGGTTCGGGAGAACGGTCTTCTCACCGCGCTCTTCCCGGGATTCATTCAGGCGAGTCGCGGGGAACTCCATGCCGAACTGCGGGTCAACGGGACATGGGAAGCGCCGAAGATCGAGGGAACCCTGAAGCTGGACGGAGCGGGAGCGTATCTGCCCACGGCGGGCATCCATGTCAAGGATATCCGGTTTGCGATGCGCCTGGAAAAGGACCTTGTCCGCATCGATTCCTTCCGGGCCGCCTCCGGCCCCGGCCACATCGAGGGGACGGCCACCGTCCGGCTCAAGGGGTGGCGGATCGCCGGCTACGAGGGAAGCATCAACGGCGAGCGGTTCCAGACCGTCTACCTCCCCGAGCTGCAAATCCTGGCCGCACCGCGGCTCACATTCGAAGGCACGCCGGAAAAACTGGCCATCCGCGGCGAGGTGCGCCTGCCGGAACTGCTCATCTCCGGTCCGCCGACCCGGGCGATCGTCCTGCCCAGCCGGGATGTGATCCTGGTGGAGGCGCCGATACCCGCCGAAAAGACTTTTCCGCTGGTTCTGGATGTCCAGGTCCGCATAACCCTCGGTGAGAAGGTCCTGGTCAAAGTGGAGGGAATCGACGCCCAACTGGGCGGGAGCATCGATCTGGTGTTTCGAAGCCTTGATCAGATTACGAGCAAGGGCGAAATCAGGGTGGTCAAAGGGCGCTATCGGGCCTTCGGCGCCGACCTGGAGATCGTCCGCGGGCGCCTGTTTTACGCCGGAGGACCCATCAACCAACCGACCCTGGATATCCTGGCGCTTCGGACCGTCGGCGACGTGCGGGCAGGCATCACCGCCGGGGGGATCCTCCGGGCGCCGGTGATCAAGCTCTACTCCCTGCCTGCAATGCCGGATGTGGATATCCTGGCATACATCCTGTTCGGCCATCCGTTCGGCACGAGCAACAGCATCGAACAGGCGGGCATGATGGCGCAAGTGGCCAGTGCGCTCCTCTCGCGGGGGCAATCGGTCCCCCTGCAGGAGCAGATCAAGAATCGCCTGGGGCTCAGCACCCTGGAGATAGAGACAACCCGGGAAACCCCCGGCCGAAGCGGATACAAGCCGATCCCGGTCGCACCCGCCGGCGTCGCACCGGCAAGTCAGACAGCCGGCATCTCCCAGACGATGCTGACCGTAGGGAAATATCTGACGCCCCAACTCTATTTCAGTTACGGGCGGTCGCTCTTCACCGGCGGCAACCTGTTTCGCCTCCGCTACGACATCTTCAAGCAGTGGCAGATCGAAACGCAGACGGGCAGCGAGAGCGGCGTGGATCTATACTACAAAATCGAGTTCAATTGATTTCCGTCTTGGTCAGTTTTTCCACCCGGCGGAGCGTTGCACCGGCCTGGTCGATCAGCCCCAGGGAGTCGTAGAAGGCTGCCAGGCGCAGCAAATGGCGCAGGTTTTCCGGTTCGGCCGTTACGGCTTTTGCGACCGCTTCCGCAGCCTTTTTGTGGAGACCTTTGCTTGCGAGGAGCTCGCCCAGACGGTACCAACAGGCCCCTGCCGAAGCGGGACGGAGGAACGCCGCGCGGGCGTAAGCGTCCTCCGCCGCATCCGGCTTCCCGCCGTGGACGAGGATGTCGCCGAGATCCATGAGATAAAGCGGATCGCCGGGTTTCAGCGCCAAACAGCGCTCCATCGCCAACTGAGCATTTTCCGGATGACCCGCGCGGAGAAAACCGTCGGCCAACCGGCTGAAAAAGAGGGCCGCCTCCGAAGGGTCCATCTCGGCGGCCCGGATGTGAGCCGCTTCGGCCTCATTGAGGTTGCCCATCGCGAGCAGGGCAGCGCCCAGAGCGCACCAGTGTTCCGGGGCTTCCGGTTCGAGCGAGATCAGCGTTTCGTAGACGTGCGAGGCGTCGACGGCCCGATCCGCCATCAGGTATGCATCGCCAAGGGTTTTAAGCAGGCCGGCATCTCCCGGCTGCGTATCCGCAGCCCGCTCGCAGACCGAAATCAGCGCCTCCCGGTCCCCCCCCTCCCGGTACAGCCGGACCAGCTCGTCATAGGCGAAGCCGGTGAAGAGTTTGCGTGAGAGCTCTTTCCGGAACAACCGTTCGAAACATGCGGCCGCTTCCGCCGTTTCTCTGCTGTCGTGGAGCGCCCAGGCCAGGGCAAGGAGAAACGAATCCTCATCCGGATGGTCTGCAACCAATTTGCGATAGAGCGGAACCGCCTCGGCGGGACGTCCCGCGGACAGAAGACCGTCGGCGCGGTTTCGTTCCGGCGAAAAGGGATCTTCTTCTTTCATGGGGGCACAAAGAAAAAACCCCGGGGAGAATCGGTCCCCGGGGCGTCATCTCAGCAACTGGTGCAGGAGCCGCAGGCGCCTTCCTGACTCAGGCCGGAGGTCAGTTTGAAACCTCCCCCCCGCGGTGTGGTGATGAATTCGACTGCAATGGGTTTGACCTTTTCATAAAGGTCCTTTTCGACCAGGAATTTTACCCCCCGGTCCTCGAATACCTCGTCGTTCGGTGTTGACTCATCCAGAGCCATGCCCAAAGAGGGCCCCGATCAGCCGCCCTCCTGCATGAGAACGCGAATGGATGCGGCATCCGTGCGACTTTTAAGGAATTCCTTAATCATCTCACTCGCTTTTTCGGATACTGAAAACATGATTTTCTCCTTTTTTCGGACCCTATCCCAGGCCCGTCAGAATTTTGTTCCTAAATTAACGATTATTCCCCCTTTGTCAAATGATATTTTTCCATCTGTTTTTCCACAGCCGCTATCACCGAATAATCGTTGACACAAATCCCGCCATTCTTTATCATGATCTCAAAATTCATTCGTTTTTTGGAGGCCGGAGACATGATATCATCCCCACCGTTTTCAGAGATTCCCTGCCGCTATTTCCCGAAGCCGGGTCCCGCCAATACATTGGCCGTTCTGGAGGCCGTCGGAAGGCGGGCGAAGGAACTTTCGATTGACCGGATCGTTGTGGCGACGTGCGGCGGGCGAACCGCCTTCGAGGCGCGCAAGCAGCTCGACCCGTCGATCAAGATCATCGCGGTGACGCATGCGACGGGATTCGCGGAGGCCGATGTCCAGGAGCTGCGCGAAGAGGACCGCCGGGCGCTCCAGGCGCAGGGCGTGGAGGTTCTGACCTGCGCCCACGCCTTCGGCGGCGTAGGCCGCGGCGTGCGCAACAAGGTCGGCACCTACCAGGTCGATGAGGTGATCGCCTTTACCCTCCGGATCTTCGGCCAGGGAACGAAGGTGGCCGTTGAGATCGCGCTGATGGCGGCGGACGCCGGTCTCGTCCGGACCGACAGCGACGTGATCTCCGTCGGCGGTTCGGGGAAAGGGGCGGATACCGCCCTCCTCCTCAAGCCCGCGACCAGCGCCCATCTCTTCGATCTCCGGATCCGGGAGGTAATTTGCAAACCGTCGAATCCGTGAGAGAAACGGTGGAGCATTCCGATACAGCCTTGCACCTGTCCGATCCGAGGCCCATGTAAATACCATGGAATACTGGTATCTCAAATGGTGGGACCAGAAGATCGACGCCTTTGTCTATCCTTACTGGGAAGGCAGGCGCCACACGATCTTTCAACGGGGACGGTTAAAAAGGGAAATACCCAGACACACCGAGGGTGTTGACGAACTGGCCAAAAAGATTTGCAAGGACCCTGACATTCCTTTTTCAAAGTAAAATATGAGATACGGAGCTTTCATTAAAAATCCGGTGATTGGTGGATCGGGTGACTGAAGAAGGAGAATGATTATGAAACAGAATCCGAATAAGATGAAGGCAGGCATGTTGAGAATATTGACTTTATGGGTCCTTCCCGTTTTTTTCATCAATATGCTGGCGATTCCCGTTCTGACGACAAGGGGAATGGCTGCAGCGGCGGGAGCGGGCGCAGCAGGAGCCTCCGGGGGTGCGGCAACGGATTCCGGCCTGACGACAGACACCATCGCCGCCAGCGTTGTGATTACTGCCGTAGCGGCCATTGTCCTGATCTCGGGCGGCGGTGAAGACCAAGTTGCCGCTGCCGTCCCGCTACCGAACGATTGGGCTTCGAAAACGGCTGATGCACTGCGAACATTGGATACCACCCAACTGGGTCAACTGGCAACAGCCAATGCGGCCTTGGGGAACGCCGGACAGACGACATTGGCCTCGAACGCAAGCTCGATGACCCCGGCTCAATTCGCGGCTTATCTCGCCGGAGGAGGAGGCTATGCTGTCGAATCCCCGCAGTATACGGCATTGACGGGCATCTATTCATCCTACACCCCCGCCCAGTTGCAGGCATTGCAGAATATGTATGCTTCAGCGGTTGAAGGCGGCACAGTCAATCAGGGAACGCTGAAGGCGATAGCCGACGTGATCTCGACCACCGCTTCCGGTACGCCCGCGCAGCAGGCGGAAAATTTACGCCTGGCCATATTGGCGATCCTCACGGCCCGCCATCCCGGCGCTACGATTATCGTCACAGTCACCCATCTGGGCAACAATGTTTATACCACATCCTCCCATGTAAGGTAGATGGGGTCAGGTCTTTAAATTTAGCGTTTTCGATGGCTGGTTCAATCTTGCAGGTTGGACCGGCCATTTTTTTGTCCGGCGAATAATCGTTGACACGAATCCCGCCGTTCCTTATCATGATTTCGAAATTCGTCCGCAAGAATAAGGAGACGGGAGATGAAAAACCGGTTCGGCTTGATTCTGAGTTTGATCCTCCTTGCGGCGGCCCCGGTCCGGGCGGAAAATTACACGCTCCGGGGCGGGATGGGCGCGGAAATCCGTTACGAACTCCGGGAGACGATTACCATGGGCGACGGCGTCCGGAAGGCCACGCTCAGCTTTGTCACGCCCCGGAATTTCGACTCCCCGACCTTCCGGCAGGAGATCCGGGACGCCGACGTCTCGTTTGCCCCACGTCCGGATGAGCAGAGGAAAAGCGAAGACGGCAGAGGAAACCTGATCCTGACCGCCGTCTGGAACAACCCTCCCGGCCTCATCGATGTCCGTTTCTCGGTTACCGCAGCCAATACGACGGGCCTGGAGACCATCGAGACGAAGGCCCCTTTCCCGCTGACGGCAGTCCCGCGCGAGTTTCGGGATTATCTCGGGGCAACCGAGCAGGTCCAGTCCGATCATCCCCGGATCCGTTCATTGGCGGGCGAACTGACCAGGGGGGTCGCCGCCGAATTCGATGCGGTCCAGCGGCTGATCTCCTGGGTGGTGGATCATGTCTCCTACGTCAGCCCCCCGTTGAAGTATGATGCCCTCTACGC
>CAYSSF010000048.1:0-20468 GCA_964433455.1 uncultured Syntrophaceae bacterium
CGGGCCGAAGGAAAGGCCTTCCGCCTGCTGACCCTCCGGGCGCACAGCGAAAAGGAGTTGCGTGCAAAACTGCACGCGGGCGGTTTCGCGGATGTGGTTGTCGAGCGGGTGATGGGTCGATGCCGGGAACTCGGCTATCTGAACGATGAGCTATTCGCGAGGCAGCGGGCGCGGGTGCTTGCGGTCAGCCGCCTCGCCGGAGACCGGCGGATCGCATTCGATCTCCGGGAGCGGGGGATCGACTCAATGCTTGCCGCACAGGTGATCGCGGGGGTCCGCGGGGAGTTCGGCGAGGAGGAGGCGGCAAAGCGGCTGCTCCGGAAGAAGATTCGGGGAAGGCCGGTCGCTTCGCTTACCGAACGGGAAAAGGTCGGATTGGCCAGAAGCCTGATGGGGAAGGGATTTCCCACGGGCCTCATTTTGAAGACACTGAAAAAAACAGAGGAGGAAGGGTTCCATGGCGATGACGGGGAGTGAGATCCGGGAGAGTTTTCTGAAATTTTTCGAAGGGAAGGGGCATGCGCGGATCGCCAGTTCCTCTCTCGTCCCGAAGGACGACCCGACACTGCTGTTCACCAACGCCGGAATGGTTCAGTTCAAGAACTGCTTTCTGGGACTGGAGGAGCGGAGCTACCACCGGGCGGTGACCTCGCAGAAGTGCGTCCGGGCGGGCGGGAAGCACAACGACCTGGAGAACGTCGGCGTCACGGCGCGGCATCATACCTTCTTCGAGATGCTGGGAAACTTCTCCTTTGGAGATTATTTCAAGGCGGAAACCATTGCCTGGGCGTGGGAATACCTGACCGTCATCATGTGCTTGCCGAAGGAGAAGCTCTGGATCACGATCTATACGGACGACGACGAGGCGTTTCGCGTCTGGCATGAAGGGATGGGGGTCCCGGCGGAGCGGATCGTCCGGATGGGGGAGAAGAGCAACTTCTGGATGATGGGGGAGACCGGCCCCTGCGGTCCCTGCTCCGAGATCCTCTACGACCAGGGGGAGGGAACGGGCTGCGGAAGCCCGGCGTGCGACGTGCACTGCGAATGCGACCGGCACCTCGAGATCTGGAATCTCGTCTTCACCCAGTTCGACCGCGACGCCGCCGGGAAGCTGAATCCGCTGCCGAAGCCGAACATCGACACGGGGATGGGACTTGAGCGCCTGGCCGCCGTCGTCCAGGGGGTGACCAGCAACTACGCGTCCGATCTCTTCACCGGGATCATCCGCTTCATCGAAAAGATCAGCGGCCGGACCTACGGGAAAGACGGGGAGGACGACATTTCGATCCGCGTGATCGCCGACCATAGCCGCGCCGTGACTTTCCTGATCGGTGACGGCGTCCTGCCGAGCAATGAGGGTCGGGGCTACGTGTTGCGCCGGATCCTTCGGAGGGCGGCGCGCCATGGGAAACTCCTCGGCATGAACCGGCCCTTTCTCAACGAGGTGTGCGGGGTTGTGATCGACGGGATGAAGGGGGCCTACCCGGACCTGGTCGACAAGGCCGCCTTCATCCGGAAGGTGGTCGAGAGCGAGGAGCACCGTTTCATCGAGACCCTCGACGCGGGCCTCCGAATCCTCCAGGAGGAGGTGGCCGTTCTGAAAGAATCCGGCGGGCGGGTCATTCCCGGAGAGATCGTTTTCAAGCTCTACGACACCTTCGGTTTTCCGACGGACCTCACGGCGGATATCGTCAAGAAGGATGGCCTTGCCCTCGACATGGAGGGGTTCGAGAAGGAGATGGCCGCCCAGCGGGAGAAGGCGCGGGAATCCTGGAAGGGGAGCGGGCAGGAGGCGATCTCCCAAGTGTACCATCTTCTCTCCATGGAAGGGATCACGACGGAATTTGCCGGCTATGAAGGGGTAACCAAGGGCTCCTCGCGGGTGACGGCCATCCTGAAAGAGGGCCGGTCCGTGGAGGAGATTGCGGAAGGCGACGAGGCAGAGGTCATCGTCGAGCAGACCCCCTTTTACGGCGAGGTCGGCGGTCAGGTCGGCGACAGGGGCTTCATTGCCGGTAAGGGGGATGCGTTCTTTCAGGTGCTGGATGCCAAAAGGCCCCTCGACAACCTCATCGCCCATGTCGGCAAACTTGAGCGCGGAAAGATCCGAAGGGGCGATTCGGTTATGCTGCAGGTGGAAGACGAACTCCGCCGGGCGACCGAGGCGAACCATTCCGCCACCCATCTGCTCCAGGCCGCTTTGAAGTCGGTCCTCGGGGAGCATGTCAAACAGTCCGGGTCGTTCGTGAACGCCGAGCGGCTTCGTTTCGACTTCACCCATTTCTCCCGGATCGACGAAGAGGAGCTGGCGCGGATCGAGAGCGGGGCCAACCGGATGATCCGGGCGAACGTTCCCGTTTCGACGGATGTTCTTCCGCTGGCGGAAGCGGTGAAGACCGGGGCGACGGCCGTTTTTGACGAAAAGTACGGAGCGGTGGTCCGCGTCGTTAAAATGGGGGAGACGGGTGAGTTCAGCCGGGAGCTCTGCGGCGGGACGCACGTGGCCAGAACGGGCGATATCGGCTTCCTGAAGATCATCCACGAGTCGGCCATAGCCGCAGGCGTGCGCCGGATCGAAGCGGTAACCGGAAACGCGGCCGTCGCCCATGTGCAGCGCCTTGAAGAGGAACTCCGGAGAACAGCCTCGTTTCTAAAAATCGGCCTCCTCGATACCTCGGACCGGACGGAAAAGCTGCTTCGGCGGGAACGGGAGGTGGAGAAGGAGATCGAGGCGCTGAAAGGAAAACTGGCGGCGAAGGATTCGGGCGATCTGATGGAACGGGTCCGGCAGGTCAATGGGGTTGCCGTGCTGGCGACCGTCGTAGAGGCCTCCGACGTTAAAACCCTCCGGGATTTGGGCGACAAGCTCCGCGACCGGCTCCGCTCCGGGATCATCCTGCTCGGGAGCCGGGCGGACGGGAAGGCGATGCTCCTCTGCCTGGTGACGAAGGATCTGACGGATCGGTACCATGCCGGAAATATCATCAAAGCCATTGCCCCGGTCGTCGGCGGCAGCGGCGGCGGCCGGCCCGACATGGCGCAGGCGGGCGGTCAGAAGCCGGAGCTCTTGGAGCAGGCCCTGGACAAACTTTCCGATCTGCTCTGAACATAACAGAATCCAGGAAGACCCCTTCCGGGATTCTGTTGGATTTCATCCAGTCCATGACCGACAGGTTTCTCTGGATCAACGATCAACGATCATGGATCGTTGACCGTTGATACCTGACCGATCCGGCCGTCCCGCATCTCGAGCATCCGGCTGGCCTGCCTTGCCAATTCCTGGTTGTGCGTCACCATGACGATCGTGAGGCCTGAGCTCCGGTTGAGCTCTTTGAGGACCTGGACGATCTCAACGGATCGTTTCGTATCGAGATTCCCCGTCGGCTCATCGGCCAGGAGCACCTCCGGCCGGTTCACCATGGCCCTGGCGATCGCCACCCGCTGCATCTCGCCGCCCGAAATCTCGCCCGGGAGGTGATCTTTGCGGTGATCCATCCCCAGGAGCTTCAAGAGTCTGGCCGCCTCGTTCTCCGTCCCGGGCTCCCGGTAAAATGTGAGCGGGAGCATCACGTTTTCCAGCACGGTCAGGGTGGGGATGAGGTAGAAATTCTGGAAGATGTAGCCGAAGGTCTCCCGCCGGATTTTTGTCAGCTCCCGCTCCGATAGGTATTTCCCGCTGCCGAAGATCGATCGGTCTCCGAGGCGCAACTCGCCTTTCGTCGGGTTGTCGAGGCAGCCCAGAAGATTGGTCAGCGTCGTCTTGCCGGACCCCGAGGGGCCGATGATCGAGACGAACTCGCCCGAGCCGATCGTGAGGGAGACGTCGTTGACCGAGAGGATCTCTTCGGCTCCGCGGGTATAGACCTTCGTGAGGTTTTTGGTCTCGATGGCGATTGCTTTTGGATTCATCGGCCCGCCTCCCCGCGGATCGCCTCGAGTGGCCGGATCCGGCCGGCCCTCCAGGCGGGGTAGATGCCGCTGATCAGGCCGATGCAGAGAATGCCGGCCAGTGTGAAGAGGATCAATTTCGTATCGATCAGGACGAGCCCCCCGGCGGGGGCGTAGGGTAGGAGGCGGCGCATGGCCAGGTCCGTGACCTTGGAGAGGAAGAGGGCCAGGATGATCCCGAAGACGCCTCCGGTCGTGCAGAGGAGCAGGGTTTCGATCCAGATCAGTTTGAAGATGTCCGACGGCATCGCGCCGATCGTCTTCAGGATGCCGATCTCCTGGAACCGCTCCCACACCGAGGTGAGTATCGTGTTGATCACCCCGACCATGGCGATCAGGATGGCGATCAGGGCGATCGACAGCACCATGACTTTGGCCGTGGAAATAAGCTTCATGATGGTTTCCTTGACCTGCGCCAGGCTCACGACCTGGACGTCGGGGATCTGGTAGAGTTTCTCCTCGAGGCGGGTGCTGTCGGCGTCTTTTTTGAGTTTGATGCCGACGGTGGTGATGTCCCCGGGCGTATCGAGGACCTTCTGGAGCGTTTTCATCGGCACGAAGATGGTGCCGTCGTCCTGCGTTCCTGTCCGCTCCAGAATGCCCACCACCTTGAGCTGAACGTTTTTCTCCGGCATGAGGATCATGTCGCCGACCTCCCGCTGTTCCAGTTCGGCCGCCTCGTAGCCCATGACCGTCTCATAGGCATTCGGATCGCTGAACCACCCCCCCTGCTTGAACTTGAGAAAGGGCTTCAGTTCGGCGAAGCTTTGGGAGTCGATGCCGAAGTATCCGGCGATCCCGCCACTTTCACCCTTGTTGGGATCGAAGAGGGCCGACATCAGGATCGGGGTGACCTTATCCACTTCCGGTTCCTTTTCGATTTCCGCCAAGATCGATTCCTTCATGTAGCGGAGCCCTCCTCCCCCCTGGAGCATCAGGGTGGCCGCCTCGTAGGGACATCCCTTGGCCATGATCATGATCTGGAACCCCATGTTATCGATATCCTTGTTGAGCGAGGCCTCATACCCCTGGTTGAACCCCAGCAGGCTCACCAGGACCCAGGAGGAGAGGGCGATGCCGACCAGGGTCAGCAGACTCCGGACCTTTTTCCGCAGCAGATTCTTGTAGGCCACCTGAAATTTCGTGATCATAGCTTTTGCACTCCAAAAACGAATTCATCCATAAGGATGAGGTTTTTCTTCGTGGCCCGGAGGGCGGCCCGAAAATCGGCCTCGGCCTCGGGCGCCGGGTTCTTGATCGCCTCGGTTTTGCCCGACGCCTTGCCGGTCACGACGTCGTACTGCTCGAAATCCTTCAGGGTGAGGCCGACGAACTGGCTGCCGAACTTCGCGTCGCGGAGCTTGCCCGCGTACTGGCTTGTCATCTTCTGGATGTAGAATCCCCGCATCGTTCCCTCGCTGTCGAGGACGACGAAGACCTGGATCCCCCCGAACTGCCCCTTCTGGTTCACGCCGTGGATGTAGCCGACCTTCTTCTTGTCCCTGTAGATCTCGTAGATCGTGTAGGGGACGTCGATGGTTTCATAGATCCCCCGGAACTTATCCCCGAGTCTTTTTTCAACCGTCGCCAAAAGTGGTTGCCCCCCCTTCTTCAGGATCGAACTGTAGCTCGTCTTGTACCCGGTGGATTCCGGAAAGAGTCTGGCCACGTCGCGGTCGGGATCGTTCAGATCGCAACCCACGGCGCCCCAGGCCGGTGAGTGACCGGCAAGGACCATGAGGAGGGACAATAACATCGCCAGTCGCTTCCCGAAAGAACCCTTGGCGGCGTTGCCGATGGCGCATCTGTGCATGGGATGTCTCCTCATATCGGCAGATAGTAATAGAGCTGAAGGATGACCCGGTGGTCATCCTTGTTGTGGCCATAGGTGTACCCGAGGCGCAGCGTCAGATTCGACGTGACCTGGCCCGAAAGACAGAGGGCCGCTTCGTAATCGTACTCCTCGCCGAACTTCCAGTAGGTCGGCTGCGCCTCGATTTTGAGCCGCCCCTCCTGGTCCATGTTGATCCCGAAGCGGTAGGAGACGGCAAGAGTATCCTGATCGAGCCACCTCCCGGCGTAGAGGTCGAACCGGTGTTCGAGGTTGTCCCGGAGCACTGTTAAATCGACACTCGCCAGCCTCATTTTCCGGGGTTCCGGGTCCCGGAGCCGGTAGCCCATGGTATCGAGGGTGTTGCCGTAGCCAAGCGAAAAGCCGAGGTTGAAGTTGTCCCGGCTCTGCACGCCATAGGAGATCCGGGCGGCGGTCATGTAATTGCCCTTCTGATAAGCCAGCCTGTCCTCGACAAATAACGGCATCCCGCTGCCGGTTGTGAGAGAAGCCGAAATGTCGCCCCACGAGAAATCCCGGTAGAGCCCCGCGCCCCAGTCGCGATCATACCCGAACCCCTGGATGGCAAGGGTCCGGAGGATGAGGCCGTGGCTGTCGAAATAGGACGAAAGGCCGAAAGCGGGCCGGTTGTGACCGATCCACACGTAACTCAGAGGCGTTTTGACCTTCAAATAGGCGTTGTACACCTGGGGCTCCAGCGTGTAGGTATGGCGATTTTCCCTGCTGCCCCAGTCGGTGCCGTCCGGGTTGTCCTCGGTCAGGGCAAGCCGTCCCTGGAGGGCGAATGTCGCCACGTCCCCGGTCTCACCAGAAATCCGCTGCAGGTAATCGAAACCCACGGAAGGTTTCTGCATCTCGGCGTCGGGGTTCTGGGAATAGTAGATCGGCCGTCTGACTTCCGAGGAGTAGCCGGCAACCCCCTGCGCCTCGAAGTAGAGGAGGTGGTCGGCGTCCGCCGTACCGGCGATAAGCGAAAAAAGGAGGCCGATGGCGCCTGTGAAAATGTTTTTATACATTGAAGTTGTGCCTCCCCCGGAAGGTGACCTTCCCTGCCTTGACGACGGTGAGCTTTATTTCCCAATAGCCCGGCATGACGATCGGAATCGGCAGGAGATAGTCCCCCTTCTTGGAAAGCTTGAAGGCGCGGTCTCCCGTTGCATGGGCGCCCCTCATGGACGGCATGTCGGCGTCGGCCTTCACTTCCAGCGAGGTATCCTTTTTTCCTTCCGCGGTGAATACCTCGACCTTCATGATCACCGTACCCATCTTCAGCGCCTTGTCGAAGCCGTAGATCAGGTAATAGCCGCCTCCGATCGGGACTTTCTTGCCCGGTGCGGGCATGGGAGGAGACTCCGGCATGGGCGCGGCGCCCATGCCTTTCATCTGGTGATCCATTTGCCCCCGGGTGTACGCGCTCTGAATAGGCAATGGTGGGAGAAATAAAAACCCTGAGAGAAGAATAAGGATGAGATATCTTTTCACGCTGGTTACACCCCCCTTTCCTGTTCATGGCATGGGTTCGGTTCCATGCCGCCGGCTGTGAGGCGATTCACACCGGGGTACATGCGATTGGAACCATCATACGCTGTGCAGAGTAATTCTCTTTCGTTACCCTGATTGTTTACGATGACATCATGACCGGAACGGTGATCGTTGATATCGATTATCCGTTGCGATCCGTATTATCGTTAATCATTGATATAAAAGTAAATAAGGGAATTATGGTAGTAGAATGGTAGGAGAAAGTAAATACAAACATGGCCGCAGTCGTTCGCCGATCGTAGTGGTGATGGAAAACATGGCTGTCTCCTAAGGTGCGGCGTGCGGAGGATGAGCTCCGGAAGACTGCGGGCAGAAAAGTTTCCTCGGCTTCCTTGCTTGTCCTTAAGATTTATCGAGCAGTTCCCGGATAACGGGTATTACATATACATTGTCCAATACGTTCTGCCCGGACCGGCTGCGGCGGAAGCCGGGCTTAACGGCTGATCTTGGCCAGGATTTCCCGGGCGAATGTCTTCCCGTCGGCGAGATCCGATTCATTGGGATGTGAATGCGCCCCCTGCGCCTCTTCCGCCCATGCCTGGTGCGCCGCCTGTGTCATCAGCGCATCGATGAGCTTCGCATCCACTTTACCCCGGACCCCGAACGTGCCGATGATCTTTGCCCGTGAGGCGAGGCCGATCGCATGTTCGATCGCCTGTCTGGGAAGTTGGCCGCCCCGGAGCGAACCATGGGTGCAGAAGAGGGCGATCTTCTGACCTGCAGGTAAATTCTTGAAAAAAGGGAGGGCTTTGGCGGGCACGCTGTGGGCCTGGACGGGGAATCCCACAAAAATGACGTCGTAGCCTTCGAAGCTTTTGACCTCCTGAATGGGGATGAGCTCTTTTTCCACATGAATCGCTTCGTAGATGGAGCGTGCGAGTTTCTCGGTGTTACCGGTCTGAGAGTAGTAGGTGACCAGAGCCTTCATAGCGTTCCCGCCTCCTCTGAGAGATTTAGAAGACCCTTACTGGAATTTTCCGTGGAATGCAAGCGGCAAACATCCGGGATCTTTCCGTCAATCGTCATCATTCTTGGGTTCCAACTTTTCATAAGTATCGAGATCGGGCGTAGGGATGATCACGGCGCCATTCTCCCCGAAATGGATGAATGTCGTTGCCGTAAGGAGGGAGTACCAGAAACCGATCTTCTGGCCGCCTGTATCGAGAAGTTTGAATTCATGAGGAAACTGGCCATACTCGAATGCCTTTGCCTTCATAAGGCCGACGATCTCCCGGAGTTTCTTCGGGGTCATGGCGACCTCTTTCCATAGGGTTTTCGGATCGAGACGGTGGTTTCGGTTCAGTCCGATGAGGGCGATCGGGTAGACGTCCGACCCGCTGATGTAGTAGCGAAGCTCGGGGTTTACCACACCGTTCTCCAGATCCCTGGCCTCCCATCCGACCGGAAGGATACGGCCATAGTTCCGGAGGAGGGAACCGGAACAGGCCGGAAGGCTGCCCAGAAACAGAAACAGCAGCATACACAAACCAATGTTTTTAATCGATCTCATCTTTCGTTCCTCATTGTTCCTCATCAAATTAATTTTTCCAGCACCAGTTTCTCTTCAAGATGCAGGTTGGCGGCAATGAGCCACTCCTCCGGAGCGCAGACGGCGATCACCGCCGCTCCTGCCGTAGCGGGGAAGTACCTTCGGGCCGTCTCCTGAAGCCGTTCCGGCGTACTGGCAAGCACCGCTTCCCTGAAACGACGGCGAATCGGATCCGTCATCCCGGAAAACTCCCGGATCAGAGCGGTGTAACCCCTCCCTGCCGGGTCCAGCGGTTTGCCAAGGGCGCCGATCGTGCCGATGACCGCCTTCTCCAACTCTTCCTGAGAGACCGGACTGTTACAGATAAAATCCACCGCACGCCGGTAGATGTCCAGTGTTTCCATCAGATGCGGGTCCCGATAGGAGAGGAACGCAAAAAGACCGCTGCTCGGTTCGTAGCGGCAGGAGCCCCCGTAGGCGCCCCCCTGAACCCGGATATGGCGGTAGAGGTAGCCGCTGGAGAGCTGCCTCGCCAGAACGAAGAGAGGCGCCGAAAGCGCGTCGGCATAGGGCGGCGCCGCAAGGACTTTGGCGACATAACAGACCTGGGCCGGGATCGCGATCCCGATGTGGACGGGTTTGCGCTTCGGCGCCTCCGCGGTCGTCGGTGGGTTTCCCGCCGTCAGGGCTGCAACCAGCGCATCGGCCGCAGCGGTGAGGCTTTGCAGTCCGTCCGGGTCGGCCGTCATGTTGATGAGCAGACGGTTCCGGACAAAGACAATCTTGCGGAGGCGCGCCAGTTTTTCCCGGATCTCCTCCCGAAGATCCTTCAGATGGTCGGCCGTGCCGGTGATAAGGCGAAGCTGGGTTCTCCCATGCCACTGTTCGGTCCGCCAGGCCGGGAGGGAAAGAGCCGCCGCGGCGGCCATCTGGGCGAAGAGATGGCCCGACGGGATTACCGAGGCGTGGAGGCTGTTCTTTTTTTCGAGGACCAACTCCCGCATCCGGGCGTCATCGTTCAAATCGCCGTCGGTCAGGATGTCCCGGACGATGGCGACCGCCTCATCGGTGTTCCGCTGGAGGGCTTTCACGGAAAAGACCATCTTCTGCCAGTTTCCGCTGCCGTCGGCGGTTGCACCGGCGGCAAGATGGACACCCAGGCCGCCGGTCCGCAGGGAGATCCTCTTTGCCATCGCCTCGTAGGAGAGTCCCGCGGCCCCCATCTGGGTCGTGAGTTTTCCGAGAAGCGGCAGATAGGGTTGAAGCTCCTCCGGAATGTCGGAGACGTCGAAGGCCAGATCGAGGTAGTTGACGCCGTTCGTGAAAAGGTCATGGCGAAGGACCGGGACGCCGCCCGCGGCCGCCCTCTCCGTCGGAATCGTTTCGATCTCGCGGGAGATATCTTCGATCTTCAGCTTCGGCAGGGTTTTCACCGCCTCCGGCGGGTCCGGTTCTGTCTGAAACCGCTTCAACAATAGGGTTTGCTGGCGGATCCGTTCCTTATCCTCCTCGCCAAAGGAGGCCGTGACACGGGCCATTTCTTCGCGGGCCTTCCGTTCCCGTTCTTCCAGAAAGGTCCGGCTGGGCTCCATGACGGAGAGGAGACGGTGCGGATTTTCGAGGAGCCACTGCCGGACAACCTTCTGGAAGAGGTCCGGTTTTTTCTCCCATTCCTGGCGGATGCCCTGGATGATTTGCGGGAAATTCATGTCCGTCAGCGGGTCTCCGTCATAGAGCCAGGTGTGATAGGCCCGCCCCATCAGGACGATCCCATAGGGGAAGTTGCCGCGGACCATCTCCCGCCCGTGGAATTCCACCTGGTGGAGGGTGCCCTCGATCATCTCCCGGTCGAATCCGTTTTCCGCCACATCCCGCAATGAATCCAGAATCAGCGCCTCGATCCGTTCGGCCTTGTCCGGATCCGTTCCGCGCAGGCCGACGGCAAAGGCGATCTGCTTCAGATCCCTCTCCAGGCCGGTAACCGGCGAGAGGTCTTCTCCGAGACCCGAATCGATCAGGGCCTTCCGGAGGGGGGAGGCGGCGCTGCCGACGAGCAGGTCGGCGACGATGGTCAGCATCATCGCCGTCGCGCCGGCGGTGTTTTCCGCCGTCATCCAGGCCATGTTTACCGTTGTTTTCCCTTCCAGTTTTTCCTCCCGGTCGACGGGAAAGCGGCCGTGGATGGCCCGGGGATCCTTCCAGCGGGGCTGGGTCGGAATCGAGGAGTCCAGCACGACGCGCTCGAAACCGGCGAGGATCTCCGCGAGAAAGAGCAGGTGTTCCTCCGTCGGAATGTTCCCGGAGAGGAAAAAACGGGCATTCGTCGGCGAGTAGAAGGTTCGGTGGAATTTCCGGAACGCTTCGTACGTCAGGTCGGGAATCCTCTCGGGATCGCCTCCCGAGTCGCAGGCGTACGGGGTTTCCGGATAGAGATTTTCCTGGATCGCCTTGTACATCAGCGTCTCCGGGGAGGAGTAGGCCCCCTTCATCTCGTTGTAGACGATACCGGAGAGGGTCAGATCGCCGTTCTCGGCGAACTCCGGATGGTGGCCCTCCTGGAGAAAGGTCTCCTTGAGCAGGCGCGGCCGGAGGACGAGATCGGCATAGACCCGGGCGAGGTTGAAAAAATCGCGTTTCTCCTGGCTGGCGACGGGGTAGATCGTCTTGTCGGGGTAGGTGAAGGCGTTGATGAAGGTCTGAAGCGTTCCCCGGAGGAGCTCGTTGAAGACGTCCTTGAGCGGGTAGCGCTCGGAGCCGGCGAGGACGGAATGTTCGAGGATATGGGGGACGCCGGTCGAATCCGAGGGCGGCGTCCGGAAGCCGATGGAGAAGAGGTTTTCCCGGTCGTCGCTGTGGAGGTGTAGTATTTTAGCCCCCGTCCTTTCATGTTCGATTTCATAGGCGGTGACGCGGATCTCCGGGATCTGTTCCACCCGCAGGATGCTGAAACCGTGCCGCTTCTCGCCGGCGCCGAAGGTCGGCGGCGGGCAGCCGTTTTTTTTGTCCATTTTTTCTCTCCGATGTCGATTTTTGGAAAATGTACAGGAGATTCATACCGGGCTTATGTGAAAAAGTCAAATGGCGTACGCCTACTACCGCGAATCACTCGCCGGGAACACGCAGAAGCCCATGATGGTGAAAACAGCCTTGCGAGTAAAAAGCCCGGTGAAGATAATATTGACAAAAGGCAAACATTGCCGTAGCCACATTATATGAATCTCTTTCGATGGGATAATGAAAAAAACGAGATGCTCAGGAAGAACGGAGGTGTTTCGAATGTCGTCGAAGGACTTAGACGGTTTTAGAAGGAGACTATATTAACTTGCAGAAAAACCAGAGCCATGAAGTAAAAATGAAGGTGCCGTTTTTCGATCTCGATCCGATGCAGATCGTTTTTCATGGCAACTATTTGAAATACTTTGATGTTGCTCGGTCGGAACTCTTCTTCTCGTTGGGCGTGGATCTCTTCGCCTTCCACGAACGGACGGGGTACATCTTCCCGATTATCCGGAGCGCCGTCAAGCACATCCACCCCCTCCGGTGGGCCGACGAATTCGTCTGCCGGGCCACCGTGAAGGAGGCCCGCACGAAGATCGTCGTTGCCTTCGAAATCCGCCTCGTTGCGGATGGAACGCTCTGCGCCCGCGGGACGACGGAACAGGCCGCCGTTCTGGCTCCGGAGATGGAGATGGTGTATACGATTCCGGAAGAGATCCGCCGGGCTCTGGGGTTCTTATGATGGAGACGCCCTTCCCGCAGGCCTTGATCACCGGTTTCGAAAGGGTCGCCGCCTGGGCCGACCTTCTGGACGAAATCAATGTCTTTCCGATTGCCGACGGCGATACGGGGCGGAACCTCGTGGTCAGCCTCTCCCCGCTGAGACAGGCGGCTCAGGGGCGGGAGCGGATCATCCGGGAGCTGCTGCTGTCGGCCCGTGGAAATTCCGGGAACATCGCCGCGCGGTTTTTCACCGGGCTGCTGACGGCCGACTCGGTCGGGAACCTCGCCGGCGCGATTCGCCAGGGGAGGGAACTCGCCTGGCAAGCGGTACACGACCCCAAACCCGGTACGATGCTGACCGTTTTCGATGTGTTGGCGGAGATCGTGGAGGAGGGTCCGGCAACGTTTGATGCGGCCTGGCGCGAGCGGGCGCTCCAAAAACTCGAACAGGCGGTCCTTTCCACGCCGGAACTGCTGCCGAGGCTCAAAGCGGCCGGCGTCGTCGATGCCGGCGCGCTGGGCGCCTTCATCTTCCTGGACGGTTTTTTCAGCGTCCTTGCGGGAGAGAGCGACGGATTCAGGCCCATCACGGAGATTTTCAAGGGTTATCTAAAGATCTCTCCGGCCTTTGCAGAGAATGCGGAGGCGGGTTGCTGCGTGGATACGGTGCTCCGGGTCGAAGGCGAAGCCGGGGAGGCCATCCGGGGACTTTCCGCCGTGGGGGAAAGCGTCGTCGTCCTCCGGGATGGGGATTATTTGAAGGTCCATCTCCACGCCCGCGACGGTGAAAAGGCAAGGAGCGATCTTGCCGCCATTGGACAGGTGGTTCGATGGTGCTCCGACGATCTGGAGGCCCAGGTCCGTTCCCGCAGGCTGTCGGTCGAGCAGTGCGTGCATGTCATGACGGACGCCGCCGGTTCCATCAGCCGCGAGATCGCGGCGGAACTGGGGATGACCCTGTTGGAGAGCTACATCACCGCGGGGGAGAGATCCCTCCCCGAAACCCATTTCGTTCCCGATGATCTCTATGAGGCGATGCGCAGGGGCGTCAAGGTTTCCACCGCGCAGGCCTCCGTCTTCGAGCGCCATCAGCATTACCGGAGCGTTCTGGACCGCCATCCCCGGGTCCTCTACCTCTGCGTCGGTTCCGCCTTCACGGGGAACTGCGCGGAGGCGGTGGCGTGGCAGCAACGGCACGACCGGGAGGGGCGCTTCACGATCGTCGACAGCGGGGCGGCGTCGGGACGTCTGGGACTTCTGGCGCTGGCCACGGCCCGTTTCGCACGAAAGACACGGGATGAAGAGACGGTGATCCGCTTTGCCCGCGAGGGTGCGGCGCGCTGTCAGGAATACGTGTTTCTGGACACGCTCCGTTATCTGGCAGCCGGCGGGCGGCTTTCCCGGACCAGTGCATTCTTCGGCGACATGCTTCATATGAAGCCCGTAATCAGCCCTCTTCCCGACGGGGCCCGGAAGGTGGGGGTCGTCCGGAACCGGACCGAACAGTTGAAGTTCGCCTTGGAGAAGCTTGCCGCCGCGCTGGGTGAAGGCGATTGCGACGGCGCAAGCGAGGCCGGACGGCGAACAGGTCGGAAGCCGGCGGTCGGCTTGGAACGGGACGGGCGCGCCTTGATCATGATCGAGTATACCGACAACCGCGAATGGGTGATAAAAAAGGTACAGCCGGAAATCGCGCGGCGATGGCCGGAGGCGGAGATCATTCTCCAACCCATGTCCCTCACCTCCGGGGCGCACATGGGGCCGGGAACCTGGGCCGTGGCCTTTCTGTCCGCAAATGCGGGGAAATCCGGATGACGCCGGACGGCCGTTTTGCGATCCTGATCCCGGTCTACAACCACGCCGGCGGGATCGGGCCGGTGATCGAGCGCGCCCGCCGGCTGGGGCTGCAGATCCGGGTCGTCGATGACGGATGGTACGGCGGAGCGGTTGGAGGCGATCGGGGGGATCACGGTGATCCGCCACGACGAGAACCGCGGCAAGGGGGCGGCCCTTCTGACCGGTTTTGCAGCCCTCGCGGAAGAGGCGGACTGGGCCGTCACGCTGGATGCCGACGGCCAGCACGACCCTGCGGACGTACCGGGCCTGATCCGGGCGATCCCCAGGGGGCAGAGGCCCATCGTCATCGGCCGGCGGGAGGGGATGGTCGGGGAGGATGTCCCCTGGACGAGCCGCTTCGGGCGGAAATTCTCCAACTTCTGGGTCCGGTGCGCCGGCGGGCCGGATCTCTCCGACACCCAGAGTGGGATGCGCATCTATCCGCTGCCGGAGGCGGCGCGTCTCGGGGTTCGGGCCCGGCGTTTCCAGTTCGAGGTGGAAATTCTCGTCCGGGCCGGGTGGGCGGGGATTCCCGTCATCGAGGCGCCGGTGCGCGTTTCCTATACGCCCGGCATGAAAAGAATTTCCCATTTTCGTCCCTTTGTCGATTTCTGTAGAAATTCAGGGACGTTTACCCAACTGATCTTTCTGCGGATCATGAGGTGTATCAGGGGGACGGGTGGATAACGAAAATAGGGGCCCCTTCCCCTTGTTCCGAATGGTTAAACGCTACCGATTTCGCTGGTCCCTGATGGTTGCCGTCGCGGCACTCCTTGGGGGCCTCCTGCTGTACGAATCCCTGGGCGGCGTGCGGATCGAAACGGACATCCTGGCATCGCTCCCGAGGCACGATCCCGTCCTGGCGGATGCCCACCGGGTCATCCGCCATCTTCCCGCCCAGGACCGGCTGATCATCGATGTCGCGATCCGGGGAGGGGACCGGGATGCGCTGGCGGCCGGCGCCGATATGATCGAGGCGGGGCTTCGCGAAAGCGGTCTGTTCCGGCAGGTGGGGATGCAGCAGATGGAGGCGCTCTTCCCGGAACTCGCAGACCATGCCGTCGGCCATCTCCCGCTGCTTTTCGACGGGCCGCAACTGGAAGCGCAGGTCGCGCCGCTTCTCGCCCCGGGCGAGATGCGCCGGATCCTGGCGGAGAATCTCAAGGTCGTGCAGGGGCTTGAAGGAATCGGCCAGGCCGACCTGATCGCCCGCGACCCGCTGGGCCTCCGGAACCTGGTCCTCTCCCGGATGTCCCAACTCCTTCCGAGCCGGGACGCCCAGCTCTACCGGGGGAAGCTGATCTCCCGGGACGGGGGACATCTGCTCGTCATGGCGGAACTCAAAGGTTCCGCGACGGATGCGACCTACGCACGGGCCATCCCCCCCCTCGTCGATGATCTGGCGGAGAAGCTCGATGCGCAGTACCGATCACGCGGGATCGGCTTCACGCTGACGCCGGTGGGCGCCTATCGGGCCGCGCTGGACAACGAGACTGCTGCCCGGCGGGACATGAGAACCGCAATCGTGCTGACGACGCTCGGGATCGCCTTCCTGCTGATCGTTACCTTTCCGCGGCCTCTGATCGGGCTTCTGGCCCTGCTTCCATCGGCGGCCGGCGCGATTTTCGCGCTGCTGGTCTGCTCGTTCCTCTTTCCCTCCCTCTCCATACTGGCGGTCGCTTTCGGCGGGGCGATCATGGCCTTCACGGTGGATATGGGGATCACCTATCTGCTGTTTCTCGACCGGCCCTGTGAGGTTTCGGGACGCCGGGCCGCCCGCGAGGTCAGGGCGGCGGAGTTCCAGGCCGCGCTGACGACGATCGGCGGCTTTCTGCTGCTGCTCTTGAGCCAGTTCGATGTCCTGGCGCAGGTCGGCGTTTTTGCGGCCCTGGGGGTCGCCTTTGCCTTTGGATTTGTCCACTGGGTTTTTCCCCGGTTCTTTCCGGTCATGCCGCCGGCCCTGAAAAGCCGCGACCCGTGGCTCGGCCGCATTCTGGACCGGGTTGCGCTGTCGGGGGAAAAGCCGAAACTGGTCGCCGTTGCGCTTTTCTTCGGCGTCATGCTCTGCTTCGCCCGTCCCGTTTTTCAGGTGGATATCAACGCGATGAATTCGCTGAGCGAAGAGACGGTTGCCGCGGAAAAGAGAATCCAGCGGGTCTGGGGGGATCTGGCGAGCCGGGTTTACCTGATGATCGAGGGGAGAAGTCTGGCGGATCTCCAGGTCAAAAGCGATCGCCTGGCCGGGATGATCCGGGACGACATCAAACGGGGAAGCGTCGAGGCGGCCTTCGTCATTTCCGACCTCTTTCCGGGGGAGGCGCTGGCGCAACGTCATATGGAGGAGTGGAGGGCTTTCTGGACTCCCGCCCGCGTGGCGGAGTTCCGGCGGGAAATCGAACTGGCGGCGCGGGAGATGGGGTTCGCCCCCGATGCGTTCGGGGTCTTCATGCGCTCCCTGTCCGAGACCCCGCCCGTTGTCGCGGCGATCCCGGAGAAGTTCGCCGGTTTTCTCGGCATCGCGGCGGAGAACGCCGGCCGGGTGCAGGTGTCCATGGTGACGCCGGGTCCGGCCTATGATGCGGAACCGTTCTTCGTGCGGTATGCGGCGACGAACCTTGTCAGCATCTTCGATGCGGGCCTCTTCGTCCGGCGGCTCGGGGAGGTCCTTGTTTCGATCTTTACCGAGATCGCCCTCATCACGGGCTTCGGGATCATCCTGGTCATTTTTCTCTTCTTTCTGGACTGGCGCCTCTCCCTGATCGTACTGGCGCCGGTCGTTTTTGCCCTTGTCAGCACACTCGGGACATTGAAGCTCCTGGGCCATCCGATAGACATCCCCGGAATCATGCTCTGGATTGTGATCATGGCGATGGGAATCGACTACGGCATCTATTACGTCTGCTCCTATCAACGGTATCTGGACGAGCGTCACCCTTTCATGGGGTTGATCCGCCAGGCGATGTTCCTGGCCGCGGCAACGACGCTGATCGGATTCGGCGTTCTGGCCGGCGCCTCGCACGCGGTCTTGAAGAGCATCGGTCTGACGTCGCTGCTGGGGATCGCCTACTCGTTTCTGGCGGCCTTCCTGATCGTTCCCCCGCTGGTGAGGCGGGTCCTGGTTCCGGTTTCGCTGCCGGCGGAGCAGATCACCCCCGGATCGGCGCGGCACAATGAACGGGTCCGGCTGCGATATCGACATATCGCCGCCTACCCCCGGTTTTTTTCACGCTGCAAGATGCGCTTCGATCCGATGTTTCCCCGTCTGGCGGCCTTCATGAAGAACCCCCGCCGCATCCTGGATATCGGGTGCGGTTACGGCGTTCCATCCGTCTGGCTGCTGGAACTCTTTCCCACTGCCACGGTCTGCGGTCTCGATCCGGATGAGGAACGGGTGCGCGTGGCGCGGTCCGCGCTCGGGCCGCGGGGCGACGTCCGGACGGGCCGGGCGCCCGACCTTTCCGATTTGCCGGAGGGCGCCGACGCAGCCCTGATCCTCGACGTCATCCACATGCTGGACGATGCGGCGTTAAACGAGACGCTCCGCCTCCTGCACGAAAAGCTCATCCCCGGCGGCCGGCTCGTCATCCGGGCCACGATCCCCGCGGATCCGCCCCGGCCCTGGATGCGGCGCATCGAGGAATTCCGTCTGAGGCTCCACCATCGGCAGCCCCACTACGGTACGCAATCCTTCCTCGAGAAGAGGATCGTCGCGGCCGGCTTTGCGATCGTCGCGATCGAGCAGGACACGCCGAAGGGGGAGGAGTGGTGGTTTATTGCCGACCGCGCCACTTTCCGCCCGGCGGAGGGAATTGAACCATGAAGGATTTTGTCTATCGCTCCCTCGTCGTTCTGGCGAAGAGATTTGGGAACTGGATCTTTCTGCTGATCGCCTGGCATGTGGCGACGGGGTATTTCCTGTTGTTCCCCCGCCGCGTTGCCGTCAGCTTCCGCTTCTACCGCCGACTCTTCCCGGACCGGGGGCGCCGCCATGCGCTTTGGTGCGCCTGGAGGCAGTATCACCATTTCGTCCACGTCTTTCTCGATCGGTTCCGCATGGAGGAGGGCGATGACCTCGTGATGACGACCGAAGGGTTGGAGCATATCTTCGCGGCCGCGGAAAGCGGCCGGGGAGGCATCATCCTGATGTCCCATGTGGGAAGCTGGGAGATCGCGGCCCGGCTTCTCCAGCATCGGGGCCGGAACCATCCGTCCATGAAGCTGCTGCTCTACCTCGGGGCGAAGCACCGGGAGCAGATCGAACGGCGTCAGAAGAGGAGCGTCGAAGAGAGCGGAATCCGCATCGTTTCCGTTCCGGAGAACGGGGGGTCGGCCACGGACATCCTGGAGGGGCTGAATTTCCTGCGGGAGGGGGGGCTGGTTTCCCTGACGGGGGACCGGCTGTGGGGCCGGGAGCAGCGGGCCGTCACGGTCCGGTTTGCCGGCGGCGAGGCGCGGATCCCCGAGATCCCCTACCTGCTGGCGATGCTGTCCGGGGCGCCGCTTTTGATCTTTTTCGGCTACCGCACCGGAAAGGGAAGGTATCATCTCATCGCGAAGCCGCCCATCGATATCGCCAAGGCGCCCAGGGGAGAGCGGAATCTGGTTATCGAGGAGGCGGCCCAAGCCTATGCGGATCTCCTTGCCGAGACGGTCCGCGCCCATCCGTACGAGTGGTACCACTTCGAACCGTTCCTGACGGAGCATGGGCATGGAAAAGAAAGTGCTGAGGGCTGAGTAAAAGAAAGTGCGCAAAGACGGATCATCCCTAAGAAACCCGAAAACTAATTTGTTTTTACTCAGCACTCAGTCCCCTATGATGCTACAGCGGCCCGTTTTTCTCCCGGTGGATGACGAGGGCGTTTTCGATCAGACGACTGATGATCATCCCGGGGAGCATCCCGGCGCAGGCGGCCTGTTCGAAGAAAAACGACGATGGCGCCATCCCGGAGGAGGTGTTCGGATCGGTGATGAGGATTCGGCCATCCTTGAGGTAGAAGCCGTCGATCCGGGCATAGGAGCGGAAACCCAGCGCCCGGAAGGCTCGGATCGCTTCCGACTTGATCGCCTCCACGATGTCCGGTGCGATGTTTTTGGGCGGCGTGAACTTCCGGCAGCGTCCGGGCATGTATTTGTCGTCATAGGTGAAATAGTCGCTCTGCGGCGTGATCTCCGTGACCTCCAGCGCATGGGGTTCTCCACCTTCCTCCAGGATGATCGAGGAGAATTCCAGCCCGTCGAGGGCCTCCTCGACGAGGACCGCCCGGTCCCATTTCAGCGCCTCTTCGACGCCGCGGACGAGAGACGCCTCGTCACGGACCAGTGTCACGCCGATGCTCGATCCCTCGCGGGGGGGCTTCGTGAAGATCGGGAATCCGAAACCGTCGCGGAGGGTTTGAACAACCCCGTCCCGATCGTTTCGCCACGCCTCCTCCGTGATGAGACGGCTCTCGGGAACGCCGATCCCTTCAGCCCGGAGAATCATCTGCTGGATGTGCTTGTCCATACCGAGGGCGGAGGCGAGCACCCCGGGGCCGGTGTAGGGGATTCCGAGGAGTTCGAGGAGCCCCTGAAGGCAGCCGTCCTCCCCGTACTTTCCGTGGAGGGAGATGAAGGCGAAGTCGATCTCCTCCCTGAGATCCTCGTAGGGGATGCGGCGCGCCTCTTTTTCGAGACGTTCGGCGATGTCCGTCGTCGTGTTCTGTGAGATGAGCTGCCAGGAGAGGATCCAGAGCCGTCCCTCTCCATCCATGAAGATCGGGACGGGTTCGAAGGCCTCCCGGTCCAGGTTGTCGTGAACGTTCCGTCCGCTGTTCAAAGAAACCTCCCGCTCCGACGACATCCCCCCCAGAATTACGCCCACACGCAATTTCTTCATATCACTCCAATCCGATTTGAATTACCCGCCCGCCAATCCCGACTTGAGACCTTTGAATTTCTCCCGAAACTTGGTAATCTGTCATTCCTGCGGACGCAGGAATCCTGTGTTTTCCAGATCTTCTGGATTCCCACTTTCGCGGGAATGACAAAGAAGGAGCGTTTTTCAAAGGTCCCGACCTACAAATCCCAGATAAATGTCACGCC
>CAYSSF010000049.1:0-945 GCA_964433455.1 uncultured Syntrophaceae bacterium
GTCGTGGTGACGGGCAGGAAAGTCTATTTCCGCGGAAATCAGCTCAAGGTCGACTGCGTGATGACGAGACCGAATGGTGATGAGGTCTGCTCGGGCACCCTCGCGGGGAAAGGGGTTCCACGGGATAAGTTCACCGGAGAGAACGGACGGGGTCACGCGCCGCCTGGTGAGGAGAACGGGGCGCTTCAGGAGGAAAGTTTATGAGACGCAGGGTGGTCGTTACCGGGATGGGGGTCGTGGCGCCGAACGGCCATGGACTGGATCGATTCGCGGAGGCCCTTCGGGCCGGGCGCTCAGGCATCCGCCACATCCCGGAATTGGAACAGTTGAACTTCGCCTGCCAGGTCGGGGGTGTTCCGCAGGGATTCGAAGAGATCCGACAGCGTTATTTCGATCGTGAAAAGCTGCTGTCGCTCAATGACAACATCGGCTATGCCTCCGTGGCGGCCGTGGACGCCTGGACCGATGCCGGTCTTGCGGTGCCCGAGGCCGAAGATGACCGCGTGGACTGGGAAACCGGGGTGATCGCCGGATCGGGAATCGGCGGAATGGATACGATCGCCCGGACGGTGGTTCCGATGGTGAACGAAGGGAAGGTCCGGCGAATGGGAAGCCGGATCGTCGAGCAGGTGATGAACAGTGGAACCAGTGCCCGGATCGCGGGGTTGTTGGCCCTGGGAAACCAGGTGACTTCGAACTCCTCGGCCTGCAGTACCGGAAATGAGGCGGTCATCGAGGCGGTGGCGCGCATCCGGCTCGGGCTGGCCACCCGGATGCTGGCAGGCGGTTCGGAGGGGGCATCGCCCTACATCTGGGCCGGTTTCGATGCGATGCGGGTGATCTGCCGGAAGTTCAACGACCGCCCGGAAGAGGCCTCCCGGCCGATGAGCGCAAGCGCCGCCGGTTTTGTCCCCGGTGCAGGCGGGGCGTTCCTGATGCTGGAAG
>CAYSSF010000049.1:955-20390 GCA_964433455.1 uncultured Syntrophaceae bacterium
CGGCTGTGGAGCGGGGGGCGCGGATCTACGCCGAAGTGCTGGGTGGAATGGTCAACTGCGGCGGCCACCGGATGGGGGGAACCATCACCGCGCCGAACCCGCAGGGGGTGAGGCGCTGTGTCCGCGGGGCCCTTGCCGACGCGGGGGTTAAACCTTACGAGATCGATGCGATCAACGGCCATCTGACGGCAACCTATGCCGATCCGGTGGAGGTGAAAAACTGGTCGGCCGCCCTGGAGCGGGGTCCGGAGGATTTTCCCTGGATCAACTCGACCAAGTCGATGATCGGACACTGCCTGGGGGCGGCCGGCGCCATCGAATGCGTGGCCGTCGTACTGCAGCTCCGGGACGGATTCATCCACCCGTCGCTGAATTGCGAGGATCTCCACCCGGAGATCGTCCCCTATGAAAGGAAGATCCCGCACGTGGCGGTGGCATGTCCGGAACTCAAGGTTGTGGCCAAGGCCGGTTTCGGCTTCGGCGATGTAAACAGTTGCCTGATTTTCAGAAAATGGGAATCTTAAAACAGAATTTTTTAAACAAACGAAAGCAAGGAGGAAAGAAAATGAGCGTAGAACAGATTACACTGAAGGTTATCGACATCCTGCGGGGATACGTCAAGGACACAACGCTGCTGGAGAAGGCGACGCAGGAAACCCATATCCTCAAAGACCTGAAGGTTAATTCGGCGCGGCTGGTGGATATCATCATCAAGTGCGAGGACGTGTTCGGAACCTCGATCGACGATGACGAGGCCGATCGGATCGCGACGATCGGGGATGCCGTAATGCTGATCCAGCAGAAGGCGGCGTAAAGTTAGACATGGAAAGACGGGATCGTCTTCTCCTCGGTTTGCAGTACGTTCTGGGACGCGTCGCGGTCGTTTTGACGGCGCCGCTTTGCTTCCTCTTCGTTCGCCTGATGGGCTATCGCATCCGCGACCTGAAGCGAATCCGGGGTGAAGTCAAACGGATGTACCGCGAATACGGGGGGCCTTGGATTGTCTGTCCGAACCACCTGACCATGATCGATTCACTCGTGATCGACTATGCGATGTTTTCGCTTGCAGACCATATCCTCCATTTCCGGCGGGTTCTCTGGAACCTGCCGGAGCGGAAGAATTTTCAGAGGAACCCATTCCTCGCGCTGCTTTGCTATCTGGCCAAGTGCCTCCCCGTCGACCGGGGCGGCAGCCGCGAAGAGCTCCAGCGGCTCCTCGAAAAGTGCGGCCGGGTTATGGATTGGGGGCAGGGGCTGATGATTTTTCCGGAGGGGGGGCGGTCTCGGACGGCGCGGATCAACCAGGAGAACTTCTCTTATGGCGTCGGCCGTTTTCTCGATGAGAAGAGCGACTGCCGGGTGATGCTCGTCTATATCCGGGGCGACAACCAGGAGAAATACGGGATGATGCCCTGCCGTGGAGAGCGCTTCACGATGACCGCGGAGGTGTTCGATCCCGGCGTTGTGGAGGGCGGGGGATTGAGACGCCAGCGCGAGTATGCGAGGCGGATCATCGAACGGCTGGCCGGCATGGAGGATGAATACTTTGCCGGGCGTGGGTAACGACCTCGTCGATCTGAAAGATCCGGAAAATATAGGGAAAAGCAGCGATGATCGCTTCCTCGGCCGAGTCTTCACGGCCGGGGAGCGGGAGCGGATCGCCTCGGCCCGGTCTCCCGGTCGGTTCCTCTGGTCGCTTTGGGCGGCGAAAGAGGCGGCCTACAAGGCGGTCAGCCGCGTCGATCCGGCGGTCTGTTCGATTCCCCGGCGATACCCGGTGGTTCTTGATGCGGACGATGCGACGCAGGAGATCGTCCAACTGGCCGGGAAGGTGATCACCCCGCGGGGAGAGCTTGTTCTCGAAGTGGCCCTGTCGCCGGACTGGGTTCATGCGCTGGCGGCCGTATCGGCGGAGGCGCTGCACAGGCTCTGCCATCGCGTCAAACGGCTGGAAGAGCCGAAGGGGACAGCAGATCCCTCGGCCTTCGTCCGGAGGGCGCTCCTCGGGGAGATCGCGCGCCGTCTCGATTGTCCGGTAGGCGACCTCTCCGTCGTCAAAAACCAGGCCGGTCCCGGCACTCCGCACATCCTTCTCCGTGGCGTCCCGCTTGCCGCAGAGGTCAGCATCAGCCACGACGGCCGCTTTGTCGCCTTTGCCTTCGATCCCCTCACATTGGTTCCCCTCGGCTGCACCGAACGAGCAATATCTTGACAGGAAAGGGCATTTTCATTTAGATTGCCGGCAGCATCCGTTGCCCGCTGGAGAGCCGGTGGATCTGAAAAAAGGAGGGGATACGATGGAGACATTCAGGGAAGAGGACCTGAAACAGATCCGGCTTTTTCAGAAGGTGGACCTTGAATCGATCAAGGGGATTCTCGATGCCTGCACCATTCGGTCTCTGACAGCAGGGGAGGTGCTCATCGCCGCCGGACAGCAGAACCGGACCATTTATTTCCTGCTCGAAGGCCATGTCCGCGTCCATCTCGCTTCTCTACAGAGCGAACCAACGGCGACCCTCGGTCCCGGCGAGAGCGTTGGAGAGATGTCGGTGATCGACCATCAGCCGACATCGGCCTTCGTCGTGGCAGCGGAACCGGTCCGGCTGCTCGCGATGGATGAGGAGCTCCTCTGGTCCCTGATTCACTATTCCCACGCCGCCGCCTGCAATCTTCTGGTCGGTCTTTCGACGCGTCTTAGACAGGCCGATGCGGTGATCTCCGAAAGCAAGGAGCCGCACGAGGACTATTGCCATAGTGGTACGGTGGATGCCCTCACCGGTCTTCACAACCGCTTCTGGATGGAAAAGGTCCTCGATCGGCAGGTTCAGCGATCGATCACGGGCGGCCTGCCCCTTTCGCTGATCATGATCGACATCGATCACTTCAAGTCCTTCACGGAACATTACGGACACGCCTATGGAGAGCATGTGCTCTATGCGGTGGCGCATACGCTCTCGGATCATCTGCGTCCGACCGAGATTATCGCCCGCTACGGCGTTGACGAGTTTGTGGTCATCCTGCCGGACGTGGAGATCGGGAAGGCGGTCACGATTGGCGAACGTCTCCACCGGGGGGTCATGGATGCGATACCCGTTACGCCGAGCGGGAGTTCCATCCCCCATCCGACGATCTCGATCGGTCTGGCGGCGCTGAAAGCGGGGGAGACGGGAGAAGAGCTGCTTGCCGAAGCGGATCGGGCGCTCTGCCGGGCCAAGAGCGGCGGCCGAAACCGAATCTCTGAATGAGATAAACGGTTCAAGGGGTCGGTTTCACACGGCCGGATCGACGCATGCCCCGACGCCGGTGGTTGAATGAAGTGAGCGGTTCAAAGAGTTGTTTTCACCGCATCATGGCGCAGACGTCTCGGCCAGCGCGTAGAGAAGCCTGATCTCCTCGGCCCACCGTTCGCTTTCCGGGGTCTCCAGAATCAGCGGGATGCCGTCGAAACGGGCGTCATTCATGATCAGACGGAAAGGCTCCAACCCCAGTTTTCCCTTCCCGATGGGTGCATGGCGGTCCACGCGGCTTGCAAACTCCGATTTCGAATCGTTCATGTGGACCCCGCGGAGATACGGGAAACCGACGATCCGGTCGAACGCCGCGACCGTCCGGTCAAAGACCTCGGGCGTCCGGAGGTCATAGCCTGCGGCGAAGGTGTGGGCGGTGTCGAGGCAGATGCCCACCCGGTCCCGTGCCCGGACGCGTTCCATGATATAGACGAGCTGCTCGAAGCGGTAGCCGAGGTTGC
This sequence comes from uncultured Syntrophaceae bacterium, assembly GCA_964433455.1. Lineage (GTDB taxonomy): Bacteria > Desulfobacterota > Syntrophia > Syntrophales > UBA5619 > UBA5619. The sequence goes on from CAYSSF010000049.1 coordinate 4,704, forward strand.
TCCCCTGGCCCGCCGTGTTTTCGATGACGGCGGTCACCCCTTCGGTTTCGGCGAGGGCGATGTCGATCGATTCGGCAATCCGGGCGAGGGCCTCCTCTTCGGAAGAGAGACGCAGATGGCTCCCGGGATGGAAATTGAGAAGCCGGATCCCGAGCGCGGCGCAGCGACGCATTTCCGTGAGGAACGATGCGCGGGATTTTGCGAGGTTCTCCGGGTCCGGGTGGCCGAGGTTGATCAGGTAGCTGTCATGGGCGAGGATCTGCACCGGGCCGTACCCATTTCCGGCGCAATTCGTCCGGAAGGACTCGATCTCCTCTACAGAGAGAGGTTTCGCCTGCCACTGCCGCTGGTTCTTCGTGAAAAGCGCAAAGGCCTTCCCTCCGATTTCCGCCGCATTCAGCGGCGCATTTCCGACACCTCCCGCGGTGCTCACATGGGCGCCTACATATTTCATCGCTTCCTCTCCTTCGTCCGAACCTCCTTTAAGACAAATGCCGGACGGCGTCAACCGCGAAGTTGCCCGAGTTTTCCGGCGCGGTCGGTAAAACCATCGATTTGCCCGCTGCTGCGCGAATGACCGGTCGTTGCCTCCGACCGGCAGGCAGGACCGAACGGACCGGGATTGAAATGGATAGACCGTTTTTTCTCGTTGTTCGTGATGCTCAGGTTTGCCGGATGGAGGATGGACCAGGATTGAAATTGACAGACCGCTGTTTCCCCGGTAGAGTAGGCTCCACATAAGGTCATCGCGGCGGCGGGGGAGCAGCGGTATGCGTCCGGATCGGAAGAACCGGGGAGGCCCATCATCGACCGCGTCCACCGGACGCGATGATCCCTCTTCCGGCGGAAGGGTATTTTGTATGAGGCCGGGCTTTATCGGTATCGTGCCGCTGTGGAGATGCCACAACGGATTGGAGCTTGAACTGAAAATCAAATCTTAACGAGGAGGTAGACGGAACATGGCAAAGGCATTCAAGGGATCGCAGACGGAGAAGAATCTGCTGGCGTCCTTCGCCGGGGAGTCCCAGGCAAGGAATCGTTACACCTATTTCGCCAGCGCGGCCCGGAAGGAAGGTTACGTTCAGATAGCCAACATTTTTACCGAGACCGCGGAAAACGAGAAGGAGCACGCGAAGGTGTTCTTCAAGCACCTCCAGGGGGGCGATGTGGAGATCACCGCCGGCTATCCCGCGGGCATGATCGGGACGACGAAGGAGAACCTGGAGGCCGCCGCGGCCGGCGAGCAGATGGAATGGACGACGCTCTACGCGGACTTTGCGAAGATAGCCAAGGCGGAGGGTTTCCCCGAGGCAGCCGCTTCCTTCAATCACATCGCCAAGGTGGAGAAATTCCATGAGGCGCGCTATCGGAAGCTGATCGAGAACATGACGAAAAAGCAGGTTTTCAAAAGGGACGTGCCTGTGAAGTGGCACTGCACCAACTGCGGCTACATCTTCGAGGGGACGAAGGCCCCGAAGGAATGTCCGGCCTGCCAGCATCCGCAGTGTTACTATGAGATCCTGGCCGAGAACTTCTAACGTCATGAAGCAAATCTCCTCCTTCCTGGTCGATGCCGGCATTGAGAATATCCATGTCCGCTCCCTGGGAACCGACGGCCGGGTGCTGCGCGAACTCCATTGCGCCCACCACGGAAAATTGAAGCCCCTTCTGAATGCGGAAATCGCCCTTCTGACCGACCCGGCGGCGGGCGGTGAAGCGGCTCCGGAGATCTTTCTGACGGGAAAACTCTCCGCGGAAGCCTCCGCGGCCCTGGGCGGCGGAACGCGGATCCTCTCCGAAGCGGCGCTCCAAAGGGCGGCCCGGCTGCTGCTGGACGGCCAGGCGTCCGGAGAGACAACCGCCGAATCCGTGGCGATCATCGATTTTTCCGCATCGGGGTACTGCGTCGTCACCGCCGCGCGAAACGGACAAAAAACGCAGGGGGGGATTGCCGGGAACCCCACCTGCGGCGCCGGATCGGGGGTCAACCTCCGCCGGATCCTCGAAAAACTGGCCATCAAGCCTGAAGAGGCGGATCATCTCCTCGACGGCTACCTTGGCGAGCGGGGCGCTCCGCTGCTTGCGGCTTTGCCGGTCCGGACGGAGCGTTGCGGCGTCTTTTCCGTCTCCGCGACGGTTTCGGACAAGAACCAGGGGATACCCATCGATCACGCCCTGGCGGTCACGATGAAATCGGAGGTGATGAAACCCTGCAGCCGGGTGCCCGCCGGGATCGACCGCGTCTATCTGACGGGGGGCGTCTTCCGCTGGCGATTCATGCGGGAGTGCGCCGAAGACAACCTGCGCGCCCGGGGCATCCGGGATATCCGCTACGACGAGGACCTTTCTCTGTTGATGAAAGGCATGGAGGCCTTGGCCGCGGACCTGTCGGACGGGGCGGGCTCCGTGCCGGAGCCGGTCGGGCTTCTCCGCGGAAAAACGGCGGATGCGCCGCTGCCGTCCTGCCGGGAGATCCGGGAGCGTCTTGCCGCAGGGGATCGGTTCGTAAGGCTGGGCGAAGAGGAACGGAATCTTCCCGATATTCCTTCCCTGATCGGGCGGCCGGTCGACATCGCGCTGGATATCGGCTCCAGCATGGCCAAGATGGCCATCGCCGAAGCCGCAAGCGGGGAGATCCTCTACCGAAACTGCATACCCAACAAGGGCGACGCGCTGCAGACGGTTCGCGGCCTCATCGGCATCCTCGAAGAAGCGGGCGTGAAGGGGCTGCCGGTGCAGCATTGGGGTCTTACCGGGAGCGGCCGCTATCAGATCTCGAAGATCCTCCAGGCCGTCTATCCCCACCTCGGCGACCGTATCTTTACGCTGGTCGAAAACGAGGCCCACGTTCTGGGCTCCCTCGAGCTTCTCCGGGAGCACCTGGGCGATCTGAAACAGCGGGGCCGCTCGCCCGTCAACGGGGATTTCGGCCTCCTCGTGGACATCGGCGGCGAAGACACGAAGATCTCCGTGATTTCCTTGCGGCGGCAGGCCCTGTTCGAAAATGCGATGAACTGCAAATGTTCGGCCGGCACGGGGAGCCTCATGGATATCCTGCGGGACCTGCTCGACATCCCGGACGTTGAAGAGGCATACCGGATGGCGGGCGAGGCCGGACGGGCCTGGAGGATCAACGCTACCTGCGCGGTGTTTCTGATGGAAGAGGCCCGGCGGATGCAGGCCCGGGGGGTGCCCGCCGCCGAAATCCTCGCCTCCTGCTGCTATGCCATCGTGGAGAACATGGCCCGGACGCTCTGGCAGCAGGTGACGATCCCGCCAAATCCGGTCGTGCTGCTGCACGGCCAGACGATGAAGAGCGATCCGCTGGCGCTGGCCACCATCCACCGTCTGGAGGCAGACGGCCACGGGCCTGTTTACGGCCTCATCCCTCCGCATCCGGGCCACCGCGCCTGTTACGGCCTGCTCGGCCGTGCCCGGCTCGGAGACCCGATCCTCCCTGAGGCGTGTTCCTGGGAGCGTTTCACCGGCTGGCCCTACGAACGGAAGCTGATCTCCTGTCCCGGCCGCGTCTGCGGCAACGAGCGGATGCGCTGCACCCGCACGGCCATCGCGTCCCGGCGGATCGATCCTCCGCTCAGGTTGACCATCGGCGGCTGTACCTCCGTCAACGAGCGGCCGGCGGCGAAAAACCCCGGACGGCCGGAGATCCCCGACGCCTACCGGGAAATCTGGCAATGGATCGACGCCCGGCATCCCCGTTCGGAGCGTCCCGACCGGCTGGTGATCCCCCGCTGCTTTGCGCTGTCGCAGCAGGCCTATCTTTTCGCGGCATGCTTCGAAGCGCTTGGGCTTCCCGTCCATGTCGACACGGTGCGGGAGGAGGATGTCCGGGCGGCCCAGGGTTTCTTCGAGATGGACACCTGCGCCCCCTTGATCGGCGCGACCGGCCAGTGCATCCGTCTGGCCGCGGAACCCCACGGCCTGATCTTCCTGCCGCAGATCGACTATCTGCCCGCACAGGGGGCAAGCTTGGGGAGGACCTGTACGACCAATCAGGGAGGGATCTGGGCGGCCGTCCAGTTCGCCCGGCTCGCCCATCGGTCGGCGCGGCTCCTGGTGGCCCCGGCGAACCTGGGAGAGATGGACGAGTCCGCTCTGACGCGCCAGCTTTACCGGTCGTTCACGGAGGTCTTCGCCGCCTGCGATCTGCGGATCGACCTCGCCCGGTTTCGCGACGCCTGGCGGCATGCCGTGGAAGCTGCAAGAACGCTGGAGGAAGGGAAGGCGGAACTGGCCGCCGGCTATCTGGAGCGTGCAGCGGCAGGGGGGAACCCCGTCACCGTCGTCTGCGGCCGGGAATATGTGCTTACCCCGGGCATCTACGATCAGCACATCAGCAAAATGCTGAAGGACAAAGGGATCATGCCGCTGCCTTCCTATGCTTTCGACACAGCGCTGGAGGTCCGGTTTTCGCATGTTTACTGGAAGACCGCCCATGATGTCCTGACCAAGGTCGATGCGATCGTCCAGGGGCGGCTCCATGAACTGGTCGGCCATCCCCGGCTCAAGGAGGCCGTTCGGCGTCTGGAGAAGGGCCAGGGGGCGTCCCGTCTCAGCCATGCCGTCCTGACGACCTTCCGGTGCGGTCCCGACAGTGTTACAACCCCGCTTTTGCAGGAGGTCTCCCGGCCGGTCCCGTCGATATGGATCCAATCGGACGGGACCATTGCGGAGCTCGCCCACCTGGAGAACCGGATCAGCACCCACCTGCGCCGTCTCGAAGAGCGGGAGAACTCGCCGGAGGCGCCCGCGGCCGGACGACTGCAGATGGAGGTCCTGACCGGGTTCAACCTCGACGGCCTCAACCCGGCGACCGACGTCGTCTATTTCCCCACGATGGGAGACAACCGCGTCCTGACGGCGCTGATCCGTTCGCTGGGGATCGCCGCCGTCGACAATTACGCGGACGATACCTACGATCTCGAACGGAAGGGGCGGACGGGCCGGCAGTACGTGGGGGATGCGGTCTGCGTCCCGCTGGCGGCCGTCTTTGCGGACATGCTCGCCTCCGTGGAGGATTTTCTCGCAAAGAAACGCTCCGGCGATCCGAGCTGCCGCGGGAAGAACCGGATCGTCCTGTTCATGAACGGCGGGGACGGACCCTGCCGCCTGGGGCAGTACATCCACGTCTTCAAGCTGGCCTTCTTCCGCGTCTTCGGCCGGCCGGAGATCCCCGGACCGGCCGGGGGGGGCGCGGAGAGCACCGTGAAGATCCGGCTTTTGGAAAACGTTTCCAGCACCCTCTCCGACGACGGCGACTTCCTCGCGGTCTTCGAGCCCTGGGCGCATATCCTCGGTTATCAGGGGCTCGTCGTCCACGGCCTCTACCATAGCCTTCTTTTGAAGGCCGCCGCCGGCTGCCGCGATGCGGCGTCGTTCCGGGCGATGATGGAGGATTATCGGGAGCTGAAGGAGGCCATCGGCCGGCAGATCGAGTTCGGGGCGCCTCCGGGAGCCGCCGCGCGGCGGCTGGTAGCCGGCGTCTCCCGAAGCTGTCCCCCCCTCGCGGGTCCGGCGAAATATTTCGGTTACGGCCTCTGGCACAATTTCGGCCTGAGACGGCTCTTTCGCTCCTTTGCCGGGCGCTGGGTCGTCCCTGCCGGGCGCGACGGCGGAAACGGCGCACAACCGATCCGCATCCATCTGGACGGGGAGGTCTACATGCGGACGAGCCAGGCCGAAACAATTCTGCATCTGCTGACCGGGTACCTCGGCTTCGGCGCCTTCGAGATGACCCTGGCCCCGACATGGTGCTACTTCGAGGCGCTTCTCTTTGCCCGGCTGCTCGACGCGCGGGCGCGGATCGCCGATCTCGAAGGGGAGAGGGGCGGCTCTTCGACGGACCGGCGCCGTGTGGATAAGAAAAAAGCGGACCAGCAGCGGATCGTCCGGGATACCGAGCGGACCATCGGCCGGTTGAGGAATCTGCTCGCCCGCCCTCTCTACGCCGCCGCCGGGGTGTGCATGCCTCACCCCATGCGCGAGGTGTATGCCGCCGCGGAGCCGATCATCCCGACGGGAAAGCCCTACGGCGAGTTGGTGCCGTTCACCGGGGAGGCGGTGTTGAAATGTCGCGAGGGGGTCGATTTGATTCTGAACATCGCACCGCAGGGGTGCATGGTTTCCGGGATGGGTCAAATGCTGCTTCCCTCGATCCTGGCGCAGGGCGGGGCGACGGGCCGGACAACCATCGCCTCCCTCTCCTCCCGGGACGGGGAGGTCGACGAGGAGCAGCTCCGGCTGGCGCTGCTGCGGGCGCTGGGAGAAAAATGGAGCGGTGTTCTGCCGGCTGCCGCTCCGTGATTACCGCCCCGCCGGGTCCCGTGGACGCCTTCGTGCAGCCTCGACAGCAGGGTCCGTTGCCGCGGGCAGCCGCTCCCAGCTCTCCACCGCTCCTTCGCGGATCCTGAAGAGCGGATGGGAGGCCGGTTCACCGGCCTCCGCCAGGACGCGGCAGGCGGCGGCATCGCGGACGGAGAGCTTCCCGAGCAGATGATCCCGCTCATAGAGGAGCTGCCCCCGCGTGACGGGGATCGCCGGGACGCCGCGGCAGGGAGCGATCTTTGCAGGGTTGAAACGATAGCCGCGTTTCACCGCTTCGCAAAGGATCTCCTTCAGATACGCCCCGATCGCCGCCAACGGTTCGGGCTGGTTCCGGAAGCGGATCAGTTGCGGGTGGCTCCGGTATCCGCGGGTTTCCCCCAGGAGGACGGACTGTGCCAGCAGCGCCTCCCGCCAGAGGGCGACCAATCCCGCCCGGTCCAGATATTTCGGATGCAGTGTCCAAAGACGCATGATGGCTCCGCAGACAAAATAGCCGATGCCCGGGTCTCATGCAATCGGTAAATATCGACATTTCCGGCTTCACGCCGATGCGGACAGTGCCGGCAGCGCCGTCGAAGCCCGGACGGAGCGCCACCGGGAGTTTTTGTACAACGAGACGCTGCCGGCATAAGCGGATGGATGGCAGCGCGGCCTGCTTGAATCCGATCCAAAGACCTTCATCTTCAATCATTGCCTGTGGCAGGTTTACCATCCAATATGGTTTTCATTTGACAGACAAAGATGGTTTATGCAATTAATTGCACCTCCCGCGCTCAAGGGGGTGCGGCTCATCTCGCACCCGTTATGCTTCAATCGCGACCACGAAAGGGGCGCCTTAGAAATGGCAGGCTTCAGACAGCGGGCAGCCGAGGGCCTTCAAGTAGGGGACTCATTCAGAACCTCACGAACCTTTACAGATGATGACATTATTCGTTTCGCCGAGATATCGCGAGACTATAACCCAGTTCATTTCGATGCTCGCTTTGCTGAAGCGCGGAATCTCCCAGCGCCGATTTGCCATGGGCTGCTAACGGCAAGCTTGATTACCGAAATTGGAGGGCAGATTGGATGGTTGGCGTCTGCCATGAATTTCCGATTCAAAGGACCTGTGTATGTCGGTGAAACGATCGCATGCAGTTTGGTAATCACGGCTATAGATCAAAGTGGAAGAGCCAAAGCATCCGTCACGATTACCAAAGAAGATGGTGCAACCGTGATTGAAGCAGAGATCAGCGGTATTGTGCCTGGAGTTGAGGAGCGTAAGGTCCTGAGTCAAATGCTGTCGGAGGGGGATCCAACAAATGGGTTAACCTCTACACAGCAGAGTCGCGCAGCGAAGGCCGAAACATAAAAACCGCATCAACGCGGACTGGCAATTCCGCTGCGCACCGTTGCCTGCCGGTTATGCGGAGCGCGCGCCTTAAATCAGTAAGGTGGAGTGCGGCCACTTGGCGTGATTATCCCCTCTATTTCCAGATGGCCATTCACTCCCATTTCGTAGCGATCATCCCTCTTTACCGTCTCTATGCTGTTGGGTATTCACTGACGAAATGTGCTATTTCCTCAAGGCAGGTAAAGATTGGCCTGCCCCGTTGATTCTGGGCAGTAACATTGGTTGCCAAACTCAGACGTTCGATATTGAATAGACAAATCAGATAGGGTATAAGGACGGCATGAATAAGCACAAGATTGTTATAGCTGATTCTCGTTCCATGCGGGAAGTTCCTGATGACTCCGTCCATCTCGTTATTACGTCGCCACCATACTGGCAACTCAAGGATTATGACAGTGTCCAACAGATTGGTTTTCATGATACCTATGAAGAATACATCAACAACCTGAACCTCGTATGGAAAGAATGCCGTCGCGTTCTACAGGGTGGATGCCGCCTTTGCATCAATATCGGAGACCAGTTTGCCAGGTCTGTTTATTACGGTCGCTATAAAGTCATTCCCATTAGAACCGAGATCATCAAGTTCTGTGAATCTATCGGTTTCGATTATATGGGGGCCATTATCTGGCAGAAGGTGACGACCTGCAATACGACGGGCGGCGCCACGATTATGGGGTCGTACCCCTATCCGCGAAATGGAATTATAAAGATCGATTACGAATTTATCCTGCTCTTCAAAAAGCCCGGAATTCCTCCCGTGGTCAACAGGGCGGTGAAAGAGCAGTCCAAGTTGTCTGTAGAAGAATGGAACGAATACTTCGCCGGACACTGGAATTTTCCCGGTGAGAAACAGGATAAGCATCTGGCCATGTTTCCTGAAGAGCTTCCCCGGCGGCTGATCAGGATGTTCAGTTTTGTCGGGGAAACGGTTCTTGATCCCTTCCTGGGAAGCGGCACGACCTCCCTGGCGGCAAAGCGTCTTCAAAGGCACTCGATCGGATACGAGATCAATGAGTCCTTTTTACCGGTAATCAGAAAAAAAATCGGGGCTGAGCAGGCCGATATTTTCAGTCAGACCGCTGTTGAGGTGGTTAAACCGGCGCGGGCGGCCATCGATTACCGGCAGGAAATACAAAAAATGCCCTATATATTTCACGATCCAGTCCGATTCGATAAGAAGATCGATCCTAGAAAGATGACCTTCGGGTCAAAAATCGAAGCCAACGGTAACGGTAAAGAGCGGTATTTACATTTGAAGCGCGTGATCGCGCCGAACATGATGGAACTCAACAACGACATGATTGTCAGGTTGATCGGCATTGGAACAAAGGCAGGCAAGGAACCGGAAGCCATGAAATGGCTTTGGGACACATTAAAGGGGCAGAGTGTTTACCTGAAATTTGACCAGGTAAAATACGATGAAAGCAGTCGGTTGTTTTCTTATCTATATTTGAAAAATAATACCTTTATCAATCTTCATTTTCTTCGCTCAAATTTGGTCCAATTAGACGAGACCTTCCCATTCAGATATCATGAAAAGTTTAAAGCGATCCTGAAAGAGGAAATCCGACCATGAAGAAACTGAAGATGAGAAATGAGGAAATCACCCAATTGCTTGATGCCGAAGTGGGTTCGTTTCCTAAATACGCCACCCAGCTTATAAATCTGGCAAATCAGAACGCCCAGGGAACAAGGCCGGAGGTTGTCGGTCAGATGAGTGAATTGATCCAGGAATTCCGGGACAGGAAGCTGGAAGAATGGGAAAAGTGGTATTTGAGCAGCCATCCCGAAGCGATTGAAAAAGCGAAAATCAAAATCATGCAGATGATCGAAAACTTCAAACAGGTCATCACCAAGATAGATGAGGAAATGATCAGAGCATGGGTCAAAGACCTGGTTATCGTGAAAACCTTCGTAGGCCTGAAATTTCAGGAGGCAATTCTGAAGCGTGTCGTAGCACATATGGGGAAATCTTACAGGATATCTCTTCCTGAAGAAGAGGCAAAGGGGATAGACGGTTATATTGGCGACAATCCCGTCAGCATCAAACCACAGACGTATGAATCGAAGCAGATGTTACCGGAAAGCATCGGGGTGCAGATCATCTACTATGAGAAGGTAAAGGACGGGATAAACATCTTTTTTAACGAATTCTGATCTAACCGACCAATCAATTCGGCCGATCGCTTGCAGAGCCGGCTGATTTATTGTTCTCGCCGTCTGCTGCGGCGGAACGGGTGCGGGATGACTCATTGATGGGTTCTCGCCGCAAGCGGCTCACCCGGTCAGGTTTCCATTTGCCAGCCAAATGATCTTATGCCAGGGTCTTGTCCAATCCGTAAATATGGAAGAGTGAAGAAGTCTTTGGTCGGCCAATATTTCCGTTTTGAGGACTCGGAAGGGGGTGCGGCATGGATTTTGGGTTTTCACCGGAACAGACGGCGCTGCTCCAGGCGGTGACGCGTTTTGCCGAGCGCGAATTGCTGCCGGGCTACCAGCGGCGCGACAAAGAGAGGGTATTTTCCCGGGATCTCTGGAAGAAACTCGGAGAGTTCGGGCTGATCGGGATGGGCGTGCCCGCCGAGGAGGGGGGCCACGGAGTGGATTGTGTCACCGAGGGGATTGCGGCCGAGGCCGTGGGAAGAGGCGATCCCAATATGGGTGTGGCCGCCTTTGCGGCTGCCGAGCTGTGCGCCCAGGCGCTTTTGGCCGGGAGCATGCAGGCCAAAAGCGATTTTCTGGCCCCGCTCCTGCAGGGTGAGAAGGTTTCTGCCATTGCGGTGACCGAACCCCACTGCGGCACGGACGCCGTTGCGATGCGGGCGAAGGCGGTGCGGAAGGGAGACCGGTACCTTCTCAGCGGGGAGAAGTCCGGCATCACCCTCGCCAAGGCAGCGGATTTTTTTGTCGTCTTCGCGAAGACCGATCCTGCCGCCGGCGCCGCGGGCGTCAGCGCCTTCGCCGTCCCGGGGGAGTCTCCGGGGCTTGCGCGTCAATTTTACGAGGATATGGGGAGCAAGACGCTCTGCCGCGGCTCGATCTTCCTGGATGACGTGGAGATCCCGGAAGCGTACCGGCTGGGGAACGAGGGGGAGGGGTTCCGGACACTGATGAAGGGGTTCGACGTAAGCCGCGTCTACCTGGCGCTGCTCTGCATCGGCGCGGCGGTGAAGTCGGTGGAGGAGACCATCGACTACACCAAGGGGCGCGAGGCCTTTCGCAAGCCGCTGGCGCAGTTTGAAGGGGTCTCTTTCACGGTCGTGGAGCATGCGGCGATGCTGGAGGCCGTCCGGCTGCTCTGCTTCAAAGCCTTGTCTCTGCGCGATCAGGGCCTTCCGCACACCAAAGAGGCGGCGATGGTCAAATGGATGGGCCCGCGATTCTCCGTGGATGCGATCCGGGATTGCCTGCTGCTCCACGGACATTACGGATATACGCAGGAATACCCGTTCGAGCAGCGGCTGCGGGACGTCATGGGGCTGGAAATCGCGGACGGCACCGCACAGATCTGCAAGATCGTGGCCGCGAGGGAGCTCTATGGAAGAGGGTTTCTGCCCTACTGAAGGCGCCGTCGCGGGATCGTGAATAACGCGTCGTTTGTGATGGCGGCAAGGCCGCAGGCCGGCGAAGCGTTTCCGGAACCTTTGAAATCATTTGAAACGGCGCTGCCATCCCGCAGGGGCGGTAAGGGCGGTGAAGGGAGCGGATCGCTTCGTCACGCTGTGGCCGGGTACGGATTGGTCCGGACCGCCGGGTACCGAAAGGGAGGAGAAGAATGGAATTCAACGAGATCATCTACAGATGCTCAAATACGCGTTCCATGCCGAGACGGACGGCGTGATGGGGATCGCCAACCTGGGCGTCGGCGGGCTCAGCCTCTACTACGATACGGACGAGTCGCTGGAAGGCAAGAACGCCTTCGTGGAGAAGAGAAGTCCGGATTATGCCCGATTCCGGGGCCGGCGAGACGTGACAACCTCGTAAAAAGTCGTCACCCCGGCGAAAGCCGGGGTCCAGTGCTTTTTAACCATTTGATATTTCTGGATACCGGCTTTCGCCGGTATGACGTTCGGGGTTGATTTTCGACTTTTTACGAAGGCATCAGACTTGAAGGAGCGCAAGAACTTCGGAACGGAGGCGGGACCATGAAGAAAATCGGCGTCATCGGCGCGGGCACGATGGGTTCCCAGATCGCGCTCGTTTTTGCGGACGGCGGCCTGGAAACGATCCTGTACGACCTTGCGGACGAACGCCTCGGCTGGGGCGTCCGGAACATCGAGGGTTTGCTTTCGAGGCAGGTCGCCAAGGGCAAACGGAACGCGGAGAGTCGCCAGGCCGTGCTGTCCCGGATCCGGACCACCTCGACCCTTGCGGAACTGGCCGACGCGGACCTCGTCGTCGAGGCGGTTTTCGAAGAGATCGAAACCAAACGGGAGGTGTTCGGGCAGTTGGACCGCGTCTGCGGGCCTCAGACGATCTTCGCGACCAACACCTCTACGCTCTGCATCAGCGAGATTGCCGCGGCCACGGGCCGCCCGGCCTTGTGCATCGGGACCCACTTTCTGATTCCCGCCGCGCTGACCCCCCTCGTTGAGGTGAGCCGGGGCGTCGAGACGTCGGATGAGACCCACAGCGCTGTCGTGGCGGTTCTGCGGGCCTGCGGCAAGGAGACCGTGACGTTCACCGATGCGCCGGCCTTCGTCATCAATCGCCTCTACATCCCGCTCTTGAACGAGGCGTTCTTCCTGTTGCAGGAGGGTATCGGTACGGCCGAGGAGATCGACCGGGCGTGCGTACGCGGCCTCGGCTTTCCCGTCGGCCCCTTCAAAGCGTCCGACGCCTCGGGTCTTGACGTTGTCTACCGGTGCATCAAGAGCCTGCAGGAACAACTGGGCGACAAATACCGCCCCGCGCCGCTTCTGACCAAACTGGTGAAGGCCGGCCACTTGGGCAGGAAGAGCGGCAAAGGGGTGTACGACTACGGCAAGAAGGGGTGATACTTTACATAAATATAATAATTGTATTAACTTATTCTGATAGGACCGCAAAGAAATAGCGACTGTGACGGATAGAAGGGAAAATAAATCTGTCCTTTTTTACGCTACAACCCGGCCCAGAGGGCGAACCGGTAGGCGGCCATTCCGCCCAGATAGGAAACGACGAAGGTCAGCGCGAGGGAGGAGGTAAACCAGAGGCGGTCGGCCATTTCCCGCCGCATGACCGCGATCGTGGCCGCGCAGGGGAGGAAGAGCATGACGACCGTCAGGAAGGAGAGTGCCGAGGCGCGGCTCATAACGGAAGGCAGTGTCTGGAGCAGGCCCTGATCGCCGACGCTGTAGAGGACGCCGAGCGTGGCCACCGCGTTTTCCTTGGCGACGAGGCTGGTGAGGAGCGCCGTCATCATCTTCCAGTCGAGACCGAGGGGACGGCCGAGCGGTTCGATGAAATGGCCGATTACGGCGAGGAAGCTGCTTTCCGTCTGTCCGGAGGGAAAATAGGAGAGCAGCCAGACCAGGACGGAGACGGTCAGGATCACGGTGCCCGCCCTCCGGATGAAGGAGAAGGTCCGTGCCCGGACGACGCTCAGAATCGTTCGCGGGTCGGGCTTGTGGTAGAGGGGGAGTTCCATGATGAACGGGGTGGCCTCCTCCTTCATCGTGAAGGCATGAACGGCCATCCCCGTTACGCCGAGAATGAGGATGTTCAGTGCGACCAGCGACCAGACGACGATGGCCGCGTCTGCCGCGAAGATGGCAGCGGTGATGAAGGTCAGGACGGCGAGCCGGGCCGTGCAGGGAACAAAGGGGGTCAGGAGCATCGTGAGCAGCCGCGCCTTCCTCGATTCGATGATCCGGACGCCGATGATCGCAGGGACGTTGCATCCGAAACCGAGACACATCGGGATGAAGCTCTTGCCGTGGAGCCCCACGAGGTGCATGAAGCGGTCCATCACGAAGGCGGCGCGGGCCATGTAACCGACGTCCTCGAGGAGGGCCAGCGTGGCGAAGAAGATCAGCAGGATCGGCAGGAAGGTCAGGACTGAACCGACGCCTCCGATCACCCCGCCGATCAGCAGCCCGCTGAACCAGTCCGGCGCGGCCGTCAGCAACGGTTCGATGCCGTCGGTGAACCCGCGGACGAGCCCTTCCAGGAGTTTCTGGAGGGGCAAACCCACCGTGTAGGTCATAAAAAAGATGCAGCCGAGGACCGCGAAGAGGATCGGAATCCCGAAGACAGGCCGGGTCAGCAGGTGGTCGATCCGGTCCGTCATGACCACCTGCCCCATCCGGAACCGGGAGACGCAGGCGCGCGTGATCTCCTCGACCCAGTCGTACCGGCCGCAGACGACGGCGTGGAGGGAATCCTCATGGGCGATCAGGAGCGAACGGACCTGTCCCCATACCGGCGTCGGGGCCAGCCTCTCCATCATCGTCGAGATTTCCGGGTCCCCCTCCATCAGTTTGGCGGTGACCCAGGGTACCGTGTAAGGGAGCGGCACCGCATCCCGGATCAGGGTGGTCAGTTCCTCAAAGAGCTTGCGGTGGTCCTCCCGGACCAGTGGAAGTTTCGGTTTCGGCTGCGCCTCAGCGCGGGAGACGGTGATGATCCGCTGAACGAGCTCCCGGATGCCGCGGTTTTTGGTCGCGATCATCGGGACGACCGGCAGACCGAGCGCCTTCTCCAGCGCTATGGCGTCCACCCGGATCCCCTGCGCCTCCGCCACATCCAGCATATTTACGGCCACGATCACCGGCGATTCGAGCAGCAGGAGTTCCGCGAGGAGGTAGAGGCTCCGCTCCAGCGCGGCGGCGTTGACCAGAAGGACGATGACGTCGGGGGCCTCGTGGATGATGAACTCCCGGGCGACCTTCTCCTCCTCGGAAAAAGCCGTCAGGCTGTAGGTGCCGGGGAGGTCGACGATCCTCATCTCCACGCCGTTCGCGGCATGCGCGCCCTCCTTTTTTTCGACGGTCTTCCCGGGCCAGTTGCCGACATGTTGCGAAAGCCCCGTCAGGATGTTGAACACCGTCGATTTTCCCGCATTGGGCTGGCCGGCGAGGGCGACAAGAAGGGCTACGCTCTGCGGGCGCAGACCCTTCGCTTCATGGGGGATGGGGCTGACGAGGATCTTCGCCGCCTCGCCCGCACCGAGGGCAACCCGTGTGTCGGCCACCTGGACAATGACCAGCCCTCCGCTTGCACGGAGAAAACGGATCCTTGTATTGAGGACGATCCCCATCCCCGCGAGCCTGCTGATCAGCTCGTGACCTCCGGCGATCGCCTGGATGATTCCTTCTTCGCCGCTCCCGAGGGAGGTGACAGGCGGATATATGTTTGGTGCCGTGTTTGGTGTCATCATGGTTTTCCCGTGATTCGATTGTTGCGTTCTCTTAGCACAAAACCATTTTTAAAAACAGCCCTTCTCATCAACGCTTCACCGTGTTATGAGAAAAGCGGATCGACTCGTCCGCCTCGTGGGTCAGAGGGGCCGGATCTCCATTGACTTGCGGAGGAGCGCTTAAGGAGGGCATTATGGAAACCGATTACCGTCCGTGGGGGTACTACACGGTTCTGGCCGACGAGCCGGACCACAAGGTCAAGCGGATCTGCGTTTATCCGGGGAAGCGCCTGAGCCTCCAGCGCCACCGACGCCGGGCGGAGCATTGGTACCTTGTCGGCGGAGAGGCGGCGGCGACCGTCGAAGACCGGGAGATTTCCCTCCGGCCGGGCGAAGCCGTCGACATTCCCTGCGGCGCGTCCCATCGCCTTAGGAACATGGGAGAGGGAGAGGTGTTCTTTATCGAGGTACAGACGGGGGACTATTTTGGAGAGGATGATATCGAACGCATCGCGGACGACTACGGCCGCGTCTGACAGGGTGTTGAAAAATGCGCATCTGCTGCGTTGCGCTACAAACCTCATCGCTCAACGTATTTCCATATACGCCT
>CAYSSF010000050.1:0-225 GCA_964433455.1 uncultured Syntrophaceae bacterium
GCGTTGCTCGGCTTCACCGGCGTTTTGGTGATCTGCGCCCTGGCGAGCGTCCTGGCCATCCGCGCCGCGCTCAAGGTCGATCCGGCGGAGGCGATCGGTGGCTGACATGGCTGGAAAAGGGATCCGCATCGAGGGATTGCGGAAACGGTACGGAAAGGGCGACACGGCCCTCGATGCGCTCAAGGGGGTGGATATGCAGGTCGCCCCCGGCGAGGCCGTCGGGCT
>CAYSSF010000050.1:249-7178 GCA_964433455.1 uncultured Syntrophaceae bacterium
CCAGGCGCCGTACCTGATCCCGTTTCTCGATGTCACCGACAACGTGGCGTTGCTGCCCATGCTGGCCGGCCGCCCCAATGCAGAGTCCCGGAAGCGCGCGATGGAACTGCTTGAAGCGCTGGACGTGGCGCATCGCGCCAAAGCCATGCCGTCGCAACTCTCCGGCGGCGAGCAGCAGCGCGTCTCTATCGCCCGGGCGCTGGTCAACCGGCCGCCGGTGATCCTCGCCGATGAGCCCACGGCGCCGCTGGACAGCGAGCGGGCGCTGGCCGTGATTCGCATCCTCAACCAAATGGCCCTACAATACGAGACCGCCATCATCGTTGTGACGCACGACGAAAAGATCATCCCGACCTTCAAGCGCATCTACCACATCCGCGACGGCAAAACCCAGGAGGAAGCCGGCGAGGGGCGGGCGTTCGAATGAGAACCATACATTCATTTTGGAAGCGGATGGGGGGCAAGGGAATGGATTTTATGAATACCACACGCGTATTGCTTCAACCGGCCTGCTTGGCCTTGTGTGCGGGAATACTGGCCGGCTGCGCCGTCGGTCCCGACTTCAAACGACCCGAACCGCCGCCGGTTGCCGGCTATACCGCCACAGCCCTGCCTGCGCAAACCGCTTCGGCTTCCGGCAGCCTGGGCGACGCCCAGCGCTTTGTCGCCGGGGGGGCAATTCCCGCCGCCTGGTGGCAGGAACTTGGTTCGGCCAGGCTGAACGAGCTTGTCCGGCAGGCGCTGCAATCCAGTCCCACGCTGGAAGCGGCCAAGGCCACGCTTCGTCAGACGCAGCAGAGCTACGAGGCGCAAGCCGGATCAACGCTGTACCCCCAGGCGACCGGCAGACTGGGCGCGCAACGCCAGCACATCAACAACGCTCCCTCCGGCCAGGAGGGTGGGGAACGCACATTCGATCTGTACAACGCCAGCGTGGGCGTGAGCTACAACCTGGATCTCTTCGGCGGCAACCGCCGCGCCCTCGAAGCCCTCTCCGCGCAGGCGGACTACCAGCGCTACCAGTTCGAAGGGGCGCGCCTGACACTGGCGGCCAATGTGGTTACCGCGGTCATCCTGCAGGCGCAACTGGCCGCGCAGATCCAAGCCAGTGAGGCCATTCTGGCAGCGCAGGAAGAACAACTCGACATAACGCGCCGGCGCCTCACGCTGGGCGCAGCCTCCCAAAACGACGTCCTGGCGCTGCAAACCCAGTTGGAGCAGACCCGTGCCGGCATACCATCGCTGCGAAACCGACTGGAGCAGACGAACCATCTGCTGGCGGTGCTCATCGGCCGGCCGCCGGGGAGCGGGGTCATGCCGCAATTCGCCTTGGCCGATTTTATCTTGCCGACCGAATTGCCTCTTCGCGTACCCTCCGAACTCGCGCGGCGGCGTCCTGACATTCAAGCCTCCGAAGCATTGCTGCACGCCGCCAACGCACAATACGGCGCGGCCGTGTCCAAACAGTACCCGCGGATTACCCTCAGCGCCGATCTCGGATTTCAGGCGCTCACCGCCGCGAGCCTGTTCGGCAGCGGCTCACTGGTGTGGGGACTTGCGGGACAACTGGCGCAACCTCTGTTCAACGGAGGCCTTCGAGCCGAAGCGCGTGCCGCCGAATCCGGATTCGACGCCGTCGCGGCCAACTATCGCCAGACCGTTCTGCAGGCGCTGCGCAACGTGGCCGATGTGCTGCGCGCACTGGACAACGACGCGCAGACCCTGGCGGCGCAAGCGGCCGCCGACGCATCATCGCAGGAGTCGCTGCAACTGACGCGGCTACAGTATGCCCTGGGCGCGGTCAGCTATCTGCAACTGCTCATCGCCCAGCAGCAGGCGGAGCAAACCGCCATCGCCCTGATTGCAGCGAGGGCCCAGCGCCTGGCCGACACCGTCGCGCTGTACCAAAGCATGGGGGGAGGATGGTCGCACGACGAAGCGATCGTTGCGGCCAACACGGCGCCCGGCGCATCGCCATCCGATTGATCCAAAATCCCCAAGCGGCGTGGGGGTGTCTTCGGGATGCTTTCGCCATCAGCAGGTGTGTCAAGGTTCCGCTGCGCCTTGACACGTGGACGATCTTTCCCTACAGTGTCCCAGAGCCGACGCTGGTAAATAATGTCTATAATAAGTCCGTGCCCTTGCCGATAAAAGGAGGATATATGGCAGACGAAACGAAGATCAATACCGGATGCTGACCGGCCCCGGAAGATGCCGGTGCGCATCTTGAGCAAGCGAATGACTCCATCGCTGAGGCGGAAAAGATTGAAGCCACGGGAAACAAGACGGAGCACTGCGTGGTATGCGGTTCCCCCCTGGACTATCTCGACCAGGCAGACGAGATGGTTTGTACTTTTTGCGGAAAACAGGAGCAGGGACACATCAAATGCCCTCAGGGACATTTCGTATGTGACACGTGCCACAACAGGGACGCCGTCAAAATTATAGAAGACATCGCCCTGACTACGGAACTGACCGACCCCTTCGCGATCGCGGATTTGATGATGGACAATCCCGATCTACCGATGCTCGGATGCCAGCATGCCCATATAGCAGGCGGCGCATTGATCGCGGCGCTCAAAAATCGTCGTCCCGACAAAATCACCGGACGATCGGTAAAGGAGGTGTTCAGCCGGATCGACAAGCAGGCTCACGGCGGGTACTGCGGTCTGACGGGCGTCTGCGGGATCGCCCCGGCAATCGGCGCCTGCTTTGCGGTGCTTACCGGCTCCCGATGCGGGAAGGACCGCGAACAAAGGCTGGTGATGGAAGCCGTAACGCGGGTTTCACGGGTCATCACCGATCTCACGGGGCCAAGCTGCTGTAAGGCTTATCTATGGGCGGCGCTTTCCGTCGCCGTTGCCGTTCTGAAGGAAAACTTCGACATAGAACTGCCCGACCGGGACGGCATCCTCTGTTCTTATAGTCGGAAACATCCCCACGGATGCAGAGAAGAGAACTGTCCCTATTTCAAGCCAGGCTCCGGCGGGTCAGCGGGTGATGAAACAAACCTTTCCGGAAATATCGAGATCATGCGCGGCTATATGCCGATGCGGAAGGCAAAATAGCAATGGCCATGACTGCTATTTTCGCAGTTCGTCAAGGAGCATCCGGGTCTGACTGAGCCGGAAAGTCTTGTATCTTCCAAGTAAAAGTGTTAGCACCTGACCACACGATCAATAAGGGAGGCCCGTGAATGATAACCGAGGTGATGGACCGTCTTTATCGGATTGAAGTCCCGCTGCCCAACAGTCCATTAAAAGAACTCAATTCATATGTCATCAAGTCCGACGACCGGAACTTGGTCATCGATACGGGATTCAACCGCAGTGTCTGTTTCGATGCCATGCAGAAGGGGCTGGGCGACCTGGGCATTGACCTGTCCAGGACGGACTTCCTGATCACCCATATGCATGCCGATCACGCCGGTCTGGTGGCGCGTCTGGCCAGCGAGACAAGCACCGTCTATTTCAGCAGGATCGACGCCATGGTCTACGACAGGGCGGGCGGCTGGCAATCGTTGATCGATTACGCGAAAATCAACGGCTTTCCTGCCGACGCGTTGATGAAGGTTCTCCAGAATCATCCGGGGTTTAAATATAGCCCGGAAACGATTCCCGAGCTGTACCTGATCGATGACGGCGATATCATCGAAGTGGGCGATTACCACATGCAATGCATAGGAACACCCGGCCATACACAGGGCCATATCTGCCTTTACGAGAAAGACAAGCGGATTCTCTTCTCCGGTGATCACATTCTCTATGACATTACCCCCCACATTGAATCGTGGTCGTATCAGACAAATTCTCTCAGGGATTATATGAACAGCCTGGATAAGGTCTACCATCTGGATGTTGATATCGTCCTTCCCGGGCACCGCAGTTTTTTTGCCGACTTCAGAGAGAGGATCCATGCGCTGAAGGAGCACCACGAGCAGCGCGCGAAGGAAGTCATGAACGTTCTTGGGCCGGGTCCGATGAATGCCTATGATATCGCCGGAGGAATGACCTGGGATATCGACTGCGAAAGCTGGGAGGATTTTCCTATTGCGCAGAAATGGTTTGCGACCGGCGAGGCGATTGCCCACCTCCGTTACTTGGAAGGCGAGGGCAGGATCAGAAGGGAGATCGGACCGATTGTCACTTTCTTCGCCTCAGACCACCCTGAAGGCCCAGCCAATCAAGAGCCAAGATAGGTTTTTTAAACAGCCCTCGACCGCATGCAATTTTCCTTTTTCCTTGACAGAACCCCTCCGCCCTTCTATCGTCATGACTGCATGATTTCTCATGCAGAGCAAACGGATGGGCAGCCGTACCCGATGCGGCGGAAAGAACAGAGTGTTTGAGCATGTACGATAGAAAAGTCGAAAACATCTCCGGAAACACCCACGGGGATCATCACCACCGCCGCAGGATGACTTTCGGAGGCAAGGGCGGTCTCTTTTTCCGAAGGCTGCTGTTGATTCTGCTCATGATCCTGCTCCCTGCGGTTTCCTCAGCGGCCGAAAGCCTTACCTGCAGACGCCTGCCCATGCTGATGAAAAGCTTCCTGACCAACCACTACGCCATGAAGGATATAACCGGGGAAATCAAGACTCAGGCCGTCGACCAGATGATCAAGAGTCTTGACCCCTCCAAGACGCTGCTGTACGAGTCCGATTTGGAAGGGCTGAAGCCGGTTCTGCAAGGCGTGTTTTCCATCATGCAATCGGGCGACTGTACCTCGCTGCAGCAGGTTTACGACATGCTCGTCGCGCGGGCGCAGGAAAACGAGGCCATTGTCAAAGGGATTCTGGGGCCGGACTACCGCCTTGATGAGGCGGCCGAGTTGAACATCAATGTGAGCAAGCGCCCCTATGTGAAGACAAAGGCGGAAAAACATGAGCTTCTGAAAAAGGTTACGCAATTCCAGATCGAAAACGCCCTGCTGGCAGGCATCGACTTGGCCGAAGCCAAAAAGCAGCAGATTCACCGCTACGAGTTGCAGACGATGCGGGTGGTCGAGCACACTCCCGAAAAGCTCATTACGAGCATTGCAAAAGCCTTCGCGCTGGCCCTGGATCCGCACACGAGCTATCTCTCCCCCGAAAACCTCGAGGACCTCCGGATCCATATGCAGCTTTCCCTGGAGGGGATCGGGGCCGCCCTCAGCAGCGACAACGGCTTTACCGTCATTGAGGAGTTGATACCCGGGGGAGGCGCCGAGCGCTCGGGCCTGCTGAAGCCGAAAGACAAGATCATCGCCGTAGCCCAGGAAGGGGAAAAGCCCGTTGACGCCATCGATATGGACCTGCGCGACATCATCAAGATGATCCGCGGCAAGAAAGGCACGCAGGTGACCCTGACCATCCTGCGGCAGGCGGACCGCACGGACCGCTTCGACGTCACGATTACGCGCGACAAGATTGACATGAAGGAACAGGCGGCCAAGATCACCTACGAGACACGGACCGTGAACGGCAGGCAATACCGTTTCGGTGTGATCGATCTTCCTTCCTTCTACGGCGACGAGAAGGAAAACAAGTCCTGCTATGAAGACGTGAAAAGCCTCCTCGCGGAGGCCCAGCGGCGGCATGTCGATGGGATCGTGCTGGACCTTTCGCGCAATGGAGGAGGTCTGCTCGGAGAGGCGGTGCGCCTTGCCGGCCTTTTTCTCGGCAAGGGCGGAATCGTGGCAACCAAAGACAGCCGCGAACGGGTGACGATTCTCGCCAATGGTTCGGTCGCACCGGGAACGAAAGGCGACAAGCGCAAGGTGGTTAAGTTCCCCGTGGAGGATCCCCGAACGATCTACACGGGCCCCCTCGTCGTACTGACGAGCCGCCTGAGCGCATCGGCCAGTGAGATCGTGGCGGGGACCCTCAAAGACTATCAGCGCGCCGTGATCGTCGGGTCGGACCATACCTTCGGCAAGGGGTCCGTGCAGGAGGTGACGCCTCTGCCCTGGGATCTGGGCGGCATGAAAGTCACCACGGGGATGTACTTTCTGCCGGGCGGCAAGTCCACGCAGAAGATGGGCGTGGAAGCGGATGTCCGGCTGCCCGTCTGGTTCGTTCTCGAGGATATCGGTGAAACGGCGCTGGATTACCCGCTTCCGGTTCAAGCGATCACACCCTTCATCGGCGTGCCGGAAAATGCCGCTCCGCTCTGGAAGCCCCTGGAGCAGTCCCTGCTCGCGGAGTTGGCAGAAAAGTCCAAGGCGCGGGTTGCCAAAGACGCGAAGTTCGCCGAGATCATCAAGAACAACAAGGAGGCCGCCCGCAAGAAAGGCATCATCCGGCTCGCCGACTTGCGCAAGGAGATGAAGAAGGAAAACGGCGGCAAAAAGGACAAGATGAAGGAGACGCCTGCCGAGCTAAAGAAGAAGGCCCAGGAGCAGTATGCCCCCTTCGTGAACGAGAGCGTCAACGTTCTGCTCGATATGGTGACGCCGGGGTCAGCCCTGCCTGCTCCGCCGGCGCTGCAGGCCAAGGCGCGCATCCCCGGACATTGAACAAGAGCGGCGGATTTGAAGTCCGGCGCGGCGGGGCCTTCTTCTTTCTCTATTCACCCCCCTGGAAAGAGGACAAATTATGAAACCGGTGGCGGCTTTGCTGGGGTGCCTGGCGCTCTTTGCGCTGGCGGCGATGGCGTCGGCAGCGACGGTGGAATATGACCTCACCATTGACCGGCAGAAGGTGAACTTCACCGACCAGACCCTGGAGGCGCTCACCGTCAATGGCCACCTGCCGGCGCCGACCCTGCGTTTCGGAACATCCCTTACGGGCTGTCGAAAACCGCTTATCTGCCCCGTTGCGCTGCGGGGCTTTTTTCGTATTGCCGGCGGACATGCCTTTCATAGGAGCGGAAACCATGCAAAAGCTCTCCTGTACGTTCCGGGAAACGGGGAAGGCCGTCTGTCGCCCTCAGTATCAGGGCCGGCGGGGG
>CAYSSF010000050.1:7188-20306 GCA_964433455.1 uncultured Syntrophaceae bacterium
ACCCGCCGCTGATTTCGGCGGCGCTGATTCCCGCCATTCTCGCCTTTGAGGATCCGGGCGGCCTGCGCGCCCTTCTGGCCGCATATCATGAGCGTTGCGCCGCTGTGGACTGCGATGATCCGGGAATCATGATCGATCTGGATACGCCTGAAGATTATCGGCAATATCGCCATCCCCCGAGGCCCGGTCATCAACCATGAAGGAGGTCGATATGAAAAAAAGAGAGACAAACCATTCCCCGGACCTGCCGGGTCGTCGCAGTTTTCTGGTGGCATCCGCCGGCGCCGTTGCCTGGCTCGCGATGGGCGGCCTTTCCAGAACGGCACGAGCAGCGGCGCCCCACCTCTTACCCCATCTCCCTTATGCCGAAAATGCATTGGAGCCGGTGATAACAGCCAGTACGATCGGTTTTCATTACGGGAAACATCACAGGGGCTATTTGGATAACCTGAACAAGCTCGTCACAGGAACAGAATATGCCGGCATGACCCTGGAGAAGATTATTGCGGGTACGACGGGGCGGGCAGAAAAAACCTCAATCTTCAACAACGCGGCGCAAGTCTGGAACCACACGTTCTACTGGAAAAGCATGAGATCGAAGGGTGGAGGCGAACCGCCCGCCGCACTGAAGCGGAAAATGGAGGCCTCTTTCGGCAGCGTGGACGCCTGCAAGAAGGAGCTTGCCGGCGCGGCCGTTTTACAGTTCGGGAGTGGATGGGCCTGGCTTGTTCTGGATGGCAATGAGCTCAAGGCAGTAAGGACCGCCAATGCCGACCTCCCGCTGACAGCAGGCATGAAGCCGCTGCTTACGATCGACGTGTGGGAGCATGCCTACTACCTGGATTATCAGAATCGTCGCGCCGACTATGTTCATGCCGTGCTCGACAGGCTGATCAACTGGGAATTTGCACTGCAGAACGCCGGCTAAGAGGACGGAAAGGGGAGGTTGCGAAGACCACGGCCCAGAATGCGCTGAAACCATCCCCAACACCGCCGCTGTACATCTTTGGATAACCGTGGCGCCATGCCTTGAAAAGCGATGGCCGCCTCTTGCCATCCGTAGGTTTTACCTATTGATTTGCTTGGATTATCACCCTATTGTTTTCTGCCTGTGGGTACGCTACGTTGAGACCGTATAAAAGGTTTCTCAGGATTACTTTTTCCGGCATAGGGCTATAAAATTATGGATAAAATTTTACGTATTCTGATTCTGGAAGACAGGGCCAGCGATGCCGATCTGATCGAGTTCGAACTTCAGGAAGAGGGTATCGCCTTTACCTCCCAACGGACGGAGACGGAAAAGGATTATCTGCGGGCTCTGCGGAACTTTTCACCGGACCTCATCCTTTCCGATTACGACCTGCCGCAGTACAGCGGCGCCCTGGCCCTTGCTACGGCAAAAGAAGTATGCCCTGACATTCCGTTTATTCTCGTGACGGGCGCCGTAAAGGAAGGCGATGGCCTGTGCAGCGCCATCCTGACCCAAGGCGCCGCGGATTGTGTATTGAAAGATCATTTGGAGCAACTGGCCCCCGCTGTCCGGAAGGTCCTCGGGGCGAACAGCGGTAACGGCGACACTGCGGGCAAGAGCGAGTCTTGATCAGAGTCCACTCTCTTCGGACCGGAGCAGGAAACACCTCTGGTCAGATCCTCCATGCTCAGCCGTGACTATAGCAATCCATAGACAGAGGTGACGCCATGGAAAGGGATACCCTGTTTGACGCACTGATCGAACATAATATTTCCCGCCGCGACTTCCTCAAGTTCTGTTCGACCATGGCCGCGGCACTCGGGCTATCCGCGAGCTACATCCCCAGGATAGCCCACGCCTTGGAAACGAAGCAGAAGCCGATCCTCGTCTGGCTTGAAATCCAGAGCTGCACGGGGGACACCGAGGCCCTGCTTCGGGCGTCGAAACCGACCGTCGCGGAGATCGTGCTCGACATCCTCTCCCTCGATTATCACGAAACCATCATGGTTGCCGCCGGCCAGCAGGCCGAGAAGTCGCTGGCCGACGTCGTGAAAAATCACAAGGGGAAATATCTCGTTGCCATTGAGGGCTCCATCCCGACGAAGGAAGGGGGGGTGCACTGCTGCGTCGGCGGCCGCTCCTCCCTGGAAATCGCGCGCGAGGTCTGCGGAAACGCCCTCGCCACACTCGCCATGGGTACCTGCGCCTGCTTCGGCGGCATCCCCCACGCCAGTCCGAATCCAACCGGCGCCGTCGGGGTAAAGGAGGCCTTCCCGGAGGCGACGGTGATCAACCTGGCGGGCTGTCCGGTCAACGCCGAGAACATCACCGCAACGATCGTCCACTACCTCACCTTCGGAACGCTTCCGGCGGTCGATGCCTTCAACCGGCCGCTCTTTGCCTTTGGCAAACGGATCCACGACAACTGCGAACGGCGCTCCCACTTCGACGCGGGGCAGTACACCCGGCAATGGGGGGATGAGGGACATCGTCGCGGCTGGTGCATGTACTACATGGGGTGCAAGGGTCCCCAGGCCTACCAGAACTGCCCGACGGTGAGGTACAACGAGGGGACCAGTTGGCCGGTGGGTTCCGGCCACGGATGCATCGCCTGCGCGGCGCCGAACTTCTGGGACGAGATGACCCCCTTCTACCGCAGGCTTCCCCAGCCCTTCGGCATCACGGTGGAAACCACGGCCGACAAGGTGGGTCTCGCCGTGACCGCGGCAACGCTGGGCGGGATCGCGGTTCATGCGGCCGGCAGGCTGATCAAGCAGCATGCCCGGTCCAAAGAAGAGGGAAAACCCGAGACAACAACCGATTGAAAGGGTCCGTCATGGCACGAATTGCAATCGATCCCATTACGCGAATCGAGGGACACCTCCGGATAGAGGCAACGGTGGAAGAGGGCAAAGTGGTCGATGCCTGGTCGTCGAGCACGATGTTCCGGGGCATCGAGATGATCCTCAAGGATCGGGACCCGAGGGATGCCTGGCTCTTCTGCCAGCGGGTATGCGGCGTCTGTACGACGGTCCACGCGCTCGCCTCGGTGAGGGCGGTTGAAAACGCCGTGGGGCTGACCATTCCCGACAATGCCCGGATCATGCGGAACATCATCGCAGCCATCCAGTTCATCCAGGACCATGTGATCCACTTCTACCATCTGCACGGGCTGGACTGGATCGACATCGTGAGCGCCCTCAAGGCCGATCCGGCCAAAACCGCCTCGGTCGCCCAGTCGATCTCGGACTGGCCGAATTCCGGGACCGCCCTCTTCGCGGCCGTTCAAAAACGGGTGAAAGGTCTTGTCGAGAGCAGACAGCTCGGCCCCTTTGCCAACGCCTACTGGGGCCATCCGGCTTACCAGCTCCCGCCCGAGGTCAACCTGCTCGGCGTCGCCCACTACCTCCAGGCCCTGGAATGGCAGCGGGACGTGGTCAAGGTCCACGCCCTCCTCGGTTCGAAAAACCCCCATCTCCAGACCTACCTGGTGGGGGGAATCGCAAAACCGGTCGATCCGAACAGTCAGAATGCGCTCAATGCGGATGGCATCGCCCTGATGAACCAGGCCGCCGAACGGGCCATCGACTTCGTCAGCAAGGTCTACCTGCCCGATCTGATGGCCGTGGCCTCCTATTACAAGGAGTGGGCGGGTTACGGAACCGGGGTAGGCAACTACATGACCTACGGCGAGTTTCCCAAGGACAACGAGAGCAACAGCAAGAACGCACTGCTGCCGCAGGGAATCATCACCGGCAGGGAACTCGGCAAGGTCCATCCGGTCGATCAACAGAAGATCACCGAGCAGGTGACCCACTCCTGGTACGACGATGGCGTGGGAGACCGGAAAGGAAAGCACCCCTGGGAAGGGGAGACCCTCCCCCACTACTCGGGACCGAAGCCCCCCTATGAGTTTCTCAATACGGACGCCAAATACAGTTGGCTCAAGGCGCCCCGGTACGACGAGACGCCCATGGAGGTGGGTCCGCTGGCGCGCGTGCTGGTAGCCTACGCATCCGGTCAGAAGCGCACGAAGGAGCTCGTCGACGACGCCCTCGCCAAGCTCAACGTCGGACCCGCGGCGCTCTTTTCCACGCTGGGCCGTGTGGCGGCGCGCGGCATCGAGACGCTCGTCATCGCCGAGGCGCTCCCCGGATGGATCGAGGAGCTCTCCGTGAACATGACGAAAAAGGGGGATCTCCGCATTCACGAACAGGATCACTGGGAACCGGCGACCTGGCCGGACCCGGCCAGGGGCTACGGTCTGCACGACGCGCCCCGCGGCGCCCTGGGCCACTGGGTCTCCATCGCAAACGGAAAGATCGCCAACTACCAGATGGTGGTGCCGAGCACCTGGAATCTCTCCCCGCGAGACGGGAAAGGGGTCCGTGGTCCGGTGGAGGCCGCGCTGATCGGGACCCCGGTCGCGGACCCGAAGCAACCGCTGGAGATCCTCCGGACGGTCCACTCCTTCGATCCCTGCATGGCCTGCGCGGTCCATGTGGTCGATGTCCGGGGGAGAACCGTCGCAACCGTCGAGGAGGCCTAAGCCATGTCCGACATGAACGACGTCTATGTGTGGGAAGCCCCGATACGGTTGACCCACTGGATCAACGTCTTCTGCATCTTCACCCTGAGCTTCACCGGCTATTATATCGGCAATCCCTACATCAACAACGTCCACCCCTTCTTTCACGGGGTCATGAAGGACCAATGGGTGATGGGGTGGATGCGGCTCATCCACTTCTCCACCGCCTACCTCTTCATCATGAGCGTTCTTCTCCGGGTTTACTGGGGTTTTGTCGGCAACCGGTATGCGCGCTGGAGCGCCATGCTCCCCACAACCAAAACGCAATGGAAGCACCTCTGGCAGGACATCCGTTTTTACCTGCTCATCGACCCCACCCCCCCGAGGGTGATCGGCCATTCCGCAGTCGCGGGCGTGGTCTATATCCTCCTGTACCTGGGATACTTCCTCTCCATCGTGACCGGTTTGGCCCTGATGTCCCAAAGCCATGTCGGACCGTTCTGGCACGTGATGGGCGGTTGGACCCTGCCCTATTTCCCGGCGCAGATGGCGCGCCTGCTCCACCACAGCATGATGTGGCTCCTGATCGTCTTTCCCATCGTCCATCTCTACGTCGGATGGACGACCGACCTCGTGGAGGAGAACTGCGTGATCAGCTCGATTTTCAGCGGCCACAAGACCTGCCAGAACTGCCGTGCAGAATAGAACCTGTCTCATCGGCCTCGGCAACATCCTGATGCGGGATGACGGCATCGGCGTCCATGTGGTAAAAGAGATCGGGGAGCGGTTCCGCTTCACACCCCAGATCGACATCCTGGACGGCGGGACCCTGGGTCTCGCGCTGCTGCCGCTGATCGAAAGGTGTGACCGGGTGCTCTTCGTCGACGCGGTCGAGGCCGGGCTCGAGCCGGGGTCCATCGCGGTCAGGGAAGGAGAAGAGGTCCCATCCTTTCTGGAATCCCATGTTTCCGTGCACCAGGCTGGCCTCGCCGATCTTCTGTACGCGGCAAGATTGGCCGGGATGATGCCCCCGGCGGTCTGCCTCGTGGGGATTCAACCACAGGAGGTCGGCCTCGGCCTGGAACCCACATCCTCTTTACGGAACAGACGAGAGGAACTGATCCGAACCGTGGTCGCGAGGCTTGAAGCATGGGGCATCCGGGCAGCCGCGCTGGAAGAGGCACAGTCGCTTCGCTCGCAATGACTGAATGCCGGTTGCGCAAAGGTCTCAGGACAAGTCAAGAGCGGAAGAGCCCATGCATGAACTTTCCCTGATCACGGAGCTGCTGGACATCGTCCGCACCTATGAACAGACGCACCGGTTCAAGCGGGTCAATCTCCTGAAGCTTGCCTTCGGCCGTTCCTCCTGCATCGATCCCGGGGCGCTGCAATTCGCATTCGATCTCCAGTCGCCGGGGACGATCGCGGAAGGAGCGACGCTTCTGTTTGACATTCGTCCGATCATCCTGTACTGCTCGACCTGCGACCGGACGACGACCGTCGACCGATATCCGTCGCCCTGCCCGCAATGCGGAGGGGAGGAGGTCGTCATGAAGGGCGGGGCAGAGCCGCTGCAACTGGTGGAAATGGACGTCGATTGAGGAGCAAAACGGATGTGCATCGCCTTTCCCGGGAAGATCGTCTCCATCAGCGCGGAAAACATCGCCGTGGTCGATATCGGCGGCACGCGGCGGGAGGTCTCCCTCGACATCGTCGATGAGGAGGTTGCCTGCGGCGACTATGTGATCTCCCATGCGGGATTCGCCATCCACAAGATCGACGAGGAGGAGGCGAGGGAGAACCTCGCCCTCCTGAAAGAGATTCTGGACCATGAGGCATCTTGATGAATACCGGGACGCCGGTCTTGCCAAATCCCTTCTGGGGGCGATCTCCAGGGTTGCGGACAGATGTGAACGTCCCGTGACGATCATGGAGATTTGCGGCAGCCATACCCAGGCCCTCGGCCGTTTCGGCATCCGGAAACTTCTGCCGCGGAAGATCCGCCTCATCTCCGGACCCGGTTGCCCCGTCTGCGTCACCTCCGTTCAGGATGTCGATGTATCGCTCTTCCTGGCCCGCCTGCCCGGCGTCATCTTCACCACCTTCGGGGACATGCTGAGGGTCCCGGGAACGGGGGACGAAAGCCTGCAAAAGCTGCGCGCCGCCGGCGCCGACATCCGCGTCGTCGCCTCCCCCCTTGAGGCGGTCGCGCTGGCGGAGAGGCATGCCGACCGGGAGGTTCTCTTCATGGGCATCGGCTTCGAAACGACAACGCCGGCCGTGGCCGCCGCAATCATGGCCGCCCGCGAGAGAGGAATCGGGAATCTCTCCCTCTTTTCCGCCCACAAGAGCGTTCCCCCGGCAATCGACGCGCTGCTCTCGGACCCGCTCCTCCAGGTGGATGGGTTCCTCTGTCCGGGACATGTGAGCACGATTATCGGCGCGGAGGCCTACCGGTCCATCCCGGATGCGGGCCGGGCCGCCGTCATCACGGGATTCGAACCGGTCGACATCCTTTCGGGGATCCTGATGATTCTCGAACAGTGCCGGGATGAACGGTATTCCGTTGAGATCCAGTACCGGCGGGGCGTCCATCGGGAGGGAAACCGGAAGGCCCGGCAGATCATGATGGAGGGTTTTGAAGAGACGGATGGATCCTGGCGGGGGCTCGGCGACATCCCGAAGAGCGGCCTCGCGTTGCGGGAAGCCTATGGCGACTTTGACGCCCACCGGCGATTCGTGATCCCCCCGTTCGATTCCGTCGAGCCTCCGGGCTGCGCTTGCGGCGATATCCTCCGGGGCATTCGAGCGCCGGACGGCTGCCCCCTCTTCGGAACGGTTTGCACACCCCAAAACCCCGTCGGACCCTGCATGGTCTCCTCCGAGGGAAGCTGCTCGGCCAGTTTCAGGTACCACGAATAAAGATCCCTTTGGAAAGGAACCCTTCATGAAGATCCCTGTCATAAGAAACGTGCTCGATGCCAATGACCGCATTGCCGGGGAAAACAGAGCCCTGTTTGATGACAAGCGGCTCTACGTGATCAATCTGATGAGTTCCCCGGGGGCGGGCAAGACCAGCCTCGTCGAGGCGACGATCCTCTTGTTGAGGGAGCGGTATCGCATCGGCGTCATCGAGGGGGACATCCAGGACACCTATGACGCGGACCGGATCGCCCGGCTGTCGATCCCCGTCGTCCAGATCAATACGGGCGGGGGGTGCCATCTCGACGCCAACATGGTCCGTGAAGCCCTGGCCTCGCTGGATCTGGACCGGCTCGACCTGTTGATCGTCGAAAATGTGGGGAATCTCGTCTGCCCCGCGGAGTTCAAAATCGGCGAGAACGTCAAGATCATGCTGCTGAGCACCCCCGAAGGGGCCGACAAGCCGGCGAAATATCCCCTCATGTTTCATGAGGCCTCGGTGATGCTCATCAACAAGATGGACCTCATCCCCTACGTGGATTTTGATCTCCTGAAGGCGAAAAAAGACGCGCGCGCCCTCAACCGGAATCTGCGGATCATCGAGATCTCCTGCAAGACGAAAGCGGGGCTCCCGGAATGGATTCAATGGCTCACCGAGCGGATCGATGAATTCAGGAAATAACGCCTCCCACGCCCCTTCCGGATCCTCGACAGGGACGGGTTCTGATGAGGCCAAAAAGGCCCCGGACGGGAGGTCCTGTGTGAAGAGATGCCGCCTTCTGTTTTGCGGCATCGTTCAGGGCGTGGGATTTCGCCCCTTCATCTATCGCCTGGCGGTCGGGCGCAGGCTCACCGGTTTCGTCCAAAACCGCCCCGACGGGGTCGTCGTCGAGATCGAAGGAGACACTGAGGAGATTGCGGCCTTTTCCCGCGCCGTAACCGTCGGCCTCCCCCCCCGCGCCGAAGTGTCGGCGATTGCCGAGACGGAGATACCGGTTCTGGGAGATCCGGCGTTCCGCATCCTTGCCAGCGCGACGGGAGGGGTTCCCGACGGCCATCTCCCGCCGGACAGCGCCACCTGTCCGGACTGCCTCACAGAACTCTTCTGCCGGACAGACCGCCGCTACCGTTACCCCTTCATCAACTGCACCAATTGCGGCCCCCGGTTGACGATCATCTCCGACATCCCCTATGATCGCGCCCGCACCTCCATGTCCCGGTTTCCGCTCTGTTCGGAATGTCTCAGGGAATACCAAAATCCGGCCGACCGCCGTTTTCATGCCGAGCCCAACGCGTGCCCCGTTTGCGGACCCCAACTGACCCTCCTGTACGCCGACGGCCGGATCCTTGCCGCAACCGACCCGACCCCGGAGGCGATCGAAATCCTCAAGCGGGGACTCATCCTGGCCGTCAAAGGGCTGGGCGGTTTTCATCTCTGTGTCGACGCCGCCAATGACGAGGCGGTGAAACGGCTGCGAAGCCGGAAATATCGTGAAGAAAAACCCTTCGCCGTCATGGTGCGGGACCCGGAGAGGGCGTCGTCGCTGGTCGCGATGAACGATGCGGAAAGGCGGCTTCTTCTCTCTCCGCGGAGCCCCATTGTGCTGATTCCGAAAAAAGTGGAAACGAAAGGAGTTTCCCCGGCCATCGCCCCCGGGATGGCCAATCTGGGCCTGATGTTGCCGTATACCCCGCTGCACCACCTTTTGCTCCACGACCATTTTACGGCCCTCGTGATGACAAGCGGCAATCGCACCGATGAACCCATCTGCATCGACAATCGGGAGGCCGTGGAGCGCCTGCGGGGGGTAGCCGATTTCTTCCTCGTCCACGACCGGGAGATCCTGGTGCGGTGCGACGATTCCATCGCCGCCGTCGTGGGCGGGGAGGCCCGTGTGCTGCGCCGCTCACGGGGTTATGTTCCCAAACCCATCCTGCTGAAAAATCATTTCCCCGCTGTTTTGGCCCTTGGCCCCCAGATGAAGTCGACCATCTGCCTCCTGAAGGGGAACCTCGCCTTCATGAGCCCCCACATCGGGGATCTGGAAACGCCCGAGGCGAGAGACTTCTTCCAGGAGACAAAGGCGCTTCTGGAACGGATCACCGAATGCCGGCCGAAAATCCTCGCCTGCGATCTCCACCCCGGTTACTATGCGACCCGTTTCGCAACGCGGATAAGGGAAGGGCCGGGCAGCCCCCCTGCGCTTTTTCCCATTCAACACCATCATGCCCACATCGTAAGCTGCATGGCCGAAAACGGCCTGACCGGCGACGTCATCGGCCTTGCGATGGATGGCAGTGGCTATGGGCCGGACGGCCATGTCTGGGGAGGCGAATTTCTGGTGGCCGATGAACGATCCTTCACCCGTGCGGGGCATCTGAAGGAGTTCCCGCTGCCCGGCGGGGAAAAGGCGATCCACGAACCGTGGCGCATCGCGATCGCCCTTTTGAGGGAGGCTTTCGGCCCCGCATGGCGAGAGATGGCGGTAAAACTGCGGGTGCTGCCGGAAGACGCGAACGCGGAGGTTCTGGCGCGGATGATCGACCAAGGCATCCACAGCCCGCCCACTTCCAGTCTGGGACGCCTGCTGGACGGCGTCGCCGCGATGGCGGGCAAGAGGCGCAAGGTTACGTTTGAGGGTCAGGCCGCCATGGAACTGGAAGGAATGGCCCGGGAAGGCGCGCCGGACTTCTTCCCTTTCACCATCACCAGGGAAGAGGTGTTAAAGCTCGATTTTGCGCCGGCGATCCGGGCGCTGGTGGAGATGCTGTTCCAAGGAACCTCTCCGGGCGCCCCGGTATTCGCACTGCACCGGACCGTAACCAGGGCCTTTGCGGAGATGGCCGGCGAGATTCGCAAGCGTACCGGATTGAACCGCGTCTGCCTGAGCGGGGGATGCTTCCAGAACCGGCTCCTGCTGGAGGGCGCCCTCCGCGAACTGGAAGAGGCCGGTTTTCTGCCCTTTTATCAACGTCTTGTCCCGACAAATGACGGCGGGTTGTCCCTGGGGCAGGCCGTCTGCGCTGCCAGCCTGTATGCAGGCGCTATAGACGACCCACCCGAGACCTCTTAGACGCTTCTGCCTCTGCTGGAGACCGAAGCGCGCGCGACAATGAGGAGATTTGAATCGATCATGAACCGTGAACGTATCCTGTTGGAACATGGCGGCGGCGGGCTTTTGTCGAACGAGCTGATCAGCGGGTTCTTCCTTCCCCTTCTGCGGAATCCCTGTTTGGAGGAGCTCGCGGACGGCGCGGTATTCCCGATTGGTCAGACACGCTGCTGCTTTTCTACCGATTCATACGTCGTCAAACCCCTCTTCTTCCCCGGCGGCGATATCGGATCTCTCGCCGTCCACGGCACCGTGAACGATCTTGCCATGTGCGGCGCGCGGCCCCTTTTTCTAAGCGCCGGGTTTATCATCGAGGAGGGTTTCCCGATGGAGGACCTGGAGAAGATCACCCGCTCAATGGCCGGAGCGGCAAGGCGGTCGGGGGTCCAGATCGTCACCGGAGACACCAAGGTCGTGAACCGGGGCGCCGCCGACGGCCTCTACATCAATTCGGCGGGCATCGGGATCATCGACTATGCCGCTCCCCTTTCCATCCGGGCGATCCTCCCCGGCGACGTCGTCATCATCAACGGTCCGATCGGCAATCACGGCGCCGCGATCCTCTGTCGGAGGGAGGAACTGCGCCTCTCCTCCGAAATCCTCTCCGATTCCGCCCCCCTGAATGACCTGGTCGCGAAGATCCTCGCCGCATCTCCCTGCATCCATTGCATGCGGGACGCCACCCGGGGCGGCTTGGGGGCCATTCTGGCAGAGATCGCCATCCAGTCCGGCCTTGAGATCACCCTCGACGAAGGCCTCATTCCGGTGTGCGATGACGTACGGGGCATTTGCGAAATCCTGGGATTCGATCCCCTCTTCCTGGCCAATGAGGGCAAGGCGGCCTTCTTCTGCCCGGCGGATCACGCGGAGAGGGTTCTGGCAGCCATGCACGGCCATGAACAGGGCCGCGAAGCCGCCGTCATTGGAAGCGTGGCCCGGAAGACCCGGGGCCGTCTGATCCTGAACACGCTCATCGGGGGGTCGCGGGAGGTGGATCTTCCGACGGGCGAACTGGTGCCAAGAATCTGCTGAAACGATCATCACCCGTCGGGCGCAGACTCGACGTCAGGAGCAATTCCTTTCCGGACAGCTACTTCCGTGTGATCGTTCCTTCCCAGGTGCTCACGCATTTATCCTGCTTGTCCTCCTCGCTGAACCAGCGCGACGTGACGCACTTCGCCTCGGTGTAGAAGGCGACGCCGTCCCTTCCCATCACGTGGAGGTCTCCGAAGAAGGAGTCCTTGTGCCCCGCAAAGGGGAAGTAGGCAACGGGCACGGGAATGCCGACGTTGACCCCCACCATGCCCCCGTGGGTCCGGCGGACGAACTCCCGGGCATAGTAGCCGTTCTGCGTGAAGATGCAGGAGCCGTTGGCAAACCGGTTGTCGTTCATGATGGCCAGCCCTTCCTCGAAGTCCTTCACCCGCTTGATGGCGGTGACCGGTCCGAAGACCTCGCAGTCGCCGATGCACATCCCCGGTTTCACGTGATCGAAGATCGTCGGGCCTACGAAATGGCCATTTTCAAAGCCGGGCACCACGACACCCCGGCCGTCCAGGATCAGTTCGGCGCCCTCTTCGACTCCCCTGGTGATCCAGTCGACGACGGACTGCTTGTGCTCCGCCGATACCACGGGACCCAGCTCCGTCTTCGGGTCGTAGGCGCAGCCGACCTTTCTCAGTTTGGCATACTTGACCAGATAGGAGATAAATTCATCGGCGCAGGCATCCTCGACACAGAGGGCCGGCAGGGCCATGCAGCGCATCCCGGCGCAGCCGAAGGTCGAGTTGATGATCCCGAGGGCGGCCCGTTCCAGGGCGGCGTCCCGGAGCACCAGGCCATGATTCTTCGCCTCGCAGAGCGCCTGGACCCTTTTGCCGTGGGCCGCCGCCGTTGAATAAATGTGGAGACCGACCGAGGTCGATCCCACGTAGGAGATCCCCCGGACGTCGGGGTGCTTCAGCAGCAGCTCCGCCTCGACACGGCTGCAGGTGACCAGGTTGACGACGCCTTTGGGCAGGCCCGCCTCGATGAGGAGTTCCAGGACCCTCATCGACGTCATCGGCGTCAGACTCGCCGATTTCAGCACGAAGGTGTTCCCCATCGTAATGCAGAGCGGGATCATCCAGCCGAAGGGGATCATGGCCGGAAAGTTGAAGGGAACGATTCCGGCGAACACGCCGACCGGTTCCCGGTACATGACCGTGTCGTGGCCCGTGGATACGTTCATCAGCGCATCGCCCTGCATCAGGATGGGCGCCCCGCAGGCCACCTCCACCACCTCCATCGACTTGATGACGTCCCCGCGGGCCTCTTCGATATTCTTGCCGAGCTCCTTCGATACCAGCAGCGTCAGCTCATCGAGGTGCTTCTCCAGAAGGGCCCGGAAGTGAAACATCACCTCAACCCGCTGCTGAACGGGCCGGGAGGACCAGCCCGGGAAAGCGGCTTTCGCCGCCGCAACCGCGCTGTTGACCTCCTCGACCGTGCAGCAGGGCGCCTCCGCAATCACCTCGCCCGTGCTCGAATCGGTCACCGGCATATAAGGCTTTGTTGTCCTCGACTCAAGCCATTCATTGTCCAC
>CAYSSF010000051.1:0-1185 GCA_964433455.1 uncultured Syntrophaceae bacterium
AAGAGGCAAATTACGCCTTTTTCCCAGGTCGTCAGGAGCAAGGGTTGTATGGTGGGCCGGGGTTTCCGGTCCCGTTTCAAATAGACAAAGGAGAAAAACATGGCAAAGATCAATTTCGGCGGTGTGTGGGAAGAGGTCGTAACCTCTGAGGAATTTACGTTGAGCCGGGCGCAGGAGGTTCTGAAGAACGAGACGGTGGCGGTTCTTGGCTACGGCGTACAGGGACCGGGTCAGGCGCTGAACCTGCGGGACAACGGCATCCGGGTGATCGTCGGACAGCGCGAGGGGGGTAAAACCTGGCAAAAGGCCGTAGACGACGGTTTCGTCCCCGGGAAGACCCTTTTTCCGATCGAGGAGGCGTCAAAGAAGGGGACGGTCATCGAGTATCTGCTCTCCGACGCAGGCCAGACGCAGATGTGGCCGACGCTCAAACCGTACCTGACGAAGGGAAAGACCCTCTACTTCTCCCACGGGTTTTCGATTACCTACCGCGACCAGACGAACGTGATCCCGCCTCCGGACATCGACGTCGTCCTCGTCGCCCCGAAGGGTTCGGGAAGATCGCTCCGCTCCAATTTCCTCGACGGAAGCGGGATCAACTCCAGTTACGCGATCTTTCAGGACGCCTCGGGGAAAGCGACCGAGAAGACCATCGCCCTCGGCATCGCGATCGGTTCGGGCTACCTCTTCCCGACCACCTTCGAAATGGAGGTGTTCAGCGACCTGACGGGTGAACGCGGAATCCTGATGGGCGCCCTGGCCGGCGTGATGGAGGCGCAGTACAACGTGCTTCGGAAAAATGGCCACAGCCCGAGCGAGGCCTTCAACGAGACCGTGGAGGAACTGACCCAGAGCCTGATCCGCCTCGTCGCGGAAAACGGGATGGACTGGATGTACGCGAACTGCAGCACGACCGCCCAGCGGGGCGCGCTCGACTGGAAGGGCCCCTTTCGCGACGCGGTCGCCCCGGTCTTCGACAAGCTCTACGAGAGCGTCCGGAGCGGCGAGGAGACGCGGATCGTCCTGTCGGTGAACAACGCCCCCGACTACCGCGAGAAGCTGAACGCCGAGTTGGAGACGATGAACAAAACGGAGATGTGGCAGGCCGGCGCCGCCGTCCGCGCGCTGCGTCCGGAGAACCGGAAAGGGTAATTCGGAATCGCTTGCACGGGACAAAACACCCTC
>CAYSSF010000051.1:1195-20191 GCA_964433455.1 uncultured Syntrophaceae bacterium
CCTCTCGGCATCCCTCAACGGGGGAGGGATGTCATGAATACTCTGGCGATTGAAATTATAATGCCGGTTGCAGAAAGTGTATATGAAAATCCCCCATCCCCCTATGCCAAGGAGGGATGGGGGCCCATCAAACCCCTCTCTGAAAATGATCGCCGGCTCCACAAATAAAGCGGGAGGGCAACCGCTGTGCAGTTGACCTCCCATGGCACAAAAAACCAAGATTTTAATTGAATTGATTCGCTTTTCCTATATTTGCGCTGACGGGGCGGAAGGGTCTGCCCTTTCACATCCGTTACCTCATAACCCATCAGCTCCAGATAGGCCCGTTCAATCTCTCGAATTTCCGGTTCATCGTCCATGATCAACACCCGGGCGGCGCGGTCGATAATGTCTTCGCAACCCCTTTTTTTTCATTCAGGTCAGCCCGCGCCGGAAGGTAAAGAACGAAGGAAGAGCCTTTCCCCAACTGCGATTTCACCGAGATATGGCCGTCGTGTTTCTTCAGGACGGAATAACAGGTGGCCAAACCCAAACCCTGACCCTTCTGGGCGGCCATCTTCTTCGTCGTAAAATAGGGATCAAAGATACTCGGCAGGTGCTTCTCCGGGATGCCGCTTCCATCATCGTCAAACGTGATTTTAAGATATGCGCCTTCCTTCAGGTCAAGAACCGCTCCGGCAGGCATCCGTACATTCTCCGCATGAATCGTCAGATTGCCGCCTGCCGGCATGGCCTCCAGGGCGTTTGTCGTCAGGTTGCAGAAACACTGCCTCATCTGGAGCTCGTCCACTTCAGCAGGCCAGAGCTTTTCCATGAAAGCGAACTTTGCCCTGACGTCCGTCCCCTTCAGGGTCTTGTGGACGACATCTCGAATGATCTCCGCCGTATCGAAGAGTTCCCGGTGCGGACCCCCACCCCTCGAAAAGGTAATCAGGTGGCTTGTCAACTCCCTTGTATTCTGAACACTTTGCATTGCAATCAGCAACCGTCGGCGGGAAGCATGATCCGAAGGCAGATCCATCAGCGCCAGATCGATATTCCCCTGCACGACGGCCATCAGATTGTTGAAGTCATGGGCAATGCCGCCGGCCAAGACACCCAGGGACTCGAGCTTGTGCGCCCGCAGCAGCTCCGCCTCCATCTGCTTGCGATCGGTGATATCCTTTGAAAGACCAATGATACCGATAATATTCCGGTCGGCATCGTAGAGCGGCGCCCTGTAGGTTTCGAACCATTTGTTCAAGCCGCTGCCGCCTATGAACTCCTCGACAACCTTCTGCTTTCCGGTTTTCATGATTTCGAGATCGTCGGCGCGGTAGGCCTCGGCGAGCGGCTTCGGCCATAGATCGAAGTCCGTCTTGCCGATAAGATCATTCGTTGAGGCAGAGCCGCAGGAGTGGGCAAACGGTTCGTTGACTGCAACGAAGCGACCCTCGCGGTCCTTGATCCACGTGAGAAAGGGCAGGTTGTCGATGATGGTTGCTGCGTCCATGCCGTTCCTTTGCGACACCTCCGATGTTATCTTACGTAGATCCATTGCCTGGCCGGAGCCGGTATTTCGAGAACTTTGAAAAACGCTCCTTCTTTGTCATTCCCGCCCCCGCTTGCACGAGGGTAAACTCCAGCGGGAATCCAGAAGATCCGGTACGAACTGGATTCCTGCTTCCGCAGGAATGACGAATTACCAAGTTTCGGGAGAAATTCAAAGGTCTCATTTCGCATATTCCCAAGAAGGGACGGCTGTCTGGATACAGCTCCGCCCTATCAGTTACAGAGGGAGAGCGCGGCGCGATACAATGTTGAAATTTTACAAATTATCATATCATTATGAATGCTTGTCGCTTCGCTTGCAATGACGCTCCCGTATCGTACAAGGCTCTCAAAGGACCGACTGGCCGGGATGCGGTTTCTGTCTAAGCGGTGCTGCAATAACCATCGGTCAATTTCAGTGCTTTTTAATCCATCAATTTTTTTACCCGTGAACTGCTATCAGAAAAAATTTAAAAAGCAAGATTGAATTATATGATGGATACTATATAGCGAAAATATATGTATGCTCAGGAGAAGCTGGCCAGATCTGATATTGCCGTCTTTGACATTCGGGCGTTACTTTTTAAAAAAATGGTCCAGAAGTGAAAATTGTTTTTGAAAAACGGGTTATCCGTCGGGAAAAACGGCAGGCGGAAGCCTTGGCGGCACTGCCTGCCGTCTGTTCCCGAGGGGTGGAAAAGGCTACCCCTTCTGGGGTTTGGCCTCTTCGTCTTTCTTCTTTTTCTTCTTGGCCTTCGCATCCGCGGGCGGTTCCGGCGCGGCCTTTTTCGCCTTGGGAGCCTCTTCCTTCGGCTTTGCGAGACGTTCCGCCTTCGCGGCGGCGAGTTCCTCCGTCCGCTGAACATTGGCAGCGATCGCCCTCAGGCGGGTTGCCGTCTCTTTGAGTTTCGCCTTCAATTCTTTGATGGACACGTCCCGCGCGATCGCCTTCTCATCCAGACCCTTTTCGGCAAGAAGGGCCTGGCGCTTCTGAAGCTTCGCCTCCAGCGTGGCCTTCTGTTTCAGGCGTGTTTCCTTGCTCTCCGATGCCATGGTAATTCTCCTTATTTTTCCCGAATTTGTAATCAAACGCCGCTTCAGGCGAACCGTTCAGTCGGCGGGAGGGTCCTTGTATCAGGGTTTCAACTGAAAATCCAGTTATTTTGTATTGCTTGAGGGGAGAGATTGGCCCCCCGCGTTGTCCTTGACAGAGCCCCTCTTTTCTCCTATGTTGCGAGGCGGATCGGGTGTTCCGACGTAGAATCCGCGGCAGCGGGCGCCCACTGCCGCTTCAATTAGGAGACAAGAAGATGAAAAAATCAACAATCACGGTTCTGGCTGCGGTTCTTGCGGTGGTCTGGATCGCGGCCTGTACGACCTATGAGCGGCAGGTGGTGCCCTTCAAAATGCCTTCCGCCTATCCGAACGCCACAGTCGTGGCGGAGGCGACCATTGCCGCCAAGGCATACGATAACAAGGAGGAGGCGACCGCGGCCTTCGGTTTCGACATCCGCGGCGCGGGGATTCTTCCCGTCCAGGTTATTTTCGACAACACAGGCGGCCATCCGCTGGAGATTATGACGGATAAAACCTTTCTTGTCGATCAGGAGGCCAACCTCTGGCCGATCCTCGGTCAGGGAATGGCCTATGACCGGCTCTCCGGGAAGACCGAACTGGGGAGGGTTATGCCGGAGGCCGCGAAGGGGGGCATGCTGGCCGGCGCGGCCGGCGCGGTCATCGGGGCAGCGATCGGCATCGTAACGGGGCAAAACGTGGCGGCATCCGCCGGAAAGGGGGCCGCAGTCGGGGCCGCTGCCGGGATGACGATGGGCGGGGCCAAGGGGCTGGGCGAATCGGATGTCGGGTATCAGATCCAGGAGGATCTTCGGAACCGCTCGCTCGAAAAGCGGGCCATCGCGCCCAGCGAGATGGCCCATGGCTTCATCTTCTTCCCGGGGGAGGCCGGGAAGCCGGCGGAGCTGCGGATCAGCATCCGGGCCGTGGATACGAGGCAGGTCTATTCGCTGATCCTGAAATTCTGACGGCGGGGTGCGTCTTGCTTGACGCGCCGTTTTTGACGGGTGTTATCGGTGTGCCGCGGCCTCCGCCGGACGCGCGCTATAGATGAAAAATAGGGGCGCTGTCCCCCCTTTTTAGAGGTACGCAGCATGTCCGAAACCATGAAAATTGTTCTGATGGTCCTGATCATGATCGGGGTCTTCATTCTCACCCTCCGCTTCTCCGCGTGGAAGACGAAAAGGGCCTGCGATTTCATCCTGCGGGATCTAAAGGCGAAGAAGGCGTTCGATCCGGCCTCGGCCGTGGAGCTTCCCTACAGCAAGACCTCCCTGTTCCACCTCGGCATGCGGGACTACCGGCCCAGGGCGCTCAGCGCGCTCGTAAAATTCGACCACGTCCGTATACAGCAGGAGGGCCGATATTACCTGCGCGATGGCCACAAACTGCACGGTCCTTCTTGAAATGACTCTATGATCGAGGCAGGATTCCGCCCCGTTCCGGTCATGAGACCGGGAAAAAACTTTGGAGTGTAAGGAAGTGGATTTCAATCCCTGCATGAAACACACGGTGGTCCGAAAGGCGGTGCGCATGTTCGCCGAGGCGGAGCTCGGCCCCATCGCCCATGATATCGACCGGGACGCCCGCTTCCCGACGGAGGTCGTCGAGAAGATGCGGCCGCTGCACTTCTTCGGCCTCCAGGCGCCGAAGGCCTACGGCGGCGCGGAGATGGACACGATCAGCTACGCGATCACGATCGAAGAGATCTCGCGCGTCAGCGCCGCGGTCGGCCTCTGCCTGACCGTCCACAACAGCGTCGGGATCTACCCGATCGTCCGTTTCGGGACGGAGGAGCAGAAAAAACGGTTCCTGCCGGCGATGACGGGCGGAGAGCGAATCGGGGCCTTCTGCCTGACCGAGGCCAACGCCGGCTCCGATGCGGGCGGCGTCGAGACGGTTGCCGTCCGGGACGGCAGCGACTATGTGATCAACGGCACGAAGATCTTCGTCACCAACGGCGGCGTCTGCGGCACGGCGCTGATCTTTGCGATTACGGACACGGAAAACCCCCAGCGGAGCGCCGGGGTGTTCATCGTGGAGAAGGATGCCCCCGGCTTTACCGTCGGTGAAATCGAAGACCTCTGCGGGATGCGGGCCAATCCCGTCTCCTCCCTCTTTCTGGAGGAATGCCGCGTCCCGGAGACGAATCTGCTCGGCCGCCCCGGCGACGGGATCAAGATCGGCCTTGCGACGCTCGACACCGGCAGGATCGGCATCGCCGCCCAGGCGCTGGGGCTTGCCCAGGCGGCGTTCGAAGACTCGGTCCGCTACTCGAAGGAACGGCAGCAGTTCAAGAAGCCGATCTCCTCCTTCCAGACGATCCAGAACTACCTCGCCGACATGGCGACGGAGATCGATGCGGCGCGGCTTCTGCTCTACCGGGCCTGCGCGGTGCGGGACGCGGGCAGACCCTTCGGCGCGGAGGCGGCGATGGCGAAGCTCTACTGCAGCGCCACGGCGACGCGGGTGACGAACACGGCCGTCCAGATCCACGGGGGATACGGCTACAGCAAGGAGTACGATGTGGAACGCTACTTCCGGGACGCGAAGGTCACGGAGATCTATGAGGGGACGAGCGAGGTCCAGCGCATGGTCATCTCCCGCGCGGTGCTCGCCCGGAGGAGTTAGTTTTCATTGGGGACAGAGCCCCTATTTCTTTGCAGGTTCAATGGGGAAAGAAAATAGGGGAGGCGTCCCCCTATTCCGGAGGAGTTAAACGATAGTGAAGATGGTCGTGTGCATGAAACAGGTGCCGATGGTCTCGGAACTCCCCTGGGACCCGGCGACGGGGACCCTGCAGCGGGATCTAGCGGAGGGGATGATGAACCCCGCCTGCCGTTCGGCCCTCGATGCGGCCCTCCGGATCAAGGAGGCGGCGGGGGGCGAGATCACGGCGATCACGATGGGACCGCCGATGGCCGAGGAGGTGCTCCGCGAGGCGATTGCGCTCGGGGCAGACCGGGGCGTCCTGCTGACCGACCGGAAAATGGCCGGCGCGGATACCTCCGTGACCTCCCATACGCTCGCCCGGGCGATCGAGAAGGCCTGCCCGGGTTTTGATCTGGTGTTGTGCGGCTGCTCAACGAGCGACAGCGAGACCGCACAGGTCGGTCCGCAACTGGCCGAGGAGCTCGACA
Organism: uncultured Syntrophaceae bacterium; assembly: GCA_964433455.1. Lineage (GTDB taxonomy): Bacteria > Desulfobacterota > Syntrophia > Syntrophales > UBA5619 > UBA5619. The sequence goes on from CAYSSF010000051.1 coordinate 6,940, forward strand.
TCCCCGGCGTGGCCTACGTCGACGAGATCGAGCTGTTCAACGGCGACGGAGCGGTTCGGATGCGCCGGGTCTCCGACCATTTTCTCGAGACGCTGGAGATGGATCTTCCCGGCATCGTCACCGTGACGACCGGCCATTTTGCGCCGAGGCATGTGCCGATGGGCGGTCTCCAGGCGGCGTTCGCATCGGCACAGATCGTTTGCCTCGATGCGGCGGCCGTCGGACTCGATCCGGAGCGGATCGGCGCGAAAGGTTCCGCAACGAAAATCCGCAACGTCTATTCGCCGACGGTGGGGAAGAAGAACATCGTGCTGACCGGTGCGCCGAAGCGGGTCGTGGAGCAGCTCTTCGAACGGTTCGACGACAAGATCGGCGGCGCGATCGGGAAGGACTTGAAAGCGGACAGGAATTGAAGCTCCGCGTAGCTTGCGGCGAAGCGTTTCAATCCGTAAGGGGACCGTACTATTTTTTACTCGCTTACCCCGGCGGCGAGCCGCGGGGAATGCGCTTGTGGGCGGATTCAACATGACAGCAAAAAAAAGGGCCATCTGGGTCTTCGGAGACTACCGGAACTACTTTCAGAATCGTGTGACGCTGCAGCTCCTCTCCCGGGCGAAGGATCTGGCGGAAAAAATCGACGCCGAGGTGTGCGCCGTCGTCTTCGGCCACAAGGTAGACGAGTGGACGGGCGACGTGCTCTCCTCCTACAACCCCGCCTTTTGCGGTGTCGTGGGAGAGTCCATCGCCCACGGCGCCGATAAAGTCTACCTGGCCGATCATCCGCGGCTGGCCGCCTACAGCATGGAGACCTATACGCTCTTGATGGAGCGGCTGGTGCGCCAAGAGAAGCCGGAGATCATCCTCATCGGGGCCACCACCTTTGGAAGGGAGTTCGCCTCCCGCGTCGCGAAGCGTCTCGGAACGGGCCTCACCGCCGACTGCATCGGCTTGGATATCGATCCGGAGGGGCTGCTCGTCCAGATCGCCCCCTCCTTCGGCGGCAACCTGGTGGCCGAGATCGTCACCCCGGAGCGGAGGCCGCAGATGGCTACGGTCCGCCCGGGGACCTTCCAGGAGATCCCCCATGATTGCGACCGGACCGGCAAGGTGGTGACGCTCCCCCTGCCGGAGCGCCTTCCCGCCGACCGGGTCCGCCTGGTGAGCTCTGAACGCTCTCCCCAGCGGGAGCAGAAGCTGGAGGATGCAAAGGTCGTCGTCTGCGGCGGGCGCGGCCTGGGGAGCAAAAAGAAATTCGCGAAGCTCTTCGAACTGGCCGAACTGCTGGGCGGCGAGGTGGGGGCGACGCGCCCCGCCGTCTATGCGGACTGGGCGGATCATGACGCGCTGGTCGGCCAGGCAGGCAAACAGATCCGGCCGCAGATCCTCTTCTCTTTCGGGATCAGCGGCGCCATCCAGCACACCGCCGCCTGCAACGATGCAAAATTCATCATCGCGGTGAACAAAAACCCGAATGCGGCGATGATGAAGCGGGCCGACGTCGCGATCGTCGCCGATGCAAGCCAGATCTGCAACTCCCTCATCCAGGAGCTCAAGCGGCGGATCCGCTGATCATAATCCGAGACGCCCGGCAATCCCCTGCATCGCGGCAAGCGCGATCTCCACGAATTCGTCGAGCGGCAGGCCGATCTTCTCGCACTCGCGAATCGTCTCCCGGTTCACCGAGGCGGCGAAGGCCCTCTCCTTCATCCTTTTCGTGATCGACTTCACCTTCACGCTTGCGATCTTCCGGTCGGGATAGACCAGCGTCGTCGCCACGACAAGGCCGGTAACCGTCTCCCCGGCGGCGAGCGCGTGCTGGAATTCGGCGCTCCGTGCAACGCCGCAGATAGACTCGTTGTGCATCTTCACCGCGTCGACGATTTCCGGATCGATCTTTGCCTCCGTCAGGATTCGCACCGCCTCGCAGCCGTGGCGGGTCAAATCGCCGCCCACGACTTCGATGTCGATGTCGTGGAGGAGGCCCGCAAGCCCCCATTTCTCCTCGTCCCTGCCGAGCCGCCGCGCCAGCGCCCGGAGGACCGACTCGGAGGCGTAACTGTGGTCCAGCATCCGTTCGTTTTTGACGTACTTTTTGAGCAGCACTTCCGCTTCGTCTCTGGTCATCCGATCCACCCCTTTCCTCCCTGTCCGGGAGAGTCATGAATCCATTTTGATGAATCATACCCCTTTCAGGGAAAATTCAAAAGAGGCGGAACAGGGGCGGCGCGAGATGGGTCTGGCCTGATCCTGATCCCTGTGCTATAAGGACCCCGAAATGACAAGAGGGAGGAACCCATGACCGCCATCGGCCGAAACGAACCCTGCCACTGCGGGTCCGGAAAGAAGTACAAGCACTGTTGCCTGGGGAAAGAGCCATCGCCACGGATCTCTGCCGTCATGGAAGAGCTCCAGGCGGTTATCGCGGGGAAAACATTTAAATCTCTGGATGATATCAACGCTTTCGCCCAGACCTTCACGGAGAGCAAAAATCGGGTTTCCCAACTGGATTTCCTGGGGCTTTCCTCGGAACAGATGCACCTGCTTCTGGATTTTCCCTTCGCGAGGACACGGGAGATCGTGGAGATCGACCAGGATCTTGCCCCCGCTGCTTTCCTGAAAATACCGGTAGTCGACAATGCCCTGCTCTTCCTGCGCAGGCTGGCGGAACAGGAACCGCTAAAGGCCACGGCCAAGGGGAATATCCCCCTGCTTTTCGCTCGGGAGATCCTGGCAGAGTTGAATATTCCGGAGCGCGACCTCTACGTTACCTCCATCCGCACGGAGGAGGAGGCGCCGATCCTCCGCGCCCTGCGAGAGCTCCTCACTTTCTGTGGATGGGTCAGGAAAAGAGGCAGCCATTTTTCTCTCGCGGAGAATGGGCGGAAAATCGTCGAGGAAGGCTTCAGCGGAGCGGATTTCCGGAATCTTCTGGAAGCATTCACGCTGAAATTCGACTGGGCTTTCATGGACCGATATCCACCCTTTTCGATCGTTCAGAGATCCTTCCTCTTCGGCTTGTATCTTCTGCACCGCGAGGCCCGCCGCGACATCGAGGATCAGGCCTTCGCGGATCAGTTCCTCCGGGCCTTCCCCCAAGTTCTCGATGATGCCCGCCGATACGAGGCGCCCTATCGCGAACCGCGCGATTTTATTTCAACCTGTTTTTCCCTGCGTTTTCTGGAACGGTTCTGCGAGTATTTCGGTTTCGTGACGATCCGACGGGAAATTATCCCCGGCCGTTTGGTCAAAAAGAAGTTCGTGCAGACGACGGATTTTTTCCAACAGTACTGGCAATGGCGGGTATAATAACCGATCGCAGCCAAGTCATGAGGACATCCTTGCGAAGCGACCCGAATTGTGAGACCTTGCACAAATGAGGATATCTCTGGCATACCAGCAGGAACTGTTTGTCGATGACGTTGCCGCCCCACTGGCGCATGCACGTTTCAATGGGCGTTCGGGGGCGTTCGGAGATAACATGTCCCTCCCTATCCATCGCTGGTACCGCTACTCTGCGGGTTTTTCAGCCGATTGGGTCCGATGGCTGGTCCATGAACGTTGCGAAGACCTCGGCACATTTTCTGTCCTCGATCCGTTTTCAGGGGTGGGAACGACGCTTCTTGCATGCGAAGCCGAAGGCATTCAAAGTTGGGGCTTTGAAACCCATCCATTCGTCCATCGCATTGCCTCAGCCAAGTTACATGGAATTCATGTCGATCTCTTTCAACTCCAGGCGATGCTCGAGCAATTTATCAACGATGTATCGGCGTCGCCGATCGTTGATCTGAGTGCCATCCCTCTCCTGTTGTCCAAGTGTTACAAGCCGGAAGCCCTCTCGCTCTTGCTCACAATGCGTAACCTTTTCCTGGCCGAATTCGACAAGAAGACTCCCGAGTCGGAAATGCTCTGGCTAATCATCACCGCGATCCTTCGTGTATGCAGCGTAGCGGGCACGGCGCAGTGGCAGTATGTTTTGCCGAATAAGAGCAAGTCCGGCGTACAGGAACCACTTGTTGCATTTCAGGTCAAGGCTTCCGAGATCCTGCAGGACATTGGGTACTCTCAACGCAGTGGCTGGTCTGCTCGCGGTTCTGTTCTTCTGACGGATGCACGGGCGCCACAGGACTGCTCGCAGATTCAAGTTGACGCGGTGGTGACATCCCCCCCATACCCGAATAACTACGACTATGCCGACGCTACCCGCTTGGAGATGACCTTTTGGGGTGAAATTAATGGATGGGGAGACCTCCAGGACTCTGTTCGCAAGTACCTCATCCGGTCATGCTCCCAGCATGCAGCGGCAGACAGGCTCGTTCTGGATGAAGTTCTTGCTGAAGCCGTCCTGGACCCAATCAGACGAGACCTTTCAACAGCATGCCGAACCCTGGCAGAAGTCCGCGAAACAAAAGGTGGTCGGAAGAACTATCACACGATGGCAGCAGCGTACTTCCGCGACCTCGGCCTTGTGTTCAAGTCGTTGCGTTCGCTCTGTCGGCCCGGAGGTTTTGCCTGCTTTGTTATCGGTGATTCCGCGCCGTATGGCATCTATCTGAGTGTGGACTCTTGGCTCGGTGAACTGGCTCTTGCAGCGGGCTTCAAGTCCTATTCCTTTGAGAAGATTCGGGACCGGAATATCAAGTGGAAAAACAGAAAACATCGAGTACCCTTGAAAGAGGGGAGACTTTGGATAGAAGGGTGAACACCATATGGCAGAATCCCCAGCCCATAGGTTCGGACAAATCATCGGCAACTTGCTCGAAGCGGTCATAGAACCATTTCTGACTGACTTCGCAGCGCAACAACGTCTCTATCTCGACTACCAGAACAACCCTCGAAAGGCGAGAAAAGGCAAGAAGGTAACTTGGAAAGACCCTTACGGCAATGTTCATGATCTCGATTTTGTTCTCGAACGAAACGGGAGTGACAAATTCACGGGTACACCCGTTGCTTTCATTGAAGTCGCTTGGCGACGGTATACCAAGCACTCCCGCAACAAGGCGCAGGAGATTCAAGGGGCAATCCTCCCTCTGGCCGAAAAGTATCAATGGTCCAGTCCATTCCTTGGCGCCGTACTGGCGGGTGTTTTCACGGAAGGCTCATTAGCCCAGCTCCGTTCCCTCGGCTTCAACATTTTGTATTTTCCCTATGACACTTTGGTTGCTGCTTTCGCACAGGAAGGCATCCATATCGCCTTTGACGAAACCACTCCGGATGCCGATTTCCATCAATGCGTCAAAACAATCGAATCGACCATAGAATCCAAAATGGAGAAAATTAAAGACCAACTGATTAACGCGAATCAGCGACAATTGGACGAGTTCATGTCTTCACTCGCACAGCGGCTTGAACGAATGATCGAGAAAGTCGTTGTTATTCCTCTCTACGGGCGGTCCAGTGAATTTGGCACAATTGCAGACGCAATCAAGTTTCTAGACCAGCATCGGATTTACGAAGGATCCGGAGAATTCAGGAGGTATGAAGTTCTCGTTACATTCACCAACGGCGACCGTGTTGAGGGATCATTCAAAGACAAAGAAAAAGTCAGGGAGTTTCTGCAGTTTATCGAGAAACAATAGAATGTCAAATAATTGCGCCTGATAAAAAGACCACCGCCATTGACTTGCGATGCCCTGGTTCTTATACTGCGGCCGTGCGCAGCGGACCGGTCAAGGTGCTATCCTCTCCTGTTGCCGTTGACCAGAAATAATACTTTTATTTTGCGGAGGTATGGATGTTGGATGTTCCGATTCTTGTCGCGGCCGTGTTCCTGCTGCCGGGGCTCCTGATTTCCGAGAAAAGAGATTCGACAATGGGGCGTCTGCTGACGAAACCCTTTCTTTCCGCGCTGTTTGTTGCGACGGCCCTGACCGGATCGCAGGCGGATCCCGGATACTTCCGCTGGATCCTGGCCGGCCTGCTCCTCAGCATGGCGGGCGATCTCTTTTTGATCTTCTTTTCATCAAGGAAACTTTTTCTCGCGGGGTTGGTTTCGTTCCTGGGGGCGCATATCCTCTATACGGTTGCGTTTTTCACGCTGGCCGGGCCGGGGGGAACAAACGGGATCGCGATCGCCCTCTTTCTGGTTATCAGCGGCGGCGTGTTCGCCTGGTTCCGCCCTCAATTGGGGAAGATGGTCGTTCCGGTGGTTACCTACATCGTCGTGATCACCGCGATGGTGATCGGCGCCTCGTCTCTGGCGGCGACCGAATCGGCCCGCTTTCCGGGCCGGGCGCTCGCGTTTGCGGGGGCGCTGCTCTTCTACCTCTCGGATGTCTTCGTCGCCCGCCAGCGCTTCGTTACCCAAAACTTCTTCAACCGGGCCGTCGGTCTGCCGCTCTATTTCGCGGGTCAGTTCATGATCGCCTACTCGATCCGTTTTGTCTGACGGCGGAAAAGCCTTCCCCCGTTTCAGGCCGGGAAGGGGGGCGTTCCGCTCTGCCGTGAGCTCGCCGATCCACCGCTGCAGATTATCCGAAGGTGTCCTTTGCCGACGCAGACCGCATTTCCATCGAAGCGGATTTTCCGGTCTCCCCATCCGTTGACCTTTGCCCGATGTAGAGAGAGGTGATGCCGAGGGTCAGGGAATAGCGCTCCCGATCGGCGAAACCGGCCTCTTCCATCATCGCGAGGAAGGCGGGGGGCGGCGGGAAATGGGTGATCGAGTCGACCAGGTAGAGGTAGGCGGCGGGGTTCTGTGAAAAGAGGCGGGCAATCCCGGGAAGAATGCGGTTCAGATAGGGGGCGAAAACCGAGCGCCAAAGACGGTTCTGCGGGGCGTTCATCTCGAGGACATAGATCCGTCCGCCGGGGACGAGGACCCGCCTCATCTCCCGGAGGTCGGCGAGGCGGTCCGGGATGTTCCTGATGCCGAAGGCGATCCCCACGGCGTCAAAACTCCGATCCGGGAACGGAAGCCCCAACGCGTCCGCCTGGAGAAGCCGGACGCGTCCGGCAAGGCCGCGCTGCGCGATCTTTTTCCGTCCAGGGGCAAGCATTTCGGCGATGAAGTCGATCCCCGTCACCTGGATCGACCGATGCCTCCGGGCGGCCTCGATGGCCAGATCCGCCGTGCCGGTCGCCACGTCGAGAAAGTGGAAGGTGTCGAAGAACCGCATCTTCCGGACGGCGAAGCGGCGCCAGGCGACGTCGCGACGGAGACTCAGCAGGTGGTTCAGGAAGTCGTAGCGCCCGGGAACCGTCGTGAAAATCTCCCGGACCATGCCGACGTGCTCATCGCGGCCGATCCCGGTCACCGGCGGGTAGTTGTTGCGGTCTGTTTCTTTGCCGGGGGGGGTGTCCATCATGACGCTCTCATAAAAAGTACAGGGGTCCACTTTTCTGTCGTTTCCGAGAAAACGGGAATCCGGCTTTTCAATCCGTTCAATGTGGTTCGGATTCCTACCGGGGCGCACCCTCGCGGAGACTGGGGGGATGACGACTTTTTCCGCACCCGTCAGGCGTTGCCGGTGAACATTCGGGCATAGAGGGCGTCGAAGCCGTCCTTTCCCGCCGCGAGCATCAGCGTAATCGGCATCGCTTCCCGCCCCAGTTCCACCATCCGGGCGGCCATCTCCCGGATATCCCATTGGGCGTGGCCGTCCGCCCGGACGCGGGCGAGGTGGTAAAGTTCGCGGGCGCTGACCCGGATCATCACTCGGCGCCGGTGCGCGTTTGTCAGGATGTAGGGGGCCGCCTCGGGCGAGGTCCGGCGGATCTGCTCCCAACTCTCCTCGGTCCGGGCGCAGATCTCCCGGAAGGGGGCCTCCATTCCGACCGCCGCGATGGAAGGCGGGATCGTGACGCCCTGTGCCGGGTCGTAGTTCTGGACGGTGATCGTGGCCATCCGGTGGCGCTTCACCTGGGCAAAGCATGTGGCGCTGATGACCAGTTCGAAGGTCAGCCCGACGTGCTCGAACTCCCGCGGGGCAGCGTCGTAGGCCTTCATCCTCCGGAGGGCGGTCCGAATCAGCCGCCTCTTCTCTTCGATCTCCATGCGCGTTGCGATCTCCAGACACCCCGCAAGCGGCAGGTGCGATGCGCCGTGAAGAAGCGCCGCGATGACCTTGTCGTCCGCCGCCGGCGTCGCGTCGATCAGACGGACGAGGCCATCCGCCGTTCCGGCGCCTGCCGAAGCCTTGGCGGCGATTCCCTCTTCCTGTGCGCCAACGGGAGAACGTGTTGACATTTTTGAGACGATCTCGTCCGCCGCAGAGCGGACCGCCTCCGGCGTCTCGCGGTCGTACGGGGTGGGCTCCGTGTAGCGGACAAGCGACGGCGCGACCCCCTTCACCGCGTCGAAGAGCCGGCGGCTGTATTCGCGCGCTTCGGCGAGGGGGGACGCGGCGAGACGGCGGACCATCAGTTCGATGTTCCGGGCGTTCGCGGTCATCCCGAGCTGCGTCTCCGTCGCGAGCGAGAGACAGTAACGGGCGTCCTCCTTGGCCCACCCTTCGAGGAGTGAACGGTTTGCCGGGTCGGCGGCCAGTTCGGGGTTCCTCTCCAGGACATAGGGGCGGAGTTTCTCATAGAGCGTGTGGTAGAAGCGGTTCTGGTGGCGGACGGTTGCGATGAAGGCCTCCTCCAGGCCGGCCTCCCTCACCTCCTGCGGGATGACGAAATCGTCGGCCAGAAGCACATAACGCTGGGATTTTTCGGTGTAGGAGGCGAGGCGGAACCTTTCGATCTCCTCCACGAGGAGGCGGGAGACCCCGATCAGGTCGAGGTTGAAGACGGCATGCTCGGCGATGGAGCTGTGGCCCATCTCGAAGACGATGCTCCGGTTGGAGGCGCGGGCCTTTTCCACCTCGCCGCGGGCAACGGACCGAAGTTCGTTCACCGGCCTCGGGTTCCGGCTGATCCGGGCGTAGGCGGCGGCGACGGTCTCCGGCGTCAGATCCCGCCGCTCCGGCTGCAAATCCTGAAATTCCCGAATGATCTCATGATCGATGTTGTGGCCTGCGAGAATGATGTCCATCTTCACCTTGTCCCTGGTTGTTTGATCCTGTGTTCGAGGGGATATCGTGCAGCTTGACGTCGGCCATGATCCCCAGCTTGAATTCCTCCTTCAGCGCCGAGATGATTTTGGTCACATCCCCGCTGTAGAGCATATCGCTGATCTTGACCCCCCAGATCATGCTTTTCTCGCAGGCCTTGGCGAGTGCGGACAGGGCTCCCGATTCCCTCGCCTGATTGAAGGTCACTCCGTCCAATGCAACAATCAGTCTGGTCATGAAGAGACTCTCCTTTCTCCCCGGTGTCCGGTTTCTGCAGGTTTGAATCCGCCGCCCGGCGGTTCATCCGACAGGATGAATGGGCAGCCCTTTCAGCGGTGCGAAGTATAGGAGGGAAGGCTACGGCATGTCAATGGAAATCAGCCATCTGAATTTCCTGAACATCGCCGGCGGCCTCACTGCCTCGTGATCCGCCCTCCGACCTCCGCGCGCCAGGCGGAAAGAGAGGCGCCATGGCGGCGGTCAGGACGAAGGCCATCACAATCAGCAGGATGCGCCGGCAGCAGTTCATCAGGACTCACCTCCCTTGGTTGAATAATCCGGCTGCGCCTTTTCATCTGGCGCATTCACGCTGTTTTGTGGTAGCGTAACCAAAGTTTTTAAAAGTCTCTCCAAGAGGGGTAAAATGGGGCTGCTCAATCTTCTGATCCAGGATCCACTGACGTTTGTTCTTCTGGCGATCCCGCTTCTCTATTCCATCATCATCCATGAACTGGCCCATGGCTGGGTTGCTTCGCTGATGGGGGACCCTACGGCCAAAATGATGGGACGGCTGACGCTCAATCCACTCAAGCATCTCGATCCGATCGGCACGGCGATGCTGTTCCTCTTCGGCTTCGGCTGGGCCAAACCCGTTCCGGTCAATATGAATCTGATCCGGAACACCCGCATGGGGCTGATCTGGGTCTCTTCCGCCGGAATCATCGCCAACCTGCTGCTCGCCTTTTTGGCCGTCCTGCTGCTCCGCCTGATCTCGCCGTCCTCTTCGGAATCGCTGCAACGTATCTTCTATTACCTGATTCAGATCAACATCATCCTCGCCTCGTTCAACCTCATCCCGATCCCACCGCTCGACGGCTCGAAGATCCTCATGGGATTTCTGCCGGAGAGTGCCGGAAACGTTCTGGCCCGTCTTGAACCTTATGGATTCTTCGTGATCATCGGGCTCCTGTACCTGGGCGCCCTCGACCCGGTCATCCATTTCTTCCGCTGGGTCATCACGAGCCTGATCGGCCTCCTGCTCTTCTGAAAAGAAAACTTGACGCCCCATTGGCTTGTCTCAAAAGATTATCGGTGGCACGGTCGGAACGGCGCCGCCTTCGCTTCGGACGGGCGATCCATTCTTGAATACGTGTACGCGTTGATGATCCGTGCCTTCATGGACATGCATCTCCTCTGGCGCGATCAGCCGGTGATGGTTCCTGTTGGTCCGTGTTTTTTCTTCCGCAAGTCGTCTACCGCGAAGACAAAATTGCGGCCCACTTTGCGGAAACGCAGTTTCCCTTCCTTGGCCCACCGCCGGACGGTGATTTCGGCTACCTCCAGGTACTCCGCCGCTTCCCTCACCGTGAAGGTCTGTGGAATGTCTTCAAATACCTCATCATAGGTGTAGGTATCCTTCTGGGGATGATCGTCGACGTTACAAGCGCCGAGGGCGCCAGGATCCTGGGGATCACGCCAGCGCTTTACCGCCAGCGGTTTTCCCGCGGACGGAGGCAACTCGTCGGTTTCCTTGTCAAACAATGCGGCCTCGTCGATGCGGGCAACCCCTGTCACTGCGAGACATTGGCCGCCCTGCATGTCGGGAAAAAGCATATCGATCCAGAAAATTTGTATTTCGCCACCCACCCCTGCCATCAAAGACAGGACAGCCATCAGGAAGAGCTCCTGACGGAAATGGATCAACTGACCCGGGCGGCCCTGCTGATCCGCAGCCACCCCGACTACGCCGCCCCCGGGGGTTTCGTAAAATACATGAAACATCTGATTGACTCAGGAACATTCCAGCTTCTTGGGTAACCATGAAAAGGAGGTCGACAATGAACATGGATGAATCCCTGCAGCATGCGATCCAAGAACACTTTGCCTACAACGATGAGGAAATGAAGATTTTCATGGACAATCCGAGGAATATGGATGTCCTTGCGAAGGCGCCCCTCTTCGCGAACAAAACGATGGTCTTCGAGGTGGTGGACGCGCACGGTTGCAACAGCCGGCACAAAAGGGGCGATCAATTTCATTTCGACGGGGCGGGCAACCTCCTCACCAAACGGTCGCCCGACAGAATCTGCATCTATGCCTTGAATGCCGCCACCCAGCTTATTTTCGCCGCCGGCGAACTGCTCATGGCGGGCGTCGATCCGAACGAGATGCGATTCAAAAGAACGGGCTGTTTCGATGTGGGGGTGAAATGCGGCGGGTGGGGCCGCATCGTCATGGAACTCAAGGTGGCGGAGCGGCAGAGATAAAGGCGAACGATCATCGCCGTCGTGCCCTCTGCAAAAGAAGGTTCTGACCGGGAGGTGTTCCTTGTCGCTGACGGAGGAAATCAAGAGCCACGCCCTTTCCCTCGGCTACAGCCGCGTGGGGATCACCACGGCGGAGCCATTTCCGCTGTACGCCCAAGCCCTGAAGGAGCGTTCCGCGGATTACGACTGGGCGGTCGACTCGGTCCTGCGCCTGAGGCGCGCGGTCGATCCGCGGGATCGCCTGCCGGGCGCCCGGTCCATCATTGTTGCGGTATACGACTACATCAGGGAACAGATCTGCACGGACGCGATAGACGAGAGGGAATCCCTGCGCCGGCGGGTAAAGGAACTGGAAAACGAGGTCGCCGCGCTCAGAAAGAGCGAAGAGAAATTTCGGCTGATCAAGGACCATTCCGGCGACTGTCTCTGGATCATGGATCTGGCGACCCTGCGTTTTACGTATGTCAGTCCCGCCGTGGCTGGGATCTACGGCGCCACGGTGGAAGAGACCCTGGCGCAGGGCGTTACGGACGTGCTTCCCCCGGAGTCGCTGGAGACGGTTCTGAAGGTCCTGGGGGAGGAACTGGCGCTCGATGCGACCGGAAAGGCGGATCCCAAACGGCTGCGGACGATCGAGGTGGAGGAGTACCGGCAGGACCGTTCCCGCGTCTGGATCGAGAACGTCCTGTCCTTCATGCGGGACGAGCATCAGCGCCCGGTCGCAATCGTCGGGGTAAGCCGGGAGGTTACCAAACGCAGGCGTCTGGAAGAGGATCTCCGGAATCTCGCCGTCACGGACCCCCTGACGGGCGTATACAACCGCCGGCATTTCCTGGAGGAGCTGCAGCGGGAGATGAACCGCAGCGGCCGCTGCGCCTGCCCCGTCTCCCTCATCATGCTCGATATCGATCATTTCAAGGAGGTCAATGACCGTTTCGGCCACGAGGCCGGGGATCGTGTTCTCAAGGAGCTGTCGGAGATGATCCGCAAGAGGATTCGCGCCTCGGACCTGCTGGCCCGCTGGGGCGGCGAGGAATTTTTGATTCTGCTGGTCGATACGAACCTGCGGCCGGCGGTGAAGCTGGCCGAAGATCTCCTTCAGCAGATGCAGGCCGGAACGTTTTCCGCGATCGGACGGGTCACGGCGAGCTTCGGCATCGCGGAGCACCGGGCGGGCGAAGGCGTCGACAAGCTCCTCACCCGCGTGGACAACCTCATGTACCAGGCTAAAAACGGCGGCCGCTCCCGCCTCGCCTGTGATCCCGAGCCGTCCGCGACATCCTGACGTGCTCCTCGAAAAATTTCCTCCGCCCCATTTCAGATGACCTGGCTGATGTGCATTGCCTTGAATTTGCCGCCGGCGGCCTTTGCCGCCTTGGCGAGCTGGATCAGGCAGCCGGGACAGCCGGTCACCACAACCGCCGCTCCCGTCTTTTCAATGTTGAGCCGCTTATTCTCCAGGATCTGCTCTGCCGCATCGGGGTAATCGATGTGGAAGGAGCCGGCGCCTCCGCAGCAGACATCCGCCTCCCGCATCTCGACGAAGCCGCCCGCCGCCTTCAGCAGTTCCCGCGGCGGCTTCGTGATCCCCTGACCCCGCACGAGATGGCATGGATCATGGTAGGTGAAGACGGCGTCCGCCCTCTGCCGCGGCAGGTAGCCGAGCTTTTCCAGATATTCCGTAAAATCCATCCCCTTGCCGCTGAAGGCGGCCGCGCGGTCCCGCCACGCCGGATCGTCCGCAAAAAAGGAGGCCAGGCGCTTGAGGGTGGC
>CAYSSF010000052.1:0-20141 GCA_964433455.1 uncultured Syntrophaceae bacterium
CCCCATGAACTCGATCATCGGGTTGCTCAGGACGCCGCGGACCTCGCGGGGCCAGGGCTCTTCCGGCTGGAAAAGGGCGTTCACCGGGCAGATCTTCGCCCGCAGGCACATCCCGCAGTCGGTGCAGGCATCCTGGTCGATCTCGATATAGATCCGTCCGGGAATCTGGTCATGCTTTGAGTAGCTCTGAATCCTTCCCATCGGACAATAGGGAAAACACCGCTTGCATGCTATACACTTATCCTTGTCTGCCTTCATACAACCTCCTCATTTTATTCCGGGGACGCGCGGGGACACCTTGCAGCAAGGCGTCCCCGCGTCTCCCCGATCTGCCGGAACCTCTTTTAAACTCTCCTTGTGCCATACGACTCTAAGGGCGTCCGCAGAAACCGGACCGGGGTCCCCTTCTACACAGCCTCACGGTTGGTCTGGAGCGCATCCTCCTTGGACTGACGAATGTGAACCCGCATCACCCGCTCGCAGAGCTCCGGGTCTTTCAATTTCAAGGCCAGAAGGATCTGCCGGTGGCCGTCGCTGGCCCTCTTCCCCGCGCCAAGATATTGAAGTGTATCCTTTCGATATCTCAGCACATATTTTCTCATGTTCACGATCAGGCTGTGGAAACGGCGTTTGTCCGCAACCAGGCTGTGCAGCGTGTCGTGGAATTGCGTGTTCCACTGAAATACCTCATCGATCCGCTTCCGCCGGAGGGCGTCGTCCGCCTTGTCGATGAGCCCTTCCAGCATCGCGATCTGTTCATCGGTGATCCGCTCGCAGATGAGCTTCAGCGTGTAACCCTCCAGCACGGTCCGGATGTCGAACAGGTCTTCGATCTCCTCCAGCGAATCGCGGGGAACGCAGAACCCCCGAGACTCCAGGGGCTCGATCAGGCCTTCCTGCTCGAGCTTGTGCAGCGCCTCCCGAACCGGGGTGCGGCTGACCCCCAGTTCCTCCGCGAGATGCTCCTCCGCGAGGCGTTCACCGGGAATGAAATGGCCGGAAAAAATGTTGGCTTTGAGGTAATCGTAGGTCTTTTCTCGGGCGGAGATGCCATTCTTCCGGGGTTTGTCGGAACGGTTCATGTTCATGATTGTATCCAAAAAGACCGTTGGCAGTGCGTTTTGAGAGATGTCTATTATATCTCCAATCCGTTGTCAAGCGAATTCCTTTAAAAAAATAACTTTTCCTTTCAAGTACATTCATTCATGTCGCCGTTTTTAAACCCTTGAAATCCTGATTTCCAAAAATATTTCAATCCGCCATTATTGGATACATCTTCAGACTTGTTTCCGGAAAAGAGTTGTGTTAGAGGATTCCACAGATGGGGAGGGGATAAAGGATCGCCCCTGCAATCGTTTTTGGAAAGGATTTTACGATACGAAGATGGCTTACAAGGTGATGGTGGAGGGCGGGAGGTGCAACGGCTGCGAGGAGTGCCTGGAGGCCTGCACGGTGGGGATGTTCCGGATGCAGAACGGCAAGGCGCTGCCGGTTGAAGACAGGGAGTGCATGGGATGCGAGAGCTGTATCGGCGTTTGCGATGAAAATGCGATCGCGATCACCGACACGCGGGTCGCGCTGTCCAGCACCTGCATGAGTCTTCTCGGTGCGTTGGATGAAATGGACACCGAAACGGAAGGCCGCCGGACGGACGGCTTATAAGAGATGAGGAGGTAGATCATGCGTTCCGATGGTATGAAGAAAGGGTTGGAGAGGGCTCCGCACCGCTCCCTGTTCAAGGCACTGGGACTGACGGATCGCGAGATCGGGCAGCCGATGATCGGCATCGCCAATTCCGCCAATGAGATCATCCCCGGCCACCTCCATCTGCACCAGATCTCCGAGGCGGTCAAGGCCGGCATCCGGATGGCGGGGGGGACGCCGATCGAGTTTTCCACGATCGGGGTATGCGACGGCATCGTCATGGGACACGAGGGGATGAAGTATTCGTTGTGCACCCGCGAACTGATCGCCGACTCCGTCGAATCGATGGTGATGGCCCACCCGTTCGACGGCCTGGTCCTGATCCCCAACTGCGACAAGATCGTCCCCGGGATGCTGATGGCCGCGGCCCGCCTCGACATCCCCAGTATCGTGATCAGCGGCGGACCGATGCTTTCCGGCGAGTTCCAGGGAAAGAAGATCGACCTGATCAAGGTGTTCGAATATGTCGGCAAGGCCAAGGTCGGCGAGATGACGATGGAGGAGCTCCGCGAGGCGGAGGGGTGCGCCTGTCCGGGCGTCGGCTCCTGCGCAGGGATGTTCACGGCCAACTCGATGAACTGCCTCACCGAGGCGCTGGGGATGGGGCTCCCCGGAAACGGGACGATTCCGGCCGTCTGGGCGGAACGGATCCGCCTGGCGAAAGAGGCGGGAATGCAGATCATGGAGCTTGTGGCCCGGAATCTCAGACCCTCCGATATCCTGACGGCAGAGGCCTTTGAAAACGCCCTTTCCGTGGATCTGGCCTTCGGCGGCTCGACGAACACCTCGCTGCACCTGCCGGCGATCGCCAAGGAGGCCGGGGTGCCGCTGACGCTGAAAACCTTCAACGCCTTCAGCGACAAGACCCCGCACCTCTGTTTCATGTCGCCCGGCGGCCCGCACGACCTGCTGGAACTCAACCAGGCGGGCGGCATCCACGCGCTGATGCAGGAACTCTCCCGCGGCGGCATGATCCGCACCGGTGCGATGACCGTCACCGGGAAGACGGTCGGCGAGAACCTGGCGGGAAAAAGGGTTTTCAACCCCGAAGTGATCCGCCCGCTGGAAAATCCCTACCATAAAACGGGCGGACTCACCGTCCTGTTTGGAAATCTCGCCCCGGAGGGGTCCGTCGTCAAGAGTTCCGCGGTCGACGACTCCATGCTCCGCCACACCGGCCCAGCCCGGGTCTTCGACGCGGAGGAGCCGGCCATGCAGGCGATCATGGATGGGAAAATCAACAAGGGGGACGTTGTCGTCATCCGCTACGAGGGCCCGAAGGGCGGCCCCGGCATGCGCGAGATGCTCTCGCCGACCTCCGCCATCGTCGGAATCGGCCGGGACCGGGACGTCGCGCTGCTGACGGACGGCCGTTTCTCGGGCGGCAGCAAGGGGGCGGCGATCGGCCACATCTCGCCGGAGGCGGCGGAGGGAGGTCCGATCGCCGCGGTCCGGGAAGGGGACCGGATCGAGATCGACATCCCCGGGAAGAAACTGAGCCTGCTGATCTCCGACGAAGAGATGAAAGCGCGCCTCGCGCAGTGGAAACCGATGGAGAGGGAACTGAAGGGCTACCTGAAGCGGTATGCCAGCCTCGTCCGCTCCGCCCACACCGGCGCGACGTTCGAATAGGAAGGCCATCCCCCGGGTGTGAAAAACAAGATAAAGCCGGCATGAAAATGATCGGGTCTGTCGGTTGGTCTTAATTAGATCGTATAGATAATCGTATCAGCGCGTCGATATGACTGCGAGATGGGTGCGGTTCCGGTGGTCCCCCCGTGGGTTCACGAAGAAGGGCTTATGGACTCCTTCCTGTAGTCAAGCGTACGGCGATTTTCATGGGCCTGCCTCATTTCGAATGGTATTCAATATTGACTGTCAGATTCCCACTTGATCTAGCCTCCCAAATATGCAAGGCTTTCAATAGTAATACGGTTTCACAATTTTCTCTGGAGATTAGGTCATGGCTGAATCCCTTCGCATCCTCATTCTGGAAGACAACCCCGCTGATGCCGAGTTGGTCCAATTTGAATTGGAACAAGCCGGGTTAGTCTTTATCTCGAAAGTCGTGGTGACTCAAGAAGATTATGTTCAAGCGCTTCATAACTTTTGCCCTGATCTTATCCTTTCCGACTATGACCTTCCTAAATATAACGGTTCCTTAGCTCTTTCCGAGGCCAAAAGAAGGTGCCCCGATAGCCCTTTTATTCTGGTAACCGGCGCTGTTACCGAAGACCGTGCCATCGAAATCCTCACCCAGGGGGCGAAGGATTACGTCCTGAAGAAGAGACTTGAGCAACGGTTGGGACCCGCCATCAGGAGAGCCCTTGCAGAAGCAGAGGAGCATCGGGCTCGAAAGCAAGCCGAAGAGGAACTCCACGAAGCCCACATAACCCTGGAAGAGAAGGTTAAAATCAGAACTGCGGAGTTGGAAGCGGAGATCGTGGGGCGGAAGAAGCTGCAACTGGAGCTCCGGGAGAGCGAGTCTCGGGAAAGTGAGCACTTCGTAGAACTGCGGCGACAGGCGGAAGAGCGCATGAAAGCGAACGATGCGGCTTCAGTCCCATCCGCGATGCAAGCTGGTTCGCCCAAGCTTTACCAGGAGTTACATATATACAAGATTGAGCTTGAGATTCTGAATGAGGAACTCAGGCAGTCAAAAAACGAGACCGAAAAGCTTCTGGCAACGTACCGCGATATCTATGACTTCTCCCCGGTCGGCTATTTTACCCTGAATCCCACCGGGGTCATCCTACAGGTCAACCTGACCGGTGCCGGACTCCTCGGAGTTGAACGCTCCCGCCTGAAGGGCCGACTGTTTCGATCCCATATTTCGGACAAATTTCGCTCCTCCTTCGACACATTCCTCAGAAAGACGTTTGAAGATCAAACGATCGGGAGCTGTGAGTTGATGCTTTCACAAAGGGAGGGTGCTCCATCGGGCTTTGTCCGGCTTGAGGCCAGATTGTCCGAAGATAGAAAAGAATGCAACCTTGTCATGATTGACATCACCAAGCGCAAGCTGTCAGAAGACAAGAGCACAGAACATGCCTGTTGAATTAGAGAATTTCCCCCTGTCCGATATTTTATTCACATATTCGCAACGCTGTGGCTAACGGAGACGGACAGTGAACAGGATTACCCGCTCTTGATCCTATCAATCACCTTTTAGATCGCCTGCACCGCACTTGTGAGGAAGAAAAGCTATGAAAAAGCAATCCCAGTCCGTGAGGAAGCACAGGGAACCTGCCGAGACGGCTGCGGCGGAGACACCGGCCCCGCGGGCAAATGACAGCCCGACAGTTGCCCCTTTCCCAGTCGTCGGCATCGGCGCCTCCGCCGGCGGCCTGGAGGCGCTGGAACTCTTCCTGAAGAACGTGCCCGTGGGAAGCGGCTTGGCCTTCGTCATCGTCCAGCATCTCGACCCGACCCACAAGGGGATCATGGTGGAGCTCCTCCAGCGCGCCACCGCCATGAAGGTCGTTCAGGTCAGGGACCGCATGCCCGTCGAACCGGACCATGTCTACGTCATTCCCCCCAACAAAGACATGTCCATCCTGCATGGGGCGCTTCATTTGCTCGATCCGGTGGCTCCGCGGGGGCTTCGCCTGCCCATCGATTTCTTCTTCCGCTCCCTGGCGGACGACTTGAAGGAGAAGAGCATCGGCGTCATCCTCTCGGGGATGGGCTCCGACGGCACGCTGGGGCTGCGGGCGATCAAGGAGAAAGCCGGCGTGGTCTTCGTCCAGGCGCTGGAATCGGCGAAATTCGACGGCATGCCCCGGAGCGCCGTCGACGCGGGGCTGGCCGACGTTGTGGCGCCGGTCGAGAAGCTGCCCGAAAAAATCCTCTCCTACCTCAGGCATGTCCCCCTGATCACCAAGACCGAACAGCCCCTGGAGATGAAATCCCAAAGCGCCTTGGAGAAGGTCATTATCGTCCTGCGGACGCAGACCGGCCAGGACTTCTCCATGTACAAGAAGAGCACCATCTACCGCCGAATCGAACGGCGAATGGGCCTACACCAGATCGACCGGATTTTGGACTATGTCCGGTTTCTCCAGGAAAATCCCCTAGAGACTAAGCTTCTGTTCAAGGAACTGCTCATTGGCGTGACCAGTTTTTTCCGCGACCCGGCTGCCTGGGAGCTGATGAAAAAGGACGTCATCCCTGAACTGCTGGCGCACCATCCGGCGGGAGGCATTTTCAGAGCCTGGACGCCCGGCTGTTCCACGGGAGAGGAAGCCTATTCCTTGGCGATCATCTTCAAGGAAGCCCAGGAGCGAGTCAAGCTCGCGGGAAACGTTTCTCTCCAAGTCTTCGCCACCGACCTGGACAGTGACGCTGTCGAGAAGGCCAGGGCGGGAGTCTATCCGGCCAACATCGCGGCGGACGTGTCACCTGAGCGCCTGCGCAGGTATTTTGTTCAGGAGGAGCGGGGCTACCGGGTAGGCAAGGAGATCCGCGAGATGGTGGTCTTCGCCACTCAGAACGTCATCATGGACCCGCCCTTTACCAAGCTCGACATTCTGGTCTGCCGGAATCTCCTGATCTACCTTACCCCGGAGCTCCAGAAGAAACTCCTGCCGCTTTTTCAATACAGCCTCAACCCCGGCGGCGTCCTGTTTCTGGGGAGCGCCGAGACGATTGATGGGTTCACCGATCTCTTCGCTACGGTCGACGTCAAAGCGAAGATCTACCGGCGCATAGAGACCGCCCTCGGCTCCAGGCCCATCGAGTTTCCCTCCTCCTTTGCTGCTATAGCAACTGAGGAATCACCCCCGCCCAAGACACAAAAGTCTGCTGTCAACCTTCAGACACTGGTTGATCAGCTAATCCTGACTCGCTATGCCCCGGCAGCCGTCCTTACGAACGACAAGGGGGACATCCTCTACATCAGCGGCCGGACGGGCAAGTACCTGGAACCGGCGGCCGGAAAAGTCAACTGGAACATCTTCGCCATGGCCCGCGAGGGACTGCGCTACGAGTTGGATGGAGCGATCCGGAAAGCCATGCAGGCCGGGAAATCCATCACGCTGAAGGGGCTGCGAGTGAGAACCAACAGTCATGAACAGGCAGTGGATATGACCGTCCAGCCGCTCACCGAACCGAAAGAGTTCAGGGGAACGGTCCTGATCGTCTTTGCGGACACGGACTCGCCTCCGGAAGTGAAGGCATCCAGGATGTCCGGGCGAGCTGACCTTCGCGGCCCGCGGCTGGTTCAGGCGGAACGGGAACTTCTAAAGATACGCGAGGAGCTACAGAACACCCGTGAAGAGATGCAGACTTCCCAGGAGGAGCTCAAATCAGCCAATGAGGAGCTCCAATCCACCAACGAGGAGCTCCAGTCCACCAACGAGGAGTTGACCACCTCCAAGGAGGAGATGCAGTCAATGAACGAAGAGCTCCATACGGTCAACCAGGAATTGCAGGCCAAGGTGGCCGACCTCTCCCGGGTCAACAACGACATGAAGAACCTCCTCGACAGCACCGATATCGCCACTCTGTTTCTGGACGAAAAACTCAAGGTGCGCCGCTTTACCAGCCAGATGGCCAGAATCGTCAAACTGATCCCCGGCGACGCGGGACGGCTGATCACCGACATCGTCTCCGAGCTGGACTATCCGGAATTGCCTGAGGAGGTGCGGGAGGTGATGCGGACCCTGACCTTCAAGGAGACATCGGTCGCCGCCTCCGGTGGACGCTGGTTCCGGGTGAGGATCATGCCCTACCGCACCCTGGAGAACCGAATCGACGGCGTCGTGATCACCTTCACGGACGTTACCGTCTCCAAGACCCTGGAGATGGAGCTGCAAGTGAAAAAAACCGAACTGGAAAGACTCGTCACCTCAAAGACAGTGGAACTGGATAAGGCCCATCAGGATCTTCGGGAGGAAATCGGCCAGCACGGCAGGACGGGAAAGGATGCCTGACGGCATCGGGTCTTCCGATAAGGAGATCCTGGCATTCGTTCTGGACATGACAACGGTGTCGGCTTCAACATGCAATACCACGACAAGTTGTTCGGTGTCTTTCAGCGCCTGCACACTGCCGCCGATTATGAAGGCACCGGAATAGGCATGGCCATCGTCCAGCGGATCATCCATCGGCACGGCGGCCGGGTATGGGCTGAAGGGCAGGTGGACAAGGGAGCGACCTTCTATTTCACGCTCCCGACTCGGTATGAATGAAGCATTCACGGGAGGTTGACAACCTTTTTATTAAAAGAAAGTAGTTTATACTTACTATTAAACTACGATTCGGTTCGTATTGACATCTTTCAGAGTAAATAGCAATCTGATAAGAAAAAGGGGGAACGCTGGGATTATGTCTGAATCCCTTCGCATTCTTATACTGGAAGATAACCCAACTGATGCCGAGTTGATTCAATTTGAGCTTGTAGATTCGGGGTTCACATTCAGTTCGAAAGTGGTAATGTCTGAAAAGGATTTTGTTCAAGCACTGCAGGAAGTCTCACCCGATCTCATCCTTTCCGACTATGACCTACCCAGATACAACGGCGCCTTGGCGCTTGCCGAAGCAAGAAGAAGGTGCCCCGGTACCCCTTTTATCTTGGTAACTGGTGCTATCGGTGAAGATCGTGCCATAGAGATCCTCACCCAAGGGGCAAAGGATTATGTCCTGAAAAACCGTCTCCAGCAGCGGCTCGTACCGGCCGTCAGGAGAGCCCTTGCGGAGGCGGAGGAACACAGAGGGCGAACGCAGGCGGAACAGGAACTCCGTGAAGCCCACAGAATCCTGGAGGAGAGGATTGAGATAAGGACTGCGGAGCTGCAGGCAGAGATAGCGGTGCGGAAGCAGATGGAGGAAGCGCTCCGGGAGAGTGAAATTAGCCGATCTCTTTTAGCTGAAGCCCTAGACATCATAAATGATTCACTTCCCTTGGACGATACCATAAACGGCATTCTCACCGCAATAAAGAGAGAAACGAGATTCGAAGCGGTAGGGATTCGCCTACGGAATGGCGATGACTATCCGTACTTTGTACAGAGTGGTTTTTCTGATGATTTTTTAGTCGCGGAAAATACGCTAACTGTTCGCGCACAGGATGGCGGGCTTTGCAGGGACGAGAACGGCAATATCAGTCTGGAATGCACATGCGGCGTGGTACTTTCTGGAAAGACCGATCCCTCAAACCTGCTATTTACGCAAGGTGGAAGTTTTTGGACGAACGACATCCTTCCGTTATTAGACCTCTCTTTCGACCAGGATCCTCGGCTGAACCCGCGAAACCGCTGCATCCACGAAGGGTTCCGTTCTGTGGCACTTATTCCCATTCGCACGCACCGGGATATCGTCGGCCTGCTGCAACTCAATGACCGAAAAAAAGATTCTTTCACTCTCGATATGATCACTTATTTTGAGAGACTGGGTACAAGTATTGGCATCGCACTCTCCCTCAAGCAGGGCGGAGCAGCTTGGCCATTGTCCAGAGGATCATCAACAGGCATGGTGGACGGGCCTAGGGTGAGGGAAATGAAAACGTAGAAGTGTCATTCCCTTTTTCTCTTCCTCACGAGAGGGGATAATTCATCAAGCCTTCGAAAATATCGAAATAATAGTCAATTTCATCGACTGGGGCAACGTTTCATCCACGGACCGCCGGCCTTTCCTCCGTTCAGCGGGGAACGAGCGTCTGCTCCGTCCTCGCATGGTTCGCGATCTCCCGGTCGCTGAACCACCAGTACCGTTTTTCGCCGTTCATGAAGGGTTCGACCTGATCCCGGAAGTGCCGGGTGAGTTGGCGCCCCGAGACGCCGCCGGCGAGGACCGCAAGGACTTTGTCGCCGTCGCCGAAATCGGCGACCATCCGCAGTGAAGCGGAGACGTTGACCGCATAGGGGCGGGTGGGATCGTAGATCGCCCGGTAGAGCGTCTCCGGCGAGCCGTCCATCGGATGGGTTCCGCCTCCCAGAAACGCGCTGCCCGCCCCCTCCCGGCGCAGCGGCGAGACGAACGTGATCCGGTGATGATCCCCCCACCGCCACTTCGCCGGGTCCCCATCGCCGGCGGCCTTCGCCTCCGCCAGCACGCCGACCGCGGCGCGGTGGAACAGGTCGTCCCGTCCCTCTTTCGCCGGTGTCGCCTGATCGTCGAACCAGGGCGATTCCCCGTTCAGTACGAGACCCTGAAGGCGCTCCTCCCAGAAATACCAGTTGCCGAGCATCGCCCGGGCCGTCTCCTCCCCCAACTCGTCCCGGAAGACCTCCAGCGCGAAACGGTCGTAAACCCGATGGAAGACGAGCGGCGCCGCCTGATCGGCCCGTTCCCGGAAGTCCCACCGTTCGAGGAGTTTCCCCAGGGCCTCGGTATCCGGGCGGTCGAGAAGCGCCTTCGCCATGACGGGCGCGATCCTCCGGGCCATGACGTTCGTGTCGTCCCGCTGGAGCGCCCAATGGTCGTCGACCGTCTTCTTCCCCGGCCGGTCCAGCATCTCGGAAAGACGCCGGTAGCGGTAGGAGGGGGAGGCGTGCGAGGTATAGTAGTACGGGTAGTCGCTGCGGACGGTCAGGTGGTTGCAGGTTCCCACCCATCCCCGCGCGGGATCGGCGCTCCCGGGCATCTCCGCAGCGGGGATCCACCCCGTCCAGTTGTCCTTCTCGTCCGTCACCGCAAAAGGAACCGTCCCGTCGCCGCGGGAGCGGATCGGGAGGCGTCCCGAGGTCTGCCAGCCGAACCGTCCGTCCGCGTCGGCGAATACGAAGTTCAGCATGATCGGCGTGAGCTCCCCGATCACCGCGCGCATGTCGCTGACGGATTTCGCCGTCAGAATCCGGTCCATGCCGAGCGAGGGCGTCATCGTCTCGAAGGGCGACCAGCGGACGGTCATCACCCTCCGGCTCTTCAGGCCGGGGAGGATGTCCGTGATCACGGGACCCCGCCGGGTCAGGCGGATCGTGACGCCCTCTTCCCGGAAACCGCCGGGGGCCTTGCCGTCCTTGATCCGCAGCGTCTCCCGGACGATCTCGAAAGGGATGGATTTTTGTCCCTCGAGGTAGCGCCCGGGGTCGGCCGGATCGACGGTCTCGATATAGAGGTCCTGGGCGTCCGCATAGGAATTGGTGATCCCGACGGCGATCCGTTCCGTCCTTCCCACGATCATTCCGGGAAGGCCGGGAATGATGACCCCGACCGCCCTTCCGTTCGGCGTGATCAGCCCTGCCGGGTACCAGGGGCCGGGAAGGATTCGGGCGTCGAGGTGCGGGTCATTGGCCAGGACCGGTTTCCCGCTCGCCGAAAGGGCGCCGGAGGTGACCCAGTTGTTGCTCCCGACGCGCAGGCTCCCTCCGGTTTCGCGCAGGAGCGCCAGCAGCGCTCCGTCACCGGCAAGGTCGACAAGGGACCGGTTGGCCCCCGGCGCTGCCTTTGGCCGGACCGCGGGGTGGGGATCGTCGGGATTGACGGTGACGGGGAAGATCTCCCGGGCCCTCGCCTCGCCCACCGTTTCGACCAGCATCTGGGCAACGACCTCCGTTTCCAGGTTCGCCGCGGAATTCCACCCCATGTAATAGAGGATGGCCAGGGAGTCGGCGATGGTCCACGGTTCCGGCTTGATCCCCGCCAGGCGGAATTCGACGGGCAGATCCTTGCCGCCCGCGACAAAGGCGTTCACCCCATCGATATAATTCAGGAAGAGGCGTCTCGTCTGCTCATCGAGGAGCTTCTCGTGCCTCTTTGCCTGACGGAGAAAACCGATGGTCCGCATCAGGGTATCGCTCCTCTTCCCCTTTTCGCCGGCCAACTCCGATATCCGGCCCGTGGCGAAGAGCCGTGTGAGTTGCATCGAAAAAAGGCGATCCTGGGCGGTGACGAATCCCTGCGCCCGGATGAGGTCGTTCTCATCGGCCGCATGGATGTAGGCCATCCCGTTTTCGTCCCGGACGACCTTCACCTCTTTTTGCAGGCCGGGAAGGAGGAGGCGGCCGCCGCGATCAAAATCGTTCAGACGGGGCATGAACCAAACGACCGTCAGGGCCAGGACAACAACGACCGCCGCAATCCATTTGAGCCATTTCATCGTTTCTCTCCTTTGTGCAGGTAACCGACATCCGATTAAAACAGGTAACGATCTATTTCGAGAGCCCCGTGAAAGGGACCGAGGGCGTCGATTATAGCGACCATCAATCGCGATCGCAATGATTTCTTCCGGAGCCAGAATCCTCTTGACACTCAAGATTCTTCTTCATATAGTTCCGCCTCCAAGGAAATTCTTATCAATCCAGCAAAGCGGTATCGTGCGCCCCGTGACCAGTGAGGTGATCGCGTATGAATGTGGGGTATGTGCTCGCCAACAGCGCCGCCAAGTTTCCTCACAAAAAGGCCATCGTCTGCGACCAGGGCCGCATGACCTTTGCCGAGTTTCTACCCGTGGTCGAAGAGGTTCGTCACTTCAAGGCGGCGGTGGTAGGAATCGGATGATGCAGGCCCCCGGAGGTCATGTCATCCCGGGGATGCGGGCGGGTGCGGGCGGGTCGAAGGCGATGCGCCCTGAATGTCAACCTGACAACTTCAAAGGGGGAAAATCATGAAGAAAATTGCGAAACGTCTGTGGCTTGTGGCAGGTCTGGCGTGCCTGCTGGTCATCGGAATGGGCTCGGGCCTCCATGCGGCCGATGTGAGGCTGGCCATCGGCACCGCTTCAACCGGCGGCACCTGGTATCCCCTGGGGGGCGGCGTGGCCAACATCATCAACACCCATGTGAAGGGCTACAATGCGGCGGCCCATCCTTCGGGGGCCTCCATCGAAAACATCCGGGCAATCGTCAAAAAACAGGACGCGCTGACCCTCTCGATGCCCGATACGGCCTTTCAGGCGTACCACGGCCAGGAGGCCTTCGCGGGAAAGCCGGTAAAGGAACTGCGGGGGCTTATGTCAACCTTCCCCATTGATATTCAGTTCTATACCCTGGCCGCAAGTCCGATCAAGACGATCAAGGACCTGAAAGGGAAGAAGGTCGCCGTGGGCGCCCCGGGCAGCGGCACAGAGGCCATGGCAAGGTACGTGCTGAAAGTCTACGGCATGACCTATGACGACATCAACGAGCAGTTCCTCTCCGCCACCGAGTCTGCTGAAGCCATCAAGGACGGCAACATCGATGTGGTCATCACGACTCTGGGCACACCGGCCCCGGCCCTGATGGATCTCTGCACGCAACGGGATATCCGCTTTCTGGATATCGAGCCCGAGGTGGCCGATAAAATCAACAAGGAATTCCCCGCCTACTATCCCCGGACCATACCGGCGGGCACTTATAAAGGACAGGACAAACCCCACCACACCCTGGCCTGGATGGGACTTTTCCTGGTCCATCAGGATATGAGCGAGAAGCTGGCCTATGACATTCTGAAGGCGATCTTCGACCACAAGAGCGATCTGGATAAGATTCATGCCCAGTTCAAGAAAATCGTCATCGAGGACGCGGTCAAGGGGATGTCCGTTCCATTGCACCCGGGCGCCGAAAAGTTCTTCAAAGAGAAAGGTCTGCTGAAATAGCAGGCCCCGCCTCAGATGGCGCCGGGAATGGATTGGAAAAAGAGGTTGGGCAGGAGCAATCGAACGCGGCTGTCGATCGGCGCGGCGGTTGCGGCGGCTGTCGCACTCGCCGGTCTCTGGATCGCAAGCGGCGAACCGTGGCTGGAGGTCCGGCGATGCGAGACGGCTGCGCCCCTTCTCACGCTCGAGATGAAGCCGGGGACGGAGTTCTCGCTCTGGTTTTTCCACTCCTATGACCGGGCCTTTTTCGAGGAGCATTATCGACTGGAACAAAGCGGCCGCATTGTGCTGACTCGCATGACCTTCAAATCGAACCTGAACGGCCAGGGTTTTACCGCGGGCGTCTACCGCACACGGCCTGATGGATCGGCGGAACTTACGGACATCAATAAGGAAGTTCAAGAAATATTGTTCCGGTTGGGCTCGCCGGATCTGGCGAACCACACCCTTGTGATCGATGGTCGCCGCCTGCGCCTGCTGGACTACGCCGAGGCCGGCGACATGATCTGCATCCGTTCGGACTTCCGTCACCGATGGCAGAATGCATGGGACAGGGTCCGGGCCGCGTGGCGGCAGGAGAAAACCGAACCGCCCGGGCAATCAAAGGAGCAAGCATGACAGACGCGAACAAATCCGAAGTGCGTCCCCTCACGGCCCGAATCGTGCGCCTGGTTGCCCTGTGCATGGCAGCGTTCCAGATCTATACCGCACAGTTCGGCCTCTTTTCCGCCATGGTGCAGCGGCCGGTTCATCTCGCCTTCGCCTGCGCCCTCGTCTTCCTGCTGATCCCCATCAGCCGGGGATACAGGGAGAGGCCCTATCCCCCAATCCTGAGGCTCTTTGACTGGGGACTGATCGCGCTGTGCGTTTTTTGCCTCGCCTACCTGTCCCTGAGTTACAAGACCCTGGCCAGTCGGGGCGGCGCCGCAACGGAAACCGATCTCGTGCTGGGCGCCCTGATCATTCTTCTGGTCCTGGAATGCACCCGAAGGCTCATGGGATGGGCATTGCCCGTCATCACCGTGGCGGCGCTGTGCTACGCCCTGCTCGGCGACAGAATCCCCGGTCTCTGGGGCCACTTCCCCCTCGACCTGGAGCAGATCATCAGCTACCAGTTCCTAACCACGGAAGGGCTCTTCGGCATACCCCTGGGGGTCAGCGCCAGCTTCATCTTCGTGTTTATCATGTTCGGGGCCTTCCTGGTCAGCTCCGGCACCGGGGAATTTTTCATCAACTTCGCCAATGCCCTGGCCGGTCACTTCCGGGGCGGTCCGGCTAAGGTGGCCGTCGTAAGCAGCGCCTTCTTCGGCACGATCAGCGGCTCCGCCGTGGCCAACGTGGTCAGCACCGGATCCTTCACGATCCCCCTGATGAAGAAGATCGGCTATCGTCCCGTCTTTGCCGGCGCCGTGGAATCGGTCTCCTCCACGGGGGGACAGTTCATGCCGCCGGTGATGGGGGCCGGCGCCTTCATCATGGCCGACATGCTGGGCGTCCCCTACCTGGATGTCTGCAAGGCCGCCATCATTCCGGGGGTGCTCTACTTTTTCGCCCTCTTCTGGATGGTTCACCTGGAGGCGATCAAAACGGGCCTCAGGGGACTCAACCGGGATGAACTTCCCCGGTTCTGGCCGGTCGTAAAGGGGGGCGGCCATTTGATGATCCCCGCCTTTCTTCTGGTGACCTTTCTGATCATGGGGTACTCCCCGATGAAAGCGGGGCTTTGGGCCATTATCGCGGTCTGGGTCGTGAGCTTCCTGAAAAAAAGCACCCGGATGAATCTCACGTCGGTCTTGAACGCGATGGAAAAGGGGGCCACGGGGTGCCTCGAGGTCGCCCTGGCCTGCGCCTGCGCCGGCATCGTGATCGGCTGCATAACCCAGACGGGCCTCGGCCTTAAATTTTCCGGCCTCGTGATCACGGCGGCAGGGGGCAATCTGATCCTTACGCTGGTATTTGTGATGGCGGCCTCCCTGGTTTTGGGCATGGGGCTCACCACGTCGGCCGCCTACATATTGACGGTTATCCTGGGAGGGCCGGTCCTGGTGGGGCTTGGGATCCACCCGCTGGCTGCCCACATGTTCGTTTTCTACTATGCCTGCCTCTCTTGCATCACTCCGCCGGTGGCGCTGGCGGCCTTCGCCGCGGCCTCGATCTCGAACGCCAAACCTTTCGCCACGGGATTCGAATCCATGCGGCTTGCCGCCGTGGCCTATCTGGTCCCCTACTTCTTCGTCTACAGCCCCGTCCTCATCTGGAAGGGATCGGCGGAGCAGATTCTGCTGGCCACGCTGACGGCGACGCTGGGAACCGTTGCGCTGGGGTCGGGAATCATGGGCTATCTGCTGAATCGCCTCAACTGGGGGTTCCGCATCCTTCTGCTCGTGGCGGGACTGGGACTGATAAAGCCGGGGTTGGTGACGGATATCTTCGGCGCCGTCGTCCTGGGCGGCCTGTATCTGTACCAGCGCTGGCAAGCCAAACATTCCGTTGAAGAGGTATCGCCATGAAGACGAAATGTCGAGCAATGGTCCTGGTTGCCCCTGAAAGGATGGAGATGCAGACCTTCCCACTGCCGGAGACAGGCGAAGAGGACGGCCTGCTGGAGGTTGAGCTTGTCGGCGTCTGCGGGTCCGACCCCGGGATCTTCCGGGGGAAGCAGACCTTCGGCCCGAGGCCGTTCCCGCTGATCATGGGGCACGAGATCGTCGGAAGGATCGCCGCAATGGGACGAAGCGCCCAGGAGCGTCACGGGGTGGTCGAGGGGGACCGGGTGGTCGTCGAGTACGCATTCGGCTGCGGTCTTTGCGATTCGTGCACATCCGGCCAATACGCGACCTGCGAAAAGCACTATGCCTACGGCTCGATGGTCTCCTGCAAGGATTCCCCGCACCTCTTCGGGGCCTATGGCGAATACCTCTACATCCACCCCAATGCGAAGGTCCACCGGATCGGGGATGAGATATCCCCGCAATTGGGGGTGATGATCTGCGCCGTCATCGGGAACGGAATCCGGTGGCTCAGACAGGTGGGAAACGTCTCCATCGGGGATGCCGTGGCCATCATCGGTCCCGGGCAGCAGGGCCTCGCCGGCGTTGCGGTGGCGAAGGAGTCGGGGGCGGGTCCGATCTTCGTGATCGGCCTTGAGAAGGACAGGCGGCGGCTCGACATGGCCGCACGTTTCGGGGCCGACCGCACGATCATCGTCAACCGGGAGGACCCTTTCGAGGTGATCCGCAAAGAGACGAGCGGGAGGATGGCCGATGTGGTGATGGAT
This sequence comes from uncultured Syntrophaceae bacterium, assembly GCA_964433455.1. Taxonomy (GTDB): domain Bacteria; phylum Desulfobacterota; class Syntrophia; order Syntrophales; family UBA5619; genus UBA5619. The sequence continues at coordinate 16,497 of CAYSSF010000052.1, forward strand.
GTGAGCGGCCATCCCTCCGGCGCGGAGCTGGGTTTGCCTCTCGTCGGGAGACGGGGGAGCTTCGTCGTGCCGGGGCTCTACAAGCATCAGAAGGCATCTCTTGACCTGGACCTGGTCGTTGCAAAAGAGATCAGGGTGCAGGGGGTCTATTCCCACGACTCCCGCGCCGTGAGGCCGGCGATCAAGATGGCCGCGTCCCGGAAATATCCCTTTGAGGAGCTGATCACCCACACGTTTCCGCTGGCTCAGGCCGAACGGGCGGTGAGACTTGTGGCCGGCGAGATCGAAGGCGAGTCCCCCTTGAAAGTGGTCCTGGATCCGAAGGGGTGAACACTCTACATTTTCAGGAGAAGATCCGATATGGATTCCGAAATGGTGGTGCTGACGGTATCGGTGACCGGTTCGATCGGCGATCGCGCGTCCAATCCCGCCCTGCCGGTCACCCCGAAGGAAATCGCAGAAAGCGCCGTCGAAGCGGGCAAGGCCGGTGCGGCCGTCGCCCATATCCATGTCCGGGATCTCCAGACCGGGAAATCGTCTATGGAGATGCCGCTGTACGAGGAGACGGTGCGTCGCATCCGCGATCATTCGGACATCATCCTGAACTTGACCACGGGACCGGGCGCCCGCTTTATTCCCGCTGAGCATGATCCCTCCCATCCCGGACCCGGCACTACCCTCTCGTCGCCGCAGAGGCGAATCGACCACGTCCTGGCCCTCAAACCGGAGATCTGTTCGCTGGATGTAGGTTCGATGGATTTCGGCCCCCATATATTTATCAATTATCTCCCCCATGTGGAATGGATGGCAGAACGGATCAGCGCCGCCGGGGTAAAGCCCGAGCTTGAGGTCTTCGACATGGGGCACATTGAAAAGGCAAAGCACCTGATCCGCGCGGGCAGGATAAAGAGCCCCCCGCTGTTCCAGCTTTGCACCGGCATCCGCTGGGGGATCCCGGCGACGCCGGAATGCATGATCGCGATGAAGGGCCTCCTGCCCCATGACGCCGTTTGGACCGGTTTCGGAATCGGGCCGACGGCCTTTCCGATGGTTGCCGTGGCGGCGGTATTGGGCGGCAACGTCCGGATCGGATTTGAAGACAGCCTCTACATCGAAAGGGGAAAGCCGGCCTCAAGCAACCGGCAGTTGGTGGAGAAGGCGGTCGCCATCCTCGGGCTTCTCGGCAAAGCGCCGGCGAGACCCGACGAGGCAAGAAAACTGCTCAAACTGTAGGGATTGCGAATGGCCGCGCCAATCCTTTCCTGAAGCGGGAAGTTGCAGGAATGCATCCATACGGTCATTTTCCTTCCGGGCCGGCAACACGCCGCAGGATGGCGGCAATCCAGGCCGGTGCGTAACGGATATCCCGGAGCAGTTGCTTCCGGTCGACGACGCTACCCTTACCTCGTCCATATATACGGCTTAGTATTTTTGAATCAATGCTTTGCATGATATATCCATATCAAATTTTGTAAGGGAAAGTAGCATCTTTTTCTTATACGTCACGGGAGGTGCTGGAGACGGAATTTATCATTGACGAGTTGGTGAGGCGATGTCTGGCTTGTTGGGTTCAGCGTTTTGTCTTCTTGCCAGTATGTTTCCAATAATTCATGATGGCCAATGTCATTGCCTGCTTGCTGACCTGGAAAACTCCAGCCAGTTTATCTACATTGCTCATATCAGAAGAGTATTTCTTGAGTTGCTCATAAGGAACGAGAAGTTCAGCAGCAAAAACATCGGCTTCGATCTCTTTAGGCGGTTTTGTCTTGCCTGAAGATTGCGCATCACTTTCCCGGATTTCTTCAGGATCATAAATGTCTCTTTTGATGTGTTCCAAAAAGATATGACCCAGTTCATGGGCCAAAGTGAACCGTTGCCTTTGAAGTGGCCGTGCCTTGTTCAAAACGGCGATAGATGGTTTCCCATCTATTTCGAGAATGGCACCATCAATCTCGTCGGAATCGTTCAATTCGATGTACTTGAGGTCAAGCCCTTGAAATATTGCTGTAAGATCTGTAGGCGCCTCTGATAGTTTATAATCCTTTAAGACTTTCCTGGCCATATTCCGGGCAAAACTATAATTCGGCTCCATGAGCTAAAACCTCCCGCTAACCCCTTCCTGCTGCAGACAGGCGTTGACCTTCTTCAAATATTCCGGATTGATGGACGGTTGGAACTCCGGTGTTTCTTCGCTTACATATTTCTCGAGGATTTTGTTCATACTTCGGACATACATCGATTCGGCCTTTTTCCCGTAATGCAGCGTCCTGGCATGCATAAAGGAAACTTGGCTTTTAACATTCTGTATTTTTAAAGTATTATTTAATAACTGACGAAGGTTATCCATCGTAAGCTCAAAGAACTGCAGGATATTGACGGATACCCCCACCGGGATGTTTTCGGGAGGGAGGTCGTTGTTTTCGATGCGCTCCAACTGTGGCACATCGATGCCCAACCTACTGCAGACGATATCTGTCACGATTTTTGTTGTCTGGATGACGCTTCGGACAAATTCTCCCAGCGACACTGAAGCGTTTAGATAACGCGCCTTGGCTTTTTCAATTTCAGCCCGCATCTCCGTTTCGATCAGGTTAATCCTTGCCTCCGGAAAATGTTCAATGAACTGGTGAACAAGGAGATTCATAGAAGGAGAAATGACCACTTCTCCCCGTTCCCACCGCCCGTAACTGTTCTGCCCGATGTGAAGAAGATCGCAGATCTCCTCCAGACGCATATCCAGTATCTTTCTGAGCAGTTTTAACTGAAGAGGGGTCAGGATCGGCTTGGAGCTGAATTCCAGGTTGATTCGCTTCTTGTCCAGGGCAAGGCTCTGCGGGTGGGTAAAGATAATATCCCCGCAACCCGGACACTTTTCGCATTCCAAATTTTGAATGGCCTGCGGCCGGCCGTTGATGACGACCTCCTTCGAGATGGTGGTCGTTTGATATTCGCTATTGAAGCAGTTTGTGCAAAGCATGGATTTTCCCCTGGGCTATTTGATGCAAAAGGATGTAAGCCGCCACCCCATGAATTCACCCGTTTCCGGGTGATAATTTGAACAGATTTTGCAGTAGACCTTTACGCACTTCGTACTTTCGCCATCAATGACATAATGGGTATTCTGAGGGCTGCTGGCCCTTGGACTTGTGGTGGACATGACCTTTTCGATTGAGACAGCATCCAGGATAACTTTTTCTACATCCGCCTCCAGCAGACCATCCCGAAGCATATCGTTGATACAGTCATTGGTTGTGATAATTTTTCTTTGAATATAAGCCTCCTGAATTTCTTTGATTACAACGAGAGCAGCCAATTGATCCTGGAGGCTTTTATCCATGACCTCTCCTTAAAAGGATTTAATAAATACCAATTGGTATAATGTAAGTCAAGAAGAATTTTTCTAACTGACTTTGGATACCCCTCCGATTTCGCAGTTGTCGCCTATCAAATATTGTAAGGAAATACAGTACATTTTTCTTACAAAATCAAGACAACACGGAGGATGACCACTCATCGGCCACGGACAAAGAGCCCCCTGTTTCGTTTAGGTCGTCGTTCCCTCGACAATCCGGATTTCTTCGTCTGTGAGATTGTAGAGGTCGTAAACGAGGCGGTCGATCCGGCGGTCGGCGGCGTCGATCTGGC
>CAYSSF010000053.1:0-5636 GCA_964433455.1 uncultured Syntrophaceae bacterium
CATTTGAAGATTTTGATCTGAATACCGTCGGCTCCCCAGACGTGATGTGGATCCCTGCCGGGAAGACAAACCAGATAAGGGTCTCTGCGATGTTTGACATCTGGCAGTCGTTCTTGAGCCTGGGTGTGACGGGTGGTTTGAAACTCCAGGAAAAAGGGATAGCCGTCCATGACCAGTTGGAAAAATGGTGGATCGGCATTCCGGATTTTGCGTTCCCTGTCAGCGTGAAAGAAGGTTCTGCTGTGTTCAAGGCGGACAATGTGACCGGAGTTTCATCATTCAGCGGTACGTATCCAAAATAACTGTTTCTCAACAACTGCGTGTTTCGGAATAGGATATATAGTATTTTGAAACACGCAGTTGTTTTTTTCATCAAGGAGCCGGCAAATGATTCAAGGGACTCGGAAAGACAGAAACACCGGCTTTTATGATGAAAAGGCCGAATGCATGGGCCGGGCGGAACGTCTCGCCTTCAAACAGCGGGAGGCAATCCGGGCCTTCCGATACGCCTGTGAAAAGGCGCCCGGATACCGAAAGTTTATCGATGAAAAGGGCGTCGATCCGAAAACCGTTCTCAACATCCATGATTTTTCAAAACTTCCCGTCCTGAAAAAAAACAGCATGCCGGAGCGCCACCAGAGCGACCCGCCATTCGGCGGATTTCTGGCCGTTCCGGTTGAAGAGTTGAAAAGAATCTATGTTTCCCCCGGTCCCATCTATGACCCCGAAGGACGAAAAGAGGATTACTGGGGACTCCGGAAATGCGTCTACAATGTAGGGTTCCGGCCGGGCGACCTGGTCATGAACACCTTTTCCTACCACCTGACCCCCGCAGGGCTCTTTCTGGATGAGGCATGCAACGGCATCGGCTGCGTCACGGTGCCGACCGGCGTCGGCAATACCGAGATCCAGGCGAAGACGATGGCGGGATTGAAGATTAACGGCTATATCGGCGTTCCCTCCTTTCTGATGTCGCTGATCCAAAAAATGGAGGAGCTCGGTTATGACACCGCAACCGGCCTTGCGATGGAGATTGCCCTGGTCGCCGGGGAGATCCTCTCCCCTTCCCTGCGGAAAGGGCTGAACGATCATGGCATCCTCGTCCGTCAGGCGTACATCACCGCCGACCTCGGCGGCGTCGCTTATGAATGCCCTCAGGAAAACGGCATGCACATTTCCGATGATCTTTACATCGAGATTTGCGACCCCCTGACCGGAGAACCGCTTCCCACGGGCGGCATCGGCGAAGTGGTGGTCACCGATTTCAGCAATGAGTGCTATCCGCTTGTCCGCTACGGCACCGGAGACCTTTCCGCACTGGATGAATCCGCGTGTCCCTGCGGCCGGACCTCTTACAAGCTGAAGGGCATCATGGGCAGGGCGGATGAGGTGACGAAGATCAAGGGGATGTTCGTCCATCCCCGCCAGATCGACGAAGCCGCAGCGAAATTTCCGGATGAAGTCGAAAAGATCAGGGTTGTGGTCACCCGGTCGGGCGTAACGGATATGATGACCGTGGAAATCCTGCTCAAACAGGGGGTTAAAGGAACAGACAGCCTAAAGGGCGCCATCGACGAGAAGATCAGGGAATCGACAAAACTGAGGGGGAATGCGGTTTTTGTCGCCGAGATCCCCGAAGGCAGCAAAAAGATCGAAGATCAGCGAAAATGGGATTAAAACCATCATCAAACCCGTCAGCGGCAGGATGATGGGAAGCCCTCCCGCCGGCGACCGCGCCACACCACGAAAACGACCAAGGCGACGACAAGCAACAGCCAGGCCGCCGCCAGCGGCGGCGTCAGAAATTCTCCCGGCAGAGAGTCATACAGGCCGATGATCCCGAAGAGGATGAAGATCGCAGCCGCAAACCACTTCACGAACTGCTCCGGAATCTTCTTCCCAAGGACGACGCCGACAATGATTCCGAACGCGTCGGTCACCAGCATCCCCGCCGTCGTCCCCATCCAGATCGGAAAAATCGACTGGTACTTGGCCGCAAGCACCACCGTTGCGAGCTGTGTCTTGTCCCCCATTTCGGCGAAGAAGAAGGCGACGGCCACCGTCCAGAACGGGCTGAATCTATACTTCTTATCCTCCCCTTCCAACTCGTCCCCGCGAAGCGTCCAGAGGCCGAACAGGATGAAGGAGGCGGAGGCGGCAATCTGGATATAGTGCATCGGGATAAAGCCGGTGATAAAGCTCCCCGCGACGACCGCCAGCAGATGGTTGACGAGCGTGGCCGCCAGAACGGCGGCGAGGACCGTCTTTGCCGGATAGCGGCACGCAAAGGCCATCGCCAGCAACTGCGTCTTGTCCCCCATCTCGGCCAGAACGACGAATAAAAAGGAGGCGATGAAGATCGTCATATTGGGTTACCCTCTACCATAAAAAAGCGAAACTTCAGCATGACGCATGTCACACCGAAAGTCTCGCTGATCGGCTTGCACCAACGGCAGGACCAGGCTTTCGCCGGCATGTTGACCCCGCCCGGACAGCTACTCCCCTTCAGGGCGGACGACGCTAATATGATATATCCGGCAAGTCAAGGATTTTCCGACGATCCGTCGGTCGCACGGGCTTCCGGTGCAGCAGCATCCCCGTCGAGAAACGCGCGGATGCTGCGGGCGGTCTCAGCGCCGATCCCCTCCACCCGCTGCAAATCCTCGACCGATGCCGCCCTCACCCGCCGGAGATCGCCGAAGAAGGTGAGCAGGGCCTTGCGGCGGGAGAGGCCGATTCCCGGGATCCGGTCGAGGAGCGATTGCAGGTCCGCCTTCTCCTTGACCTTCCGGTGGTAGGTGACGGCAAAACGGTGCGCCTCGTCGCGGATCCGCTGGAGGAGGAAAAGGGCCGCAGGCCAGCGGGAGAGGAAGACCGGGTCCTTACGCCCTGGAAGAAAGACGCGATCCTCTGCCTTGCCGGGCGTCGCCATTCGGCGACTGCGGCCGCCGGCGGCATTGCCGCCCTTCCCTTCGGCATCCCCGGATGGAGCGGCCCCTTTCGGACCATTACCGGCGATCTCTGCTTCCGCGATCATACGGGATTCGGCATCGGCAGAGCCGTCCGGCAACTCCGGTTCGGCTGTAGCGTCCACCTCCCGGGTTCCCCGGCGATGGGCGACAGACGCACCCTCCGTTCGTTCGTCCCGCTCCTTGGCCAGCCCGATCACATCCACCCCTTCGATGCCCAGGTCCTTCAGAACGGCGAGGGCGACGCCGAGCTGCCCCTTGCCCCCGTCGACGATGACCAGGTCGGGGAGCTTCTCCCGGTTTTGATAGCGCCGTTTCAGGACCTCGTACATCATCGCGTAGTCGTCCGCGCCGGGGACCGTCCGGATCCGGAAGCGGCGGTACCCCTCTTTCGCGGGAACGCCGGCCATGAAGGAAACGAGCGAACCGACCGCATACCGGCCACCGATATTGGAGATGTCGAAACACTCGATCCGGCTGGGAAGTTTGCGAAGTTTGAGTTTCTCTTCGAGGAGGCGGAGCGCCTCCTCCGGCCGGTCGACAGCGAGACGCGCGGTCTTGAGCGCGTTTTCCGCATTCCGTGCGGCGATGCCGACAAGGGCGAGGCTCTCTCCCCGCTTCGGAGAGATGAGGCTCACCCCCCTCCCCCTCTTCTCCGCGAGCCATTCCGCCAGAACCGGACCGTCCTCCAACGCCATCGGCACAACCACCTCATCGGGGACATCCACGACACCGTCATAATACCGCATCAGCAGCGAAGAGAGGATTTCACCGGTCTCGGCCCGAAGGCGGATCAACGGAAAGGTTTTCTGGCCGATCACCCGTCCGCTGCGGACGAAGAGAAGCGCGACCTGCGTCAGATCCCCCTCCCGGCAGAGGCCGAAAACATCCCGGTTCCGGCCGGTCATCGAGACAATCCGCTGTCTTTCGAGGGTCTCCTCGATCGCCGCAATCCGATCCCGCAGCAGGGCCGCCTCCTCGAAACGGAACTCCTCTGCCGCTCCGTTCATCCGGGCGCGGAGGTCGCCGATCAGCGTCCTTTCCCGGCCCTCCAGGAAGGCGATGCCGTCCCTCACAAGATTCTGATAGTCGGAAAGCCCGATCCGGCCGACGCAGGGGGCCGCGCAGCGTCCGATCTCGTATTCAAGGCAGGGACGGCGGCGCGCCTTCAACTCCCGATCCCGGCAGATCCGGAGCGGCAGAATCGTCTGCAGAAAGCGGAGGGTCTCCTTCGCCGCGGCGCTGGAGGGATAGGGACCGAAATGGCGTGCGCCGTCCTTTTTCGGACGGCGCACGAGCTGAAAGCGGGGAAAGGGTTCGGACGGATCGATCCGGATGTTGTAGTAGGATTTGTCGTCCCGGAAATCGACGTTGTAACGCGGCCGATGCTCCTTGATCAGGTTGTTCTCAAGGATCAGCGCCTCCTTTTCCGTTCCGGTAAGAATGAACTCCAGATCCCGGATTCGGGTAACGAGGAAGGGGATCATCACCCGCGCGTCGGTTTGGGAGAAATAGGCCCGTATCCTCGCCTTCAGGTCCCTCGCCTTGCCCACGTAGAGGATCTCTCCGGACCCGTCCTTCATCAGATAGACGCCGGGGCTCCGCGGGGCATGCCGGATCTTTGTTTCCAGATCGCCGGTCATGGCCTTCAGACGGTCACTCCCTCGTTTTCGCGCCCAGTTTCTTCTGCAGCGCGTCACCGAGGGAACCGAAGGAACCGGGGGCCTTGCCCACGTATTGCTGAAAATCCTCCAATTCCTCCGCCTTCTCCTCTTCGGCGTCCCCAACCGGCATGAGCGAAATGCGTTTGGCGGCCCGGTCGATCTTCTCGATCTTCACCTGAACCTCCTGCCCTTCCGTCAACACCTCCGAGGGGTGAGTGATCCGCTTCCCGCGACCCAGCTTTGAGATATGGATGAGTCCATCCACGCCGGGGATCAGGGTCACGAAGGCGCCGAACTTGGTGAGGCGGGCCACCGTTCCGGTGAAGGTCGATCCCTCGGGAAACTCCGTCTCGACCCTCTCCCACGGATCGGGGAGACTCGAGCGGAGGCTGAGCGAAACCCGGTCATGCTCCCAATCCAGCTTCAGGATGGCTACCTCGACCTCCTGGCCAAGGGTCAGTTTTTCAGCGATATCGCCCACGTGCTCCCAGGCGATCTCGGAGATGGGGAGAAGCGCCTGCACGCCGCCCAGATCGACGAAGGCCCCAAACTTTTGCAGGGAGACGACCGTCCCCTTCACCATCATCCCCTCGCGAAGCGACTCTTTCAACAGCTCTTTCTGCTTGGCCTGCTCCTCCTCCAGAAGCGCCCGGTGCGAAACGACGATGTTCCTGCCCCGCTCGCCGAACTCGATGATCCGGAAATTCAACCGCTTCCCGATCCAGTCCGCCGGCGTCGCCACGCGGAAAAGCCCCATCTGGGAGAAGGGACAGAACCCCCGGACATCGCCCGCGACGCGGACCTCGAAGCCGCCCTTGACCTCTTTTTCAACGAGCCCCTCCACGGGAATCCCGCTGTTTGCCGCTTCCGCAAGGAAGGTCCGGCTCGCTTCGCCGCTGCTGACCTTGGTTGTGAACAGTTTCTCGTTGTGCTGGGAGGAGAGAAAATAGGCCCGGAGGATTTCGCCTTCCTTGACCGAGACGTTCCCCTCCGCGTCGAGAAA
>CAYSSF010000053.1:5646-19839 GCA_964433455.1 uncultured Syntrophaceae bacterium
CCCGCCGGTCCAGATATCCCTCGTGTTTCCCGCCCACGTCAATGAAGACCCACTCAGGGGTGATCTTCACGATTACCGCCTCCACACGCTGCCCCGGTTTCAGCCACCCCTGATCCATCCCGCTTTCGTCCAGCAGTTCCGCGAAACTCTTCTCGCCGCAGTTCTCTTCGATCTTCTGATTCGTTTCCTCCATGGTTCTCCTCTTGTATAAATAAAATGTGCGGCATCTTGCCCCGTTCCCCATGCTCTGTCAAGGGCAAATTACATCAATGGGAACCGTCGCCATTGATTTCATGATTCAAACCTGAATTAGTGGCATAAAACCCGCTTAAAATTGATATAATTACTTGACATAATTGAAGCGGTTGGATGTCGTGAATGGGGCTTTTGACCAGATCGTCAAGGAGGAGTCGGCAAAATTGATTCGCAAGACGGCTGCGGGAATTGGCACGGTATCCACCAGCAAGGGCGAACTTACGCCCCTGGACATCGATGTCAGTCCCTTCGACAATTCCAAAACAAAAAAGGAAGGTGTATCGAGGACATACAAATGTAATGACGGATTTGCCCCTATTTTCACGTATCTTGGCAAGGAAGGATACCAGGTCAATGTCGAGTTTCGGGAAGAAAGCCAACATTCTCAGAAAAATGCCCCGACTTTTTTGAGGGAAACGATCAGATATGCGAAGATGATCACGAACAAGGGCATTCTGGTGCGCCTGGATTCCGGCAATGACTCTTTCGACAATATTGCGGTTTGTATCGAAAAAAGGTCAATGTCTGTTGGTTCCGGATGTGGAAGTGGATACCTATTGGACTTCCCTTGAGGATGATTCCTTCCAGACCAAACTGTTGTACCATGACCACGGCACCTGTGAGCAATTTCATTCGGAGATCAAGTCGGACATGGATTTGGAGAGACTGCCGAGCGAACATTTTTCGACGGCTGTATCTGTCCTTCGGTCGTTACAACCCTTGGGCCGTTGTCTGGCAAAATCTTTATCGCGGGTTTATGATCCCCGTTACGTAGGAGGACGATTGCGAAGCTATTTTCGGAATTTTAATTTTCATCACGAAAATACGAATTTCTCTACCAGGGATCGATGAAATTGTGGCCGGTCTCCCGGGGTTGTCCGGCGGGTGTGGCTTTCAGGCCCTGCATGATCCACTTGCGGGTATCCGCCGGATCGATGACCGCGTCGATTTCCAGATAGGCGGCCATGTTGATGGCTTTGCCCCGTTCATACAACTGGGCAACTAAAAAATCATAGAGTTCTTCGCGCTTCTGAGGATCTTCAATAGCGGCCAGCTCTTTTTTGAAACCGGCCTTCACTGCGCCTTCCAGTCCCATCCCGCCGAATTCTCCGGTGGGCCAGGCAGCCGTGAAGAATGATTCATGGAACCCCCCTTTGGCCATGGCCATCGCGCCGAGACCGTAGCCTCTGCGTAAAACGATGGTGAAATAGGGCACTGTTATATGGGAGCCGATCACGAACATCCGGCAAACATGGCGTACCTGCGCGCGTTTTTCGATTTCCGGTCCGACCATGAAGCCGGGCGTATCGCATAATGACAGAATCGGTAATCCATGCGTGTTACATATCTGCATGAGGCGAGCCACCTTGTCCGCGCCTTCGGCTTCAATAGCGCCGGCCATGTGCATAGAGTTGTTGGCGAATACGCCGAATGGACGGCCTTCAATTCGTAGTAATCCAGTGACCATGCTGGGGCCGAACCTGGGCTTGAGTTCCAGAAACGAATCGGTGTCCGCCATGGCTTTGATAATGGTCCGCACATTGTAGGCTCGTTTGCGGCTTTCCGGAACCAGGTTGCGTAATTTGAGCGGATCGCCTGCTTCCCATGACGATGTTGCGCCCTGGAAATAGGAAATGTATTTTTTAGCCGTGGCGACCGCTTCCACATCGTCTTCCACTTCAATATCCACCACGCCGTTTTGCGTTTGTATGTCCATCGGGCCGACTTCTTCCGGTTTGAAAACGCCCAGGCCCCCGCCTTCAATCATGACCGGGCCGCCCATGCCGATGTTGGAACTCTTCGTGGCAATGATCACATCACAGCAGCCCAGGAGGGCCGCATTCCCGGCAAAGCAAAGACCCGATACAACGCCGACGACAGGTACACGTCCGCTCAGACCCGCGAATCCGCCGAAAGTTGAGAGGTCCAGTCCCGCCACCATAACGCCTTCCGCGTCAACATCACCGGGCCTTCCGCCGCCGCCTTCCGCGAAGAAAACGAGCGGCAGATGCTGTTCATGCGCCAGATGAAGCATGCGATCCATTTTTTTATGATTGAAAAAACCCTGAGTTCCGGCCAGCACAGTGTAGTCGTAGGCCATGACCATGCAGCGCGCCTTGTCTTCGGGAAAAAGCGAGCCGTTGACGGATCCGACACCCACGATCAGGCCGTCGGTCGGGGTTTTGCTGATGAGGTCGTCCAGCGAACGGCGTCCGCGCTGTGCGGCAATGGCCAGAGCGCCGTATTCGATAAAACTGCCGGTATCGTAAAGGTCGTCGACGTTGGTTCGGGCCGTGCGTTGATTCTTTTCCTGTCTTTTCGCCACCACAGCGGGGCGATTCTCATCAAGGCCAAAAGCATGTCGGCGGACGACCTCGGCAAGGTCGGGGCGGATCGGTTTGTTTTCGCCTGGTTGCACTCCAGCAGGTTTTGAAGCCACTTTGTCTTTTTCCTGATCTGTTTTCATATTCAGTATACTCCCTTGTTTATTGCATGTTCGTTTCAGCAAGGGTCCACCCGCCTTCCTGTTGGCGGGGCGGTTTCGATGGGTTCCAATGCTATAATTATTTATTTTTTGACCAGACCATATTTTTCAAAAACATAGTCATTGTCTTCACCGATGTTCGCGGAAATCCATTTCACCCTGAGGGGTGTTTTAGTCATCTTGCCGGTTGTCGGCAAGGTCACAAGTCCAAATGAGGGATGGGCGATTTTCGGGAAAGTTCCGCGTGTCTTCCAGTGTTCTTCCTGAAGGACTTCATCAGGCGTCAGCATTCTCGTCGTGACGGGAAGGCCGCCGCCCCGCCATTTGGAGCCGGCTGCTTTGACGCTGTAGGAAGCAAATTTTTCGTTAATCTGTTTGTAGGTATATTTTCCGACGGCATTTTCCACCACAGCGTTGAGCTCTTTGACCTTTTCGACATCATCCGTAATCCGGTCGAGGAGCGTTTTCCACTCTTCTTCGATTTTCCATTGGCCCAGGAGCTTCAGAGCTGCCCGAAAGTCCTGGTCACGAAAACACGCGATGGCTACGTAACCGTCCTGGCACTTGAAAAATCCGTAAGGGCAAAGACCGTAGTCAAGCGTTCCGTAGCGAAGCCGCGGTTTCTTCCACACATAGCCGATCGTCGGTGGAAAGCCGACACAGGATGCATAGGCGTCGGCCGTAGCGATATCGATCATCTGTCCTTCGCCTGTCCGGCGCTTGAAGAAAGAAGCAACCAACCCGCCGCAGGCCGCTCCCACCGCGGAGGTGTATCCGGCGGCATAAAACCCGGCGCGGGTCGGCCAGTTATAAGGTTCCGGCGCATCCGGAAGATCCCCGATGAGTGCGGCAAGACCCGACTCGGCCTGAGAGGTCAGGTCTGTCCAGGGCATCTCGGCCATTTCTCTGCCTTTGGCCGTGTAATGCCCGTAAGGCGAAATGGCGATATAGATGAGACCGGGATTGATTCCCCGCAATTGCCGGTAGCCGATGCCCCAGACATCCATCACACCGGGAGCATAGGTTTCAATGAGGATATCCGCCCGTTTGACGAGGCGTTTGAGATTGTCCTGGCCTTCAGGGCTTTCCAAATCCAGTGTGATCTGGCGTTTATTGCGGCTTTCCATCAGGTAAGGAATGCCGACGCCCTTCACATTAGCCCCATACGGACTCATGATGCGCGACGGATCTCCTTCCGGAGGTTCAACATTAATAACCTCGGCCCCGGCCTCGGCCAGAAAACTCGCGGTGACGTTTCCCGAGAAATTGGCGTAACTCAGATCGAGGACCATCATGTCGTCCAGGGCTTCCGGTTTTCCCTCGGAGGTGGTCAATTGCGTCAGAATATTTTTCCAATCGGACAGCCCGGAGGCGCCTTTTTTCTGCAGGTATCTTGAATAAACTCGCTCTTTAATGGTCCTCACCTCCTTCATAATTAAAAATTTTATCCTTGGATAGATCGTGGTAGATCGGCGGTCTCTGACCGACCCGGTAATCCCAGGTGCCCACGACCCGTTCTTTTTCCAGATCCTTAATCTGATCCTCCGTCAATCCCAGAATTTTCTTGAAGACGTAGCGGTTATGATAGCCCAGCGGCCGGGTCAGCCATTTGATTCTGCCCGGGGTCTTGCTGAGCATGGCGATGGGTCCTTCGACGAGCAGCTTTTTATACATATCATCTTCAAATAGAATGGCGCTTCCTCTTTCCTCACGCCATTTATCCTGACTGATCTGCATGTCGTCCATGACTTCGGCTGCCGCAAAGCGATACTTCTTGGCCAATCCGGATAATTCCTGCACGTCTTTGGCAATGACCCATTCCTCAAGGATTTTATTCAAGGCCAGCGCATTTTCTTGTTTGAGCCTACTTGCGGCTTTTTTATAGAGATCGTTTTGGGCAAGGTCATCGCGGCCGAGTGCTTTACAGAACGATTGAAATTGCTTGTCCGTGGCAACGGCGACGGCTACAAATTTTCCGTCACGCGTTTTAAATATTCCTGAAGGAGACATGGTCGGATCCATGTTGCCGGTGCGTCCCAGACTTTCACCGGTAGCGTCATGGTAGGTAAAATGACTGAGCGTCCGCATCAGGATTTCTGCCTGACATCCGTCGATGTACTGTCCCTCTCCGGAGCGTTCCCGGTAATTCAGCGCGATGAAGATGAGCATGGCCGCATAATAAGCCGGGAAAAAATCACCGAAGAAATCGGGAACTTTAAAATATTTATCTGTGTCCGGATGACCGGTCACGGACAGGACGCCGCTGGCGCCCTGAGCCAGAAGATCCCATCCCGGAGCGTACCTGCGCGGGCCGAATTGTCCGTACGTGCTGAGGCTGGCATAAATGACTTTCGGGTTGATCCGGCTTACCTGAGAATAGCCGATGCCCCAGGCTTCTACGGTCCCGGAAGTGAAATTTTCGATGATGACGTCGGCTTTTTCGGCAAGCTTTAGAATCAGATCCTTGCCTTTTGGTTTTTTAACATCAATGCCGACGAAGTATTTACCCGGATTGATGAAATGCCAGAGCGGGTTGGAATGCTTCCAGTACTTGCCCCAGTAGGTTCCGCCGCGCCAGTAGTCGCCCTGGTAGGGAACTTCCACCTTAATCACTTCGGCGCCATACTGTGCAAGGGTCTTTGCCGCCGTTGGTCCGAAAATCATATGGGACAGATCGAGCACCCGGATATCCTTGAGCGCTTCCGCCTTTTTGTCGATGTCCTTTCGGGCAAAAAGCTTGTCTGTAAAATTAAAATAATCTTCAGTCATCGTTACATTCCTATATAAGCTTTCTTGACCAGTTCGCTGTTGAGCAGAAAATGACTTGTTCCTGTGAGAACGACATGACCGTCCTGCAACACATAGCCCCGGTTGGCGATTTCCAGAGCATAAAGCGCGTTCTGTTCCGATAGAAGCACGGTGATCCCATCGGCGGGGAAGGTTTTGATAGCGTCGTAGATCTGTGACATGATTAACGGGCTGAGCCCCAATGAAGGTTCATCGATCATCAGAAGTTTCGGCTGGGCCATCAGGCCGCGGGCAATGACCAGCATCTGCTGCTCCCCGCCGCTCATCAGGCTGGCCCGTTGGCTGGCGCGCTCTTTCAGGATGGGGAAAAGGTTGCAAACCTTCTCCATCATTTCCTTCCTCTTTTTCCAGGCCTTTTTCGTGCTGGCTCCCATCAGCAGATTTTCCTTCACCGACAGGTAAGGGAAAATTTTTCTTCCTTCAGGAATCTGGGATATCCCTTTATTGACAATGTTATCGGAGGACTCCTTTTGGATGTCCTGACCCAGAAAAGAAATGGTTCCCGTTTTGGCGGGCAGCACCCCGGATATATTGTTGAGCAATGTTGTTTTCCCGGCGCCGTTGGCGCCCAAAAGGGCCACGATCTCTCCTTGCTTGATCTGTAAATTCACGTCGTGAAGGACAGGGATCACGCCATAGGCGGCGTTCAAGCCGTTAATGTTGAGCATAGCGGCCTCCCAGATATGCCTCAATGATTTTCGGGTCAGAGGTCACTTCCCGGGGTGGACCTTCCGCGATCTTTTTGCCGTATTGAAGAACGACAACCCGCTGCGTCGCGTTCATGATGATTTTCATGACGTGTTCGATCCACAGGATGGTAAAGGAAAACTGCTCCTGGGCGCTCCAGATCATATCCAGTGCGTGTGAGGCTTCCGTTGGATTGAGGCCGGCCATGACTTCATCCAGCAGTAGCAGCTTTGGAGTGGTAGCCAGCGCCCGGGCCAGTTCCAGCATGCGTAATTCATAAAGATTCAAATCACGCGCCAGGGTGTCCCGCTTGGAGAAGAGTCCGACAAATTCCAGGTAGTAGGAGGCCTCCAGCGCCGCATCAGGAACGCTCATATTGGGACGATGTTTCCCATTTAAGATACCGACCATCACCCCGGCCAGGGCGGTCATGGATTCAAAGGGCTGGGGGATCTGATACGTGCGGGAGATGCCGAGCCAGCAGATTTTATGGCTGGGGAGGCCTGTGATATCCGTTCCGTCAAAGCGGATCGTTCCCCGATCGGGTTTGTAAATGCCGCAGATCAGGTTTAACATTGTTGTTTTCCCGGCGCCGTTTGGCCCGATCAAACCGACGACTTCCCCCTCGTGAACGGTAAAGCTGACATCGCTCACCGCAGCGAGACCTCCAAAATTTTTCGATACAGTCGTTATCTCCAGCACAGTGCTATTCTCTCCTTACATGCAGTTTTGGAAAATAATCCCGGGGGCGTTTTTTCCGGTAGAGGCCCCACAGTCCTTCCCCGCGGGGAAGAAAAACAATCAGTGTAATCAGAATCAGAGGGAACACGAAGTAGTTTACGGGGCCGAGCCCCCGTAGAGAATCTTCGACAATGGAAATCAGATAAGCCCCGGGTATCGCGCCGTAAAGAAAAGCCCTTCCTCCGACGATGACGATGATCAGGATCTTCGTCATAAATTCCAGGGGAAGATAGGTGACGCCGGCGAACGTGCGGAAGGTGTGGACGATAAACCAGCCGGCGATTCCGGTCAGGATGGATGGCGCCACGTAAAAGAAGATTTTGTAAGCATCCACTCTCACGCCCATCATGCGGGCCACGTTTTCATTTTCGTTGACGGCCGCCATACTGATGCCTATCCGCGAACGCACGGTGCGATCACAGAAGAGGAGATAGGTCAGCATCAGAAACAGGGAAAGATAGTAATAAGCAATATAATTCCAGGATACCTTTCCGAATGACAAAAGCGGGCTCATGCCCACGAGACCGACTTCCCCGCGGAAGAGGTCCCCCCAGATGTAGGTGATGTCGAGGAAGGTCAGCGGCAGAATCAGGGTGATGAGGGAAAAATAAAGTCCTTTGGCAATCAGGGTGGTCGGGCTCAAAAGCAACGAGACGGCCGCGCAGACGGTTATCGTTGCGGCAAGCGTCATGGCCGGACTCCAGCCGAAATGGAGGTTCAGCAGGGCGGCTGTGTAACCGCCGATTCCCAGGTAGAGCTGTGGACCGAAATTAACCCGGCCGGTTCCCAGCATTTGAAGCGCCAGGGGAATGGCAATGGCCGCATAAAGATTGGCCGTGGTGAACATCGTCAGGATGTGCGGATAACTGTAAAAAATAATGGGCAGAATCAGCAGGATGCTGATCCCGATGGTCGGATTTCTCCAGTAACGCGGTTCAATCACCCATTCCGTTTTCTTGTCCCGCCAGCGGGCGACAATGCGATCGCGGCGTAATTCAAAGTTTACCATAAGGTCTCTCCTGCAAAAATACCCCCGCGGCGGTAAATCATCACAACCAGAGTGACAATCAAGGCGGCAAGCCCCATGAAGCGGGAAACGAAGATGAAGCTGACCGAGGCATGAATGAATCTGATCAGGTAAGAAGCCACAATACTTCCCTTGAGATTGCCTAAGCCCCCGAGAATGGAAATCAGCATGGCTGTCATCAGGAGAGACGCGCCCATGAACGGATCAACTCCCCAGAAAGGTGCGATCATAATCATGCAGATGGTCGGGGGGATCACTGAAAGGATCATGGCCAGATAATACATCCGGTTGACGTTCGTCCCCATAAGCAGAGCTGCAGGCAGATTCTGACTGATGGCCCGGATGATCAGGCCGATTCTTGTTTTCATGAACCACAGCACATAGATTGCCGTCACCAGGATTCCCGCCAGCGCGGCGATAATCATCTGGTAGGCGATAGTGACCCCGCCGACGGAGAGGACATCGTCAATGATCGTCGAGGGAATGCTGACGCCGGCCGTAACAGGATATAAATAGTTTGCCAGATGGGCGACGGCGAGAAAAATGAGAATCGAGACGGTCAGGAGGACTTCCTCCTCTTCCAGGTAGCGTTGAAAAACCCCTTTGTAAAAAACAAGAAGAGCGAAAGCGCACTGGACCAGAAACATGAGCAGGATGCTGGGCACAAGCCCCAGATGCACGTCCTCCATAAAGAACCAGGTTACATAAGCAGCCAAAATAAATACTACGCCGTATCCCAGATGGAAGATACGGAGAACCCCGCAGATAAGCGAGAAGCCCAGGGATATCAGAAGGTAGATGGAGCCCCAAATGACAGTGTAGATAATAATCTGCAGAAGGATATTACTCATAGGGTCCGCACCCCCCTTTTTTTATCTGAAATTGCCTGGAATGAGGCAATTGATGTTGAAAAACACTGCGACGCCAGATCACCATGACCCAAAAAAGAATGAAAAGCTTTTGTATCGGGGAATCCGCGCGAGCCGATGCCGGCGGCGGATTCCCCGTATGCATTACTTCCGCAGATCTTTCGGGGCCTTGTAATCAGCGATTTTATACTTCAGGGGGTAGATGACTTTCATTTCGCCATCCTGCCACTGGACGATAGGCGTTACGTACTTGGGCGGGGGCAGGTTGTAATGGTATTTCGCGTTCCAGCCGATGGTGCCCAGAACGGCCACTTCTTCAACCTGTTCCAATTGCTTGATCAGATTGTCAATGTTACCTGTTCCTTCGGCTTTTTCGATGGCTTTCTTGAAGCCGTAAATGGTGTCATAGGTTGTGTGGGAACCAAAGATCGGACCGACCTTGTAATTTTTGACCAGATTATCCATGAAAGGAATCGTCTTGGGTGTGATGGCCACCCTGACCAGCGAGGAACCGACCATGAGACTGTTTACTTTGCCTTCCGTCATTTTCCAGATCGGAGGCATACCGGCAAGACCTCCCCAGATAAATACGGGGATATTGCGCGCACTCGATTGAGCCCACTGCTTGATAAAGGCCGGTTGGTCAATGTAGCCGACGGCACAGTCGATGAGGTCGGCGCCGGATTTGGCGATTTCTTCAAAGATGGGGTTGAACATCTTCTGATCGAGAGACGTGGTGGTCTGGTAAACGACATCGACCCCCTTTGCTTTATAAATGTCCGCCAGGGAAGGAGAAACGTTGGGAATGCCCTGACGAAGCGGTTTGGTCCATTCCATGTCTTCATAAAGAATAGCCACTTTTTTGATTTTGATCTGGTTCTTGAAGCAATCGATGTTGTCGGGCGCCAAAATCTTCAGATAGTTGGTTGAGATGGCATAGTAGGTCTGGAAGCCGAACCGGTATTTTTTGTAGTTGTCGCGTACGCGGTGCCAGATGTCGTCTCCGGAACCGATCGTGCTGAAGAAGATGTGCGGGTATTCGGGAAACAGCTCAGCGCCGATCTCCATGCCGGCCACGCCCATTTCCACCTTTTCCCCGATGAAGACGGCGAGCACCCGGTCATTCATGACCAGTTTTTTGTAAATCTCAACGGCTTTGGGGATTTCGCCTTTGGTATCTTCGACGATGAGTTTGATTTGCCGACCCTGAATGCCGCCCGCTATATTGATTTCATCAACGGCCATGGTCGCGGCGCCCTTGGCACTCAGTGAAAAGGGAGCAGACATGTTCCCCATGAAGCCGATCTTAATCGGTCCGGTTGTGTCTGGAGATGCAGCCCAGACTCCTGTGGTGATAAACAGAAAAACAAAAATCATTCCGGTAAACAGATGTATCTTTTTCATCATGCTTCCTCCCTGTTTTTGTAATTTTTTCTTG
This sequence comes from uncultured Syntrophaceae bacterium, assembly GCA_964433455.1. Lineage (GTDB taxonomy): Bacteria > Desulfobacterota > Syntrophia > Syntrophales > UBA5619 > UBA5619. Next base: position 15,957 of record CAYSSF010000053.1, read on the forward strand.
ACAAGAACACCGATCTGGTAAATCTCTATAACGCGCATTATATAAAATAAGATATTGCCGTGTCAATGAAAAATAACTGAACGGTAACGGCGTGGTCTGTTCGAGTCCCTGATCACCTTGTGAAAATAGCGACTTGGGGGGAAAATATTGGTTGTATCCGGATGATGGCCGGATTGAAAATATTTCAGACAAGCGATACTTTTTCCGCAGCGGCCCCTGGGTTCTGCATGCTTTCGTGCAGTTACAGCATTACTCATTTTTATTATGATTGACAAACCAAACGGCATATCAATATAGTACAGCATTGATGGGGGGGTCATGGTCATCAGTATGGAATTTATGGACATGGACAGGTGCGGATGAAAGTAGCCAGAAAAAAAGGGAAAACCGGTAAAAAAAATCTGGCGTCTGAATCCCGGCAGCAGATTCTGGACGCGGCCCTTGGATTATTTGCCCAAAAGGGCTATACGACGACGACGATAAGGGAAATTGTGGATGCCGTGGGAATTACAGCGCCTTCCCTTTACTATTATTTTGGAAGCAAGGAAGGTCTTTACAGGGAGTTGATGCAAACGCATTGCACTCAGATTGATCTGGTTTTGGAATCGCATGTTCATACATCCGCCAGTGCGAAAAACCGGCTGAAAGATCTCGTTGTCAAGATTTTTCTCCACGTTATTCAAGACAAAGATTTTTTCCGGCTCATGTTCACGATTTACTATGGCCCCTCGCAGGGTGCGCCTTATTGTGATTTCATTTCCTATCATGTCAAATTTCACGCAGCGATTAAAAAGATCATTAAAGAAGGCATTGCCTCTAAGGAATTTCAGCCTGGCAACCCGGGGCACATGACCTGGATTGTTCGCGGCGTGGTTCAACTGGCCATGGAAGAGCAGATCAAAGATGATCGAGAAAAAATAGACCGGCAGGGCCTGCAGCGGATTCTTGATCTTATTCTGGACCGTTTGGAAAGACCGCCTCTGCCAATTGACTGATTGAATTGAACGCATCTTAGCTACCATCCAGCAAAACCCCGATCTTGCTACCCGCCAAATAGTTGATGATATCCTTATCAAAAACTACCCGATCAAAGAATTGCTATGGGAAGTCTCAGCAGACAAATGTGGTGCATTAAAAGACACGCATTCGCCAAAGTATGGCAAGAGTATGTAAATCCCGAAAATTGCGGCAGCGAACCATTTCTTCGTTATTGTGGTGTCCCTTACGAAGTGGGTAAAAAGCCTTATGATAGAGAGTATATTCTTAATACGATTGAGCATCTTATCTCCTTTGCTAACAAATAAAGACCACACAACCCGTCAATCAACCCGACCGGGGAATTCCGGTTTGTGGTTTTTCGGCCAGGTTTCAGGCCCCGGCGGGTTATCTTGGCGATGGGCAGCATGAAAAGGGAGAATCATGTCTTACTCGGTGAAGAAGTCGTGGAGGAGTGGCTGAACCGGAACGGCTACTTCACCATTCGGGGAATCAGGGTCAGAGTCGATGAAATCGACATTCTGGCGATCCGGCCACTCCCCGACGGAAAGCACGAGTGCAGGCATATCGAGGTGCAGCTTTCCATCAACTCCATCTCGAATGATCCGGCCTTGCTGGCGGCCGCATTGGGCGACATCGCCCGAGCGCGCGGCATGAACGAGATCGCCAAGGCATCTGGTCTCACCCGCGAAGCCCTGTACAAAGCGCTCAGGCCCAATGCGAAACCACGCTACGACACCATCGTAAAGGTTTGCAGGCGCTGGGAGTGCGGCTGGTGGCGCAGGCTATTCATGTTTGAGCCTTCGCTGTCAAAGGAATAACTCGGCGGTCAAGCGGTCGGAAAAGCACCGCCGCCGCTCAGCCGCGGCACCGTTAGGCCGCACAACACGAACACTTCGAGCCAGCGCTCCCGTGTAGCGGCCAACAACATTTCAATCGGGTTAAACTCCAGAGGCGACGCCAATGCGACCATTCAAGATTGCTGACCTGAAGGCGCTTAACGAAATTCCCGACACCGACCCGACAAGTTGGCTAGTGAGCGCCGAAAGCTCACTAGACTACCTGAAGGTCATCTGGCTGAACAAACCAATAGAGCGGCGAATAACTGCGCGTGAGATTCATGGCATTACGCAGGTTGGTTCAGTGTCGTTGCCCGTGGCTTGTCGGTAACATTCGGTGAGAAGGGGATATGATCTCAAGAAGATGAAATATGGCTGTCGGAAAGCGCCTCGTTAAATACCTTTTCGGTAACACGGAGGATGCGCGAGGCGTGGCAGTTTGATGACTGACACTCATACGTCGAGGAGCCGCCGATTGCCGATGCCAACGATGAGTTCATCCTCCGTTACGATCCGGTCCGCCGGGACGTCATGGGGATCGGGCGGGATCTCCGCGACGATCTGGCATGCGAAGGCAGCGCCAATCCGCGCCGCCCGCGGAATTTCCGGCAGAAAACGGTCGTAATAGCCGCCTCCGTAGCCCACCCGTTTTCCCTGTCTGTCGAAGGCCACGGCAGGGATCAGAACCGCATCGATCTCCTCCCGCGGTACGGGTCTCAGCCGTTCGGCGCTCGGTTCACGAATTCCATAGTGGCCCGATTCGAGATCGTCGAAGCCGGCGAGAAGGGAGGGTGTCAGCACCCGTCCCTCCGGACGACAGAGAGGAACGATGATCCGCTTCCCTTCCGCCCAGCCCCAGCGGATCAGATCGTCGGTCAGCACTTCGCTCCCGAAGCTGAGGTAAACCATCAGCGTGGAAGATTCCCGGATCTGCCGAACCCCTTTCAAGCGCCGAATGATCTCCGAACTCTTCGCTGCAATCTCCTCCGGCGTCATCGCGTTTCTGAGCGCCATGATCTTTTTTCGGATCTCCCTCTTGACGATCATTTCATCCATTTTAAATCCAGTTCCCCCATTTCCGGTTTATAAGCAATCGTGGCATGACGGCTGTTTTACCGTCGGGAATAATGGCGGTGCATCGTAGTATTTCAACGATCATTGGTGGTCATCTTGCAACAGTTTTCAAAATCGGTCAATAAACACATTCAGGCAACAAGGAATAATTTTATTGGTTGCTCTGAAGACATTACATTGTGAATGTGATATGAGGCAAATCATCGTGATGAGCGTCCCCACAGAAGTTTAACCCACTGGACTGACGACGTAGCGATTGCTTCGATAGAAGTTTCGAGGGGAAAAGATATCAGACAGAAAAATCATTCGAGGAATGGGGAACAGGCAATGAAGCTGCATCAGGTGATTTTTCAGCCCTCCGGCCAACGAGGGGAGATCCCGGAAGGAAAGAGCGTCCTGGAGGCATCCCGCTCGCTGGGCGTAGACATCGAATCGGTCTGCGGCGGCAAGAAGAGCTGCGGAAAGTGCCGGATCCGCATCGAGTCGGGAACCTTCGACCGGTTCGGAATCACATCGCTTCCCGACCATCTCTCGCCGTTCACCGAAGAGGAGGGCAAGTTCATCGGAGAAGAAGAGCGGGCGGACGGTTTCCGTCTGGCCTGTGCGGCGGCCATCCGCGGAGATCTTCTGATCTTTGTGCCGGAGGAGAGCCGAATGGGCAGGCAGGTGGTGAGAAAAGAGGCGTCTGAAAAAACCATCTCGCTGAACCCGGCCGTCCGCCTCTTTTCGGCAACCCTTCCCCCTCCCACACTGAACGATCCCCTGGGAGACTATGAAAGGCTGGTTGCGGCCCTTGCCGATCGGTTCGGCCTGCAACGCCCGGAGATCGACTATCCGGCCCTCATCGAGCTTCCCGGCGCCCTCCGGAAGGGAAACTGGACCGTCACCGCAGCCATCCGGATGGAGCGGGAGATCCTCGCCGTCTTTCCGGGTGAAGTGGAGGAGACCTACGGCCTCGCGATCGATGTAGGCTC
>CAYSSF010000054.1:0-3391 GCA_964433455.1 uncultured Syntrophaceae bacterium
CTTCCGGGCCGCTCCGTCGGTTTCATCGCGCCTCCCGGGCGGCACGGGAAAGATCGGCATCCGGGTCTCCAGCCATCCCATCGCGCGGCTGCTCGCCGCGGGCCTGGCCGGTCCATTGACGGCAACAAGCGCCAACCTCTCGGGCGAACCCGAATGTTCCTCGGCCGAAGCGGTCATCCGCGCACTCGGAGATCTTCCGGATGCGGTTATCGACGGCGGGTCCACGCCGGGAGGCGTCGGATCGACGATCCTCGACGTCACTGTCTTCCCACCCCGGATCCTCCGCGAAGGCGCCATCCCGAACGGCCTCATTCGGAATGCCCTGAACCTTGAACCTGATACCGGGCCGGCCTTCTTTTGAAATCCAACCCATCTTTGATACCCCGACGACCAGGAAGATATCCTCAGGGAAGACGGTCAGCGCCCCCCGGGGTAACCGTCGTTTTGATGGCCCCTGCCTGCTCCTGGTTGAAGACGATCATGAAGGGAATCTCGCCGTTCGGCGCGATGCGCTCGTTCGAGACGTCGCTCCCCTGGGGGATGGACAGCTCCCGTTGAATCTCGGCCTCCGCCAGAGCCGCCAACTCCGCATCCGTCAGCAGATTGCCGCAGTAGACCATCTTTTCCCCGAGAACAACATCATAGGCATCGGCGATGATCAGACGAACCCTGATCCTTGCAAGCGGGTAGGATGCCTGATTCACGGCAACTCCCTCAATCACGCGGAGGTTTCCCGCGAGCAGATTCGCCACGGACCGCTGACGGACATCCTTGATGCGGACAGGCGCCAACGTCACCCCGCTGCCTTTTGTTTGCGGGGGGGCGAGATTTTCGAGAACAGGAATCCCCCGCAGCCATGGAGCCGCCCACATGAACGCCTGGGTCCGGATCTCCGGGAAAAGATAGAGATAAACCGCTCCCGTAACGACCAGAATAAACACCAGCAGCGCAATCAGCTTCAGAAAGGTCCGGCCCCATCCTGTTCTTTCCGGCTCTTCTACGGGAGATTCCTCTTCCGCCAAATCCGCGCTTTCATTTTCATCAGCAGCGGTTGGACCGGCAAGGGTCTCCTTCCCGAAATCCACGCCAAGTCCTTCGATGGAAGGCTCCCTGTAGAAATCCGCTTCCGGTTCCCCTTCGATACGGACAGGAGCAGGCTGCGCTGTCTCCGCCTGCACTGCTTCCGTCTGCGTCTCGATCCGTTTTAGTCGATCACCGGCCGACGGAAAGTGATCGCCCGAGTTACGCCTGGCATCGCTGATCCTGACAGAGGGTATCTCCGGCTCGGCCGCGGAGGCGTCACCGGCGGGCCGCTGCTGGAAGAAGACATGTTGGCAACGGCTGCAACGCACCCATACGCCATCTCCTTCGATCAGGGTATCGTCAAACCGGAATCGTGTTTCACACTTCCGACACTGGATAATCATATGCCCTCCCTCTCAGACGATGCCCTTAAGAACCCGGACATCTGGAAGAAAACGGTATTGTTCATTATAATCGAGTCCATATCCAACCACAAAGGCATCGGGGATCGGAAAGCCCACATAATCCGCCTCAAAGGGAACCCTTCTCCTCTCCCGCTTATCAAGAAACGTGCATACCCTGAGCGAGGCGGGATTTTTCTCCCGCAAAATCTCCACCAGCCGCGAAAGGGTCAAGCCGGTATCGACGATATCCTCCACGATGAGGATATCCCGTCCCGCAACCGGCTTCTCCAGATCCTTGCGGATCAGAACCTCCCCCGAGCTGAGGGATCCCGACCCGTAGCTCGCCATCCGGACAAAATCGACGGTGCAAGGAACATCGAGCGCGCGAATCAGATCGGCCATAAAAACGAAGGCGCCGTTGAGGATGCCGACAATCAGCAGCTCTTTCCCCATGTAATCCCCGGAGATCTGAGCCGCAAGCTCTCCGACCCTTCGTTCAATGACCGCCTTCGGGAAGAGAATTTCTGTCGTGGTCCCTTTCATGACTGCCCCCCGAAGAAAAACGTTGACAACCTCTTTTCCGCGCGGACACGATGCGGCATCATGCCCCCTTCATTCCGATTGCATCGTTCGGAAAGAAAATCAGTTACCGCACACTAAACGACACCGTGCCCCCTGTCAACGAAAATCAGGCGGAGGAACGGGGTTGCGGATTGAAGGCAAAGGTGGTAATCAAGGCCCGGAAAATGAAGAATCCTCACCGATACCGGGAAATCCCGCAAGAGAGTGGAGCATGACCGATCTGTCCGTAATAAACGACGCCGAACTCCTGCTCGCCGTCGAAAAACCGAGTCGCTACACCGGTGGCGAGGTGAACGCTGTCCGAAAAGATCCTGAGACCTGCCGCCTCCATTTCGCACTCGCCTTTCCCGACACCTATGAGGTCGGGATGTCCCACCTCGGCCTCCAAATTCTCTACAGTGTCCTGAACGGCCTCCCGGAGGTTGCCTGCGAGCGCTGCTACGCCCCCTGGACGGACATGGAGCGGGAGTTGCGCCGCCGCCGAAGGCCCCTTTGCTCGCTCGAGTCGAAGCGGCCGCTTTCCTCATTCGACATCGTCGGTTTTTCGCTCCAGTATGAGCTCTCCTACACCAATGTTCTGATGATGCTCGATTTGGGCGGCATTCCCCTGCGCCGCGAGGAACGCGGCGACGAACACCCGCTGATCGTCGCCGGCGGTCCCTCGGTCTTCAACCCCGCACCGATGAGCGCCTTCATCGACGCCTTCGTGATCGGCGAAGGGGAGGAGGTTGTCCGGGAGATCGCCGAAGCCGTCATGGCCGTCCGGGCGCGGGGAGGCAACAGGCGGGAGCAACTGGAGACACTCGCCGCAATTTACGGTGTCTACGTTCCGGATATTCATACCGGAACTCAGAGGATCGGAAAACGGATCATCACCGATCCGGACGCCTGGCGCCAACCGCTCTGCCCCGTTGTCCCGCTGATGAAAACCATTCACGACCGGGTGACGCTGGAGATCGCCCGGGGATGCACGCGGGGCTGCCGTTTCTGTCAGGCGGGAATGGTCTGGCGGCCTGTCCGTGAAAGGACGCCCGCCGTCCTTGAGGAGATGGCCGAGGCGATGCTCCTGGCGACAGGGCACGACGAGATCTCCCTGCTCTCGCTGAGTTCAGGCGACTACTCGCGGATCGAACCCCTCCTCAAGACGCTGATGGATCGTTATTACACCCGGCGGATCGCCCTCGCGCTCCCGTCCCTCCGCGCCGAAACGCTCACCCCGCAGTTAATCGAGGCGATCCGGCGTGTCCGGAAGACGAGCTTTACGCTCGCGCCCGAGGCAGGGACGCAACGCCTCCGTGACGTGATCAACAAGGGAAATACGGAGGAGGAACTCCTCGCGACAACCGAACGGGTCTTCGCGGCCGGATGGAAGGCGGTAAAAC
>CAYSSF010000054.1:3401-19835 GCA_964433455.1 uncultured Syntrophaceae bacterium
ATGCTCGGCCTTCCCGGAGAGCGGGAGGAGGATCTGGAAGGGATCGCCGAACTTGCCCATCGGGTGCTCCGGACAGCAAAGAACCGGGGCCAGGTGACCGTCAGCCTCTCAACCTTCGTACCGAAACCGCACACCCCTTTCCAGTGGCAGCGCCAGATCGGCATCGAAGAGACCACCGCCCGGCAGATGTTTTTCAAAAAACGTCTGAAAAATAGGAACATCGACATCAAATGGCATGACGCCCGGATGAGCCTCATCGAGGGGATCTTCTCCCGCGGGGGGGAAGAGACCGGCGCGCTGATCGAGCAGGCCTATCGACTCGGCTGCCGTTTCGACGGATGGAGCGACTGTTTCCGTTTCGATCTCTGGGAAGAGGCGCTCCGCCGGACAGGGATCGACGCCGCCGCATCTCTGCGGGAACGTCCCCGTTCGGAGATCTTCCCCTGGGAGCGGATCGATTGCGGCATTCGCCGGGATTTTCTGCTGGCCGAGGCCGAAAAGGCCGAAGAAGGCGAAGCGACGCCGGACTGCCGGACTGGCCTGTGCAGTGACTGCGGCGTCTGCGATCACAAAACTGTCCGGGTCGTGACCGTCCCTCCGGACGCGCCCATCGGGACCCTTGTCTCCGCCTTTGCCGGCCCGAAAGAGGCCGCGGCAGCGGAAAAGGCCTTCCGCCTCCGGTTCACGAAATTGGGGCCGGCCCGGTTTCTCTCCCACATGGAGCTCTCCACGGCTCTCAACCGGGCGATGATTCTGGGCGGGCTCTTCTTTGTCTATTCCCAGGGGTTCCATCCCCATCCACGAATCTCCTTTGCAGGGGCGACGGCGGTGGGCATGGAGAGCCAGGGCGAATTCGTGGACATTCGCATCCAGGATCCCGGAGCAAAGCTGGATACCCTCGTTGCCCGCATCAATGCCGGCCTCCCGTCCGGTGTCGCGGTCACGGCGATGCGGGAGCTTTCACCGCATGATTTCTCCCTTGCGGAGATCGTCAAAGGGTTCAATTATGATATCATGCTGCCGGAGGAGAGCGGTGAGGAGGATCTGCAACGATACGAAGCGGACATCCTCCGTTTTCTCGATGCAGAGAGTTTCCCCATCCGCCGGGAAATGAACGGGAAAATCGTCTTTAAAGAGGTTCGCCCGCTTATCGCGGGCCTCACGCTGGACCGGCCTTCCCGCCGGATCCTTCTTTCCGCCCATTTTGGTCCGGCGGGAACGGTCCGCCCCACCGAACTCCTGACCTCCCTTTTCGGCTTTTCCCCGGAGGCGGCCCGCGGCGCGCGCATCGTCAAGACATCCACCCACACGGCCGATTTCGTCGGACCGGCCGACCGCGAAATGCTGGGTGCATGATGCCGCATCGTGTCCCCGCCCAATAAATTGCTTGACAAATGTACGATCCTTTCGTTATGGTGCGGATTCAAAATTTTAAAGAGGGAATTAAGCCATGTACGCAGTCATCAAAACAGGCGGGAAGCAGCACAGAGTTACCGAGGGAGACGTAATCGCCATCGAAAAGATCAACGGCGACCGGGGGGAAGCGTTCGTTTTTGACCAGGTCCTGATGGTCGGGAAAGAGGGCGACATCCGGGTCGGCAGACCCGTCGTCGAGGGCGCAAAGGTCGTCGGCGAGATTCTCGCCCAGACCAAAGGTGACAAACTTACCGTTTACAAGACGAAAAAACGGAAGGGTTACCACAAGAAAACCGGTCACCGCCAGCAGTTGACCAGCATGAAGATCAGGGAGATATCCCTTTAAGCGGAGGGCATTATGGCACACAAGAAGGGACAGGGAAGCTCCCGGAACGGAAGAGACAGCAATTCCCAGAGGCGGGGCGTCAAGGCCTACGGCGGCGAGAAGATCACCGCCGGCTCGATCATCGTTCGTCAGGTCGGAACCCTGTTTCATCCCGGGAACAATGTCGGGCTTGGGAAGGACTATACCATTTTTTCGAAGATCGACGGCTTCGTGAAGTTCGAGCGACTCGACAAGAAGCGGAAGAAGATCAGCGTCTACGCCGTTGCGTAGATACCTTTCTTTTTGGATAAGGCAGGGAGAACGGGGAAATGGCCGAGAGCGGACGTGAAACCGGCGTCGTCAAGTGGTTTAATGACAAGAAGGGGTACGGCTTCATCTCCCGTGCATCCGGAGATGATCTGTTCGTTCATCATTCCGCGATCGTAGCGGAGGGATTCCGCAGTCTGACCGAAGGAGACCAGGTCGAGTTCGCGATCCAGCAGGATCAGAAAGGTCAAGCCGCCGCGGACGTGCGAAAGATATAGCGTACCGGTCTTCGTCAGGGTGGAGCGCCCGTTCCGATCGATATCCTCATCATCCGGAGGTGAGCCGGCAGTTTTTGTTTACGCTGCCGCCGGATGTTCATCCTTCAGCCCGCCAAGTAAAAGACGCAGCCGCTGTTTCACATCAGACAACCGGATGACATTTTTCCCCTCCGCCCTCTCCGCGCGAAAATGGCATAGGAAACCCAGATGAAATTCATCGACGAGGCGAAGATTTACGTCAAGGCGGGCGACGGTGGTCGCGGCTGCGTCAGCTTCCGGCGGGAAAAGTTCGTTCCCCGCGGGGGACCGGACGGAGGCGATGGCGGCCACGGGGGAGATGTGATCCTCCGCGCCTCCCTCAGCAGGCGCACCCTTCTCGATCTCAAGTTCCGCCAGCACCACGTCGCAAAACACGGCGGTCACGGCGAGGGAAGCAAGCGGACGGGCAGGGATTCGGAGGATGTGGAAATCGTCGTCCCTGTGGGCACGCTGATCCGGGACGCGAATACGGGGGAACTCCTCGCCGACCTGGCATCCGACGGGAGTTCCTTCATCGTGGCCACGGGTGGAATGGGCGGTCGCGGCAACGCGCGGTTCGCCACCGCTACCCACCAGACCCCACGCTTCGCGCAACCCGGAATCCCGGGCGAGGAGCGCTGGATCACGCTGGAACTCAAGCTTCTGGCCGATGTCGGCATCGTCGGCCTCCCGAATGTCGGTAAATCGACGTTTATTTCCCGCGTCTCGGCCGCCCGTCCCAAAATCGCGGATTACCCGTTTACAACGCTCGTCCCCCATCTCGGCGTGGTCCAGTATGAGGAAAGTGAATCGTTCGTGATCGCCGACATCCCGGGATTGATCGAAGGGGCGCACAAGGGGATGGGGATGGGAATGCGCTTCCTGCGCCATGTCGAGCGGACCTCCGTTCTTCTCCATATCATCGATATCTCGGCGGAAGCACACAGCGGCGCCTGGCGGGACTATGAACTGATCAACCGGGAGTTGGGGCTCTTCAGCCCCGGCATGATCGAAAAGCCGCAGATCGTTGCGATCGGCAAAATCGATCTCCCCACAACACGTGAGCGGATGGAACAGGAGATCGGCATCTTTAACAAAAAAGGATTGAAAGTATTCCCCTTTTCGTCAGCCACCGGGGAGGGCGTTCCACAGTTGCTCCGGGAGATCCTCCATCAGATCACCCAGCGGCAGCCCCCCGTAGAGGCCGACGCGGGGGAACCATTGCCGGAGGAAAGTTCATCATGACACGCAAAGAACAGCTCGCGGGCGTCCGGAGGATTCTCGTCAAGGTCGGAAGCGCCGTCCTGACCGGCGAGGACGGCCTCAACCTCCAGGTGATCGAACAGATCGTAGCCGATATCGCAGCCCTGCGCGAAAGGGGCTGTCAGGTCATCCTTGTCAGTTCCGGAGCGATCGCCTCCGGGAAACACCGGATGGGAATCGAAGGCAAGCTCAAGAGCATCCCGCAGAAGCAGGCGGCCGCCGCGGTTGGACAGGGAAGGCTGATGCGGGTTTACTCCAACGCCTTTGGAAAACACGGTCTCTTCGTCGGCCAGGTCCTGCTCACGATGAGCGACATCACCGACCGCAAGCGTTTCCTGAATGTCCGCAACACCCTCTTCACACTGCTGGAATGGGGCGTCATTACGATCATCAATGAAAATGACACGGTGGCCGTCGATGAAATCAAGTTCGGCGACAACGACCATCTGGCCGCGATGGTGGCCAACATCGTCGAGGCGCACCTGGTGATCAATCTGACCAGCACGGAAGGTCTATACGACCAGAACCCGGCGAGCTCCAAGAAAGCGAAGCTCATTCCCGTGGTCGCGGAAATCACCCCCGAGATCGAGGCAGCCGCGACCGAAGAGGCGACGCCGGTCGGAATGGGCGGCATGAAGAGCAAGGTCCAGGCCGCCAAAAAGGTCACCGCATCGGGCGTCCCCTATATCATCGCCCCCGGACGGCGTGCCGGCGTCCTGCTGGAAATTATGGACGGAAAAGAGACGGGCACCCTGTTCCTGCCGCCGGCGGCACACCTGAGCAGCCGAAAATATTGGATCGCCTTCACGCTCCGCTCCCGGGGCCGCCTCCTGATCGACGACGGGGCCAAAGAAGCCATCCTCCGGGATGGCAAGAGCCTCCTTCCCTCCGGAGTAACTCAGGCCGAGGGTGATTTCGTTCTCGGAGACCCGGTCACCTGCGTAGACGCAGCGGGAAACGTCGTTGCCAAGGGGCTGGCCAACTACTGCGCCGACGACATCCGGAAGATCATGGGGCTGAAGACCGGGAAGATCGAACAGGTGTTGGGTTACAAGGATTACGACGAGGTGATCCACCGCGACAACCTGGCCGTCATGACCCAGCCGACCGGAAAATCGAAAGCCTGATTTCTTGCCTGATCGCCCCCGTCCATTTCCGTCAGGCTTCGCCTTTTCCTTAAATCCTCATGCAACCGGGACCGCTTAACCGGCTTCGGCCGCCCGACTCCGGGATAACCTGGATCTGCGCGCTGATGCGTTCCTTTAGCGCCGCGACGTGGGAGATGACGCCGATGAGCTTGCCGTCCTGCCGCAGTCCCGCCAGCGTCTCCAGTGCCGTTTCCAGGGAGTCATCGTCAAGGGTGCCGAATCCTTCGTCGAGAAAGAGAGAATCCACCCGGACATTCCGGCTGGCCATCTGGGAAAGGCCGAGGGCCAGGGCCAGGCTGACAATAAAACTTTCGCCGCCGGAGAGATTCTTGGTGGAGCGGATCTCTCCGGCCTGATAGTTGTCGATGACGTTCAGCTCCAGAGGCTGTGCCTCGTCGCGGATCAGGAGATAGCGATCCGTCATCTCCCGCAAGCGGCGGTTGGCGTGGGCGGTCATCATCTCGAAGGTCAGTCCCTGGGCATAATTACGGAATTTCTTCCCATCCGCCGAACCGATGAGCTCGTGCAAATCATCCCACCGGAACCATTCCTTTTTCTGGACATCGATCGCCTTCAGGCGTTCCTGTTGGTTGCTCCGCTGCTGCTCATTATCAGTCAGAATTTGGTGGATGCCGCCGATGTCCAGCCGCAGTTGTTTCAGTTCGGCCTCGCCGGCTGCGATCTTTTCCGTCAGCGCCTCGGCAGACTGGTCCGTCATTTTCTTCTCCCGTTCGCCGGCAAGGGCAGCGGTCTTGTCTTTGTGATACGCATCCAGTTCGGTTTTTTCCTTAAGGAGGCTTTGTTCCTTTGCCGTGAGGGCTTCCCGCTCCTCCTCGGTCAGGCGGGAGGAGAGGTAATCCGCCTCGTCGGCGAATCCCGCGCCCTGGATCCGCGCCCGCATATGCTGCTCCGCCTGATCCTGTTCCGTCGCCCGTTGGGCTGTTCTTGCATGCAGGGAATGGATTTTCTCTTTCAGTGTGCCGATTTCTTTTTCAATAAGGCCATGATCTTCACGGGCCTTTTCCAGTTTGGCATTGGCCAGTTCTACAACGGCGGCAAGCCGCTTTTCCTCCTCGTCGGCCTTCTTTTCTCCGAACAGTTCCCGCCGGGAAGCGGCAAGGGATTCGTGTTCGCTTTGTAACCTGTCAAGATCTTTGCGCCGCAGCCGCAGGTCTTCTTCCAATTTGCCCAGCAGGGCCTGCTGCATTTCAAGCGCAGCCTTGAGTTCCCCGAGCTTCTTCTCCCCGGTGGTCTTTTCCGCTTCTTTTGCCTGCCAGTTCCCCTTGCGTTTGGTCAACTCTTGCAAGAGGTCGCTGAAGCCATCCGCGGGGATTTCGCTGACGCCCAGAGGCCTCACATCCTCAAGGACGGCAGCGCGGGTCTTCTCCAACTCCGTGGCCAGGTCGGCGCATTCTTTTTTCAGCCGCTCGTGATCGAGACCGGCCGTCTCCAGATTGTGCCGGCCATCCTGCAGGGCTTTGGCCGCGTTGTCCAAGGTCTTTCTTGCTCCTTCCAAGACAGACTGCGCCGACTTTTCCTGTCGCTCCTTCTCGTCGACCAGGGTGACAATTTTCTTTGCTTCCAAGATCTTGGCCCGGACAGTTTCGATCTCGTCGCGAATTCTTCCGGAACGTTCCAATGGTGAAGCCTCCAGATTCAGCTTCGACAAGGCGTTGCCGCATTGTTCCTCATCCAGGTCCAGGACGGTTTTCTTTTCCGCCATCTCCTTTTCCGTATGCCGGATGTCCGCTGCCATTTTTACCCGTCCGGCTTCCAACTCGCTCAGTCGCCGGGAGACCTCCTTGAACCGGTTCTTCCTTTCTTTCAGATCCGACTCCGCCTCATCCAGGACCGGCAGGTTTCCCGTCGCATAAGGGTGCTCGGTCGCTCCGCAAAGCGGACAGGGCTGGCCGTCTTCGAGGCGCTTCCTTTCCGCTTCGAGATCGCGGATACGGCTGAGAAGCGACACCTGCGTTTCCAGGCCGGCAATCTCTTTTTCCAGGAGGGCTTTTTGATCGCCGCACGCTTTGACCTCAATGCCGATAGCTGCATGACGGGCGGTCCATTGCGCCAGGGTTGCTTTCAGTCCCTCCAAAGCCGTGACGGCCTTCTCTATCCGCGCCACGGTTTCGCTTGTATGAACCAGAAGCCGCTCGCGTTCTTTGCCGACGTCCAAATCCATGCGCCATCGGCCGATGTCGCGTCCTTGGAGAAGCGTTGCGATCGCATCGGCAAGATTCTTGAGTTCCGTTTGTTTCTTCTCGAAGTCCAGGCGGGCCTTTTCGTGATGACCTTCCTTCGCTGTGAGTGCGGCGCGCGCGGCTTCCTTTTTCCCTACAGCCTTGGCGAGCTCTTCCCGGGCCCTGGTGTGTTTTCCAGTCATGGTCCGGAGCCCCGCCAAACCCCGTTCGATGACGACGAATTGGGTCGAAAGCAGGGCGTCAACGGCATGCTTTGTCTGGTATTCCTTAAGCGCTTCCAGGGCTGCGTGAACCTTTTTCAATTCCTGCTCATTGGTCTCGGCGCGGCCCTTGCCGGTCTTCGCCTGCTTTTCGATCTCCGCAATTGCCTTGTTCTTCTCCGTGAGCTGCTTGCCCTGTTCGTCCAGCCGGACATCGAGCTGCCGGACTTTCTTGATGATCTCCCTTTCCACTGTCTGCCGGGCCCGCGCCTCCTTCAGAAAGCCCTCGGCAGACGCTCTTGCCGCAAGCGCCGCTGTGCCGGCCTTCTCCTTTTCCGGCAAGACGGACAGGGCGCCCTGAAGTTCCCCGGTCTCCTTCACCTGCACTTCCCGCAGAACCGTGACGGACCGGTAGTCGCCTTCCAGGCCGAGGGCCTTGCGCGCCATCTCCAGTTTCCCGGCTTCCGGCGCAAAGCTCTGCCGCCGCTCCTCGAAGGCCTGCTGCTTCTTCTCCAGTTCGACCAGTTCCTTCTCCAGGGTTGCCATCCCCACGATCCAGGCCAAAGCCCCGGTCACTTCCTTGACCTTGCCGGCAAGGTCGGCTTCCAGCCCTTGTTTTTCCTTCAAGAGGTTTTGCCGCTCCCGCTCTTCCTCTTCCCCCAGGATCCGGATACCCTTCAGTTCCGCCTGAAGGAGATCGAGCTTTTCCTGCTCCGCCGTGCGGCGTTCGTGCACCCGAATGGATATTTGACTGTAGATTTCCGTACCCGTGATCTGTTCGAGGATCGGCGAACGCTCGTTGGGCGAGGCCTTGAGAAAGGCGGCGAATTCCCCCTGGGCCAAAAGCATCGATTGGGTGAAGCGCCCGAAATCCATGCCCGTCACTGTTTCGATGAAGGCGCCGACCTGGTTGATCTTGGATTCCAGGACCTGGCCGGAATCGGCGTCCACGATTTCATGCCGGGATTGCTGCAGCTCTCCGTCCGGTTTCTTGCGGGCGCGATGCTGGCTCCAGTGGCAGCGGTAACGGCCCTTGCCGGTCTCGAAGGTCACCTCGGCGAAGCATTCGCCGGTCTGGCGCGACATGATCTCGTTGCCGCTCTTCGTGACTTTGTTCAGCCGGGGGGTGCTGCCGTACAGGGCCAGGCAGACGGCGTCCATGAGGGTGGTCTTTCCCGCCCCGGTGGGACCGGTAATGGCAAAGATGCCGTCGGAGGCATAGGCCGGGTGGGTGAAATCGACCTGCCATTCGCCGACCAGTGAATTGAGGTTCTGAAAACGAACCCCGAGGATTCTCATGTGGCTATCTCCTATTCCGCCCTCGGATCCTGCTCTTCGAGGGAGACGATGATTTCCCGATAGGCGCTCAAAAGGGCCGGACGCCGCTCGGGCAAGACGTTGCGGTCATTGAGGCAGCGCTCGAAAACGTCGGTGACCTTCAGGTCGTCCAGCGTTTCCTCCCCGCCGTTTCCGCTCATGGCCCGTTCCACCATCCGGTTGTTCCTGACCCGGAGGATCTCGATGCCTGTCCCGGCGATTGCCTCGTCCAGGCGGTGCTGCAGATCGCCGGCGGCCTCCTCCCCTTCGTAGAGGATCTCCAGCCAGGCCTTGCTCCCCCGGCCCTTCAACTCGTCGAGATCGCGGGCAAGGGTTGGCCAATCTCCCCTGAGGGTGCGCAATTCCTGGAAGCAGGGCACGGGGATATCGGCGACTATGGGCCCCCCATCATCGGAAAACTCCACAAGAACGACGCTCTTTTTCTGCGCGGCTTCTCCGAAGCCGATGGCCAGGGGAGAGCCGGAATAGCGGATGAAATCGGACTTGCCAACGCACTGCGGGATATGGAGATGTCCCAGGGCGAGGTAGCCGATACCCTCGGGAAAGACATCCCTGCCGACATGGAGCAATGAGCCGATATACAACTCGCGCACCCCGTCGCCGTCGACGGTCTTCCCGCCTTCGGTATACAGATGCCCCATGGCGACGATGGGCACGGTCCTTTTCAGCAGGGCCTGTTTCTCCCGGGCGGCGTCATAGACCAGCCGGTAATGGGCCCTGATCCCCTCAACGATCTTCCGTTCCTTGTCCTCGACGGTCTCCCCGGCTTCGGCGGTGCGGATGTCCCGGTCCCGGAGATAAGGAACGGCGCAGACGATCAGTTCGGGCTCGCCATCCGGCCTCTTGATGACCATGACTTCATCAGCGGCTGAGTCGGAGGCGCACCCCACGACATGGATGTTGAGGAATTTGAGGAGTTCCCGTGGAGCGTCCAGAAAGGACGGCGAATCATGATTGCCCGCCGTCACCACCACATGGCGACGCGGCGAGGCGGCCACGCGGCACAGGAAGCGGTAGTAGAGCGCCTGCGCCCGGTTGCTGGGGGTGCTGTTGTCGAACACGTCACCCGCCACCAGGAGCACGTCGATGTCCTGGTTCTCGATGAGTTCCGCCAGCCAGTTCAGAAAGGCTTCGTACTCGTCGTATCGCTTGCGGCCATCGAGGGCGCGGCCCAGGTGCCAGTCGGAGGTGTGGAGGATCTTCATTTTATAGATAAATCAGTCAGTTATAGTTCTACGAATAATCAGCAATTACAGCTATATGGGTTCGACATGTCCAGGAGGGCCAATGAGGATATTGAGACGCATTGAATGTCACGGGTTTAATCATCCTCCCTGCAACACAAATTAGCCTATTTTCCGCCTCGGCGTGCGTTCGCACTTCCCGTACATATTGTTTGAAGTCCGATCCTCTGTAAATACTCTTCATTAGTATTGTCATATAGAAATTGCACAATGCTCAAAAAAACAGGATCAGAATCACTCATGTACTTTAAAAACTGTGGTGGATGAAACCCAGGTACTCTAGATCTCAACATCGACAAATTAACCTCAACCGGCAGACGCCAAACACGCTTCGTTATAATCGCTGAAACAGCTAAAGATCCATTAACATACTGTAGATACTTAGATTTAGGCACCGAAAGATGATCCCTGTATTGGCGCCAGATCTCAGATGGTGTTCCAACCACAACGCATCCCACCTCAGCCACTGCTTCTACACATCCTTTGGGAAGAGTGCTGTATATCCATAAGCGAGAACCTGGTGATAGGTTCACAGTACGATTTCGTATTTCTACAGACTTCTCACCACCTAAAAACATTTTGACATATGGAGGTTTTATCGAAATGAGGGCTTCACGCATCTGCACTACTCCGAAAGGCAAATCCGTACTCACAGATCTGCGTAAAATGTTTTGGCAAAACTTTTTCTACCGTAATTAAATTTGTATCAGATATCATGGACCTTTTCTTGAGAAAACTGAAAGGAATCCTCTTGGGAAAAAGGCAGAAATTATCAAATGTGAATGCATGCACCTTTCTATTACCATTAGCAATATTCTCCAACTCGCATCTAGAGAGAACGCCTTGGCGCTCTAGTTTCAGTTCAATCTCATCAACTGACAAAACTTCCGAGTAAGTAACTCTTGCACACCCAATTACCTCTTTTGTACCTCCGCCAGAGCCGGACAGGTAAAACAACACTAATATGCCCCGACTAAATTGGGAAGTTTTTGAAGTACCTCTGAAATATGCCTTCTCAACATGGAGGAGAGCTTCGGGGGCCGGAAAGAGCTCCACCTGTGGTTGAACATATGCGAACAGGCCTTTTGCGAACCGCAGTTGTATAGGCACAATTACCGCTGACCTGCCTGGACACAATACTACTCCGGGAGAAACGAGGGTCTCAAAATCGAACAAGCTGATTTTAAAAATCCCCCCATCCAACTGATTATCGATGACTATACCGGTATTATTGAACTCCTCATTGGTTGGCATTCGCATGGGGAGACGCAAGCCTGTACTTTTTTCGACAACTGTTCGAAACGAGTCCCAGTTGTCTGTAGAAATCAAACCGTTGACAGTCAATTTACTCAGTTGCCCTGCTGGTAAATGGTGCTCTCCCGAAAATGTTTTTAGGAAGCCTCGCTTTGCCGCAGTATTTTTCGTCTTGGTTTGCTCAATTGAGGCATCAAGCACCACCATCCTCACCATACGAGGCTGTGTGTCGCGTAGGACAACCTCCAGGACATGATCTATGACAGTCTCAGCCCAAAGGGAAGTTTCATCGACATAAAGATAAAGAACTGTTTGTCGGGCAACGCTGCTCGAACTATCCCACGACGCAACTGCAATGAGATTTGAACCTACGCGAGCCGTTAGACGGCGCCGAGGAGAAGAAACTGCACCGGGATGCCAAATAGCGCTAAGATCTCTTTGTATTACACCACGATCAATCAAAAATCTCTCAACTTCGCTCCTATCTGCCTCCTCCGCGGCCGATATAGCAACATTTTCCCTGCCACGAATGGCATTCAAAGGTCTACTTGTGCAGCTGTGAGGCTTTATAGGCTGGGTGAGGTCCGAAGGAGACAGGGTTTCAAGCATATACATCTTCTGGAGTTTCTCACTTGCTGCTAAAATAGCTTTCTCCCTTGTAATGAACCCTGTAGCCCTATGGTGTATGCAATAAGCAAGGTGAGTAAGGTCTGAAATACTTTGAACCTGCTTCCGTGTAGAAGTAATACCGCACGGAAAAATTAATGGCTCTAGTTCATGCAGTAATGCATCAATTTCCAAATCAGGTATTCGCGGTAGCACCGGAAGAGTCCTCGCGAATTCCAAAACGGGATCCAATTTATCTGGAGGGCTATTGCGCTCCAACTCTTTCACAAACTCAGGTGTTACCATTACCCGAGCTTCTTGACTCAGACCAGCGCTTATAAATCTCGCTGCATCTGTTCTATTTACTCGATTCTTTATGATGTCAAAAAATATATTTAGGTCTAAAATATATGTCTGGAAGCCCACAATGGGCCGCTGGGTGAGTTGGATGTGTTGCAACCCAGTCTTAGGACTGACTGATCTGCAAGACATCATATCCAGCAAGGATGGGGTACTTAATTCTCTGACAAGGATATTGATTATACGGCCAGTGGACTTTCCACCACTCTCCTGTCGAACCAGGGAAAAACCTGCTTGTTCCCAAAAGTTATTTGCCTGGAGATCCGCAGCGACGCGTGCCGATATGGTCAAACAGTCACACTGCTCCCCCCACGCGACTAGAGACGTGACTAACTTCTTTCCGATACCTAATTTCCGCTACGTTTTCTTGACATATAGCTGGAATACTTTCAGTGTTGGGTTTCGTCCGCCGAAAAGAAGGTAACCCAGACATTCGTCTGAATGGTTGGATACCGCGATCCATAATCTGCCTCGATTCGCCTGCTCTAGAAAAACTGCCTTTTGGAGAAAACCGAGAGCGATCTTATTGGCGTCCGCAAGTTCTATTACTTGGGAAACATAAGGCTCGACCTGACGAGGGGCTGTTAATATTTGCAAGCTGGGCTCAGTCATTGATTATGCTGTCCTCATGGTTGGCCTAATACGGCGCTTTGCTGACACGAATCCATGGCCTTTATCAGTCATGATGATACTTTTCCTTTTTTTACTATAGAGGAAGCTATCATAATTGTTATCTTTTAGCCACTGATGGAATCCATCAAGTTCAGCTCTGCCAAGGTTGATAGCATACTCTACGCCGAAGATTGCAATGATGACATAATACTCGGAAACCTGAGGTGTCTTATTGTCGCGGATAGCTAATATGTCCCATTCATGCAGCACTTCATGGGGGGGAATGATTCATCTTTGAATGTAAAATCCGGTGGATAAATTCGTCTAATGTGGACGGGCCAGATGAATCCAGGGCGACCTCTTCGGACATAAGGCCCAACCGGTACTGTCAAATGATCGGTTCGAGCTCTGGTTGGCGGCTTCTTTTGAGGCCCCTCCTGATAACCAATGATTTTACTAAAAGATGTCGTCAAATAGGCGATTTCAAAGCCTGTCAGATCGTCACGATCCGGTGCGATTCGTCCACAAAGAGCAAGTAGACTTCCACAGATCGCCCCGGGAATAACTCTTCGAGAATCTCCCGGCTGTGGATCATCTGGAGCTGGTACTTGTCGGCAAGGAGGCCTACACGATCCGTCTTGAAGTCGATGAGTGTGATCCGGTCCGGGGCGATGATGAGCTGTCCACGATGCCGAAGGCGCGGGTACCTTACCCGCGAAGATGTCACGGACAGTGTCGATGCAGAGTTTGGTATATGTATCGAGCATGTTTATGGTTATTCCTTGAGCTGTTTCAGTGATAGCACCGTGGTGAGCACCTGCATCTGGCGGATGGCGATTTCGTTGAGGCGTTTGAGGCGTTCCCCTTGTGGCAGTCCCATGTGAATAAGTTCGGCGTTCATGCCTTCGATATTGGCCAGCACCAGCAGTTGCTCGATGGTGGCATACTCGCGCATGTTATCCTCAAGACTGGGATTGCTATCGCGCCATTGTTTGGCTGTCTGACCGAAGAGGGCCACATTGAGGATGTCCGCTTCTGTCGCATAGGTGACAACCGCCTGGGCCGGCGTCACTGCGGCCGGGATCAGGTGTGCTTTGATGGCGTCGGTGTGGATTCGGTAGTTGAGTTTGGAAAGGGTGCGATTCAGGTTCCAGGCCAGCGACAGGCGACTGTTTTCATCTTCCTTGAGGCGCTGGAATTCCTTGATGAGATAGATTTTGAATTCCGGACTGATCCACATGCCGAATTCGAAAGCGATATCCTTATGGGCATAGGTGCCCCCGTATCTCCCGGCGGCGGCCTTCAAGCCGATGGCCTGGGTTTTATGAACCCATTCCTTGACGCTGATCTTGTAACTGTTGAGACCGGCTTGACTTCTAATTGTGGCGAATTCGCCATAATTAAAATCGGGGTTGTGGACCCTTTCCCATATGCCGAGAAACTCGACGGTGTTGCGGTTTCTCAGCCAGTCTGAGATGAAGAAATCCCCGTCTTTTGCCTTCAGCATATCGGTCAGAGAGATGAAGTCTTCCTGCTTGTGCGAAATGATGGTGATCTCTGTACCCTGCACCTCGATGATGGTTTTCTTGGTCTTGCTCATGGCTCCCTCTCAGGCTAAAGACTAATTCAAGGGGACATCACCCTTGACATATCAACACGAGGTCTCTGCAATTCAGCCGCCAGCCAGTCCATCTGCCGGAGGAGGCCGTCGGGAAGGTGTATCGAAATTTTGCATTCATGAATGCATATCCTTGGTCTTGCCCTTTCATCCAGCCAGCCGTTCCCGCACCCACATTCTGATCAGGCTTGATACGCCCAGCCCTTTACGCCGGGCTTCCGCCTGGAGTTCCTCGACCGTCGAATCGTCCAGCCGCAGGGTGACCACACGCTCCTTTCGTAACACCAAGTCTTTCGGTCGCGGAAGGAAATCCTCTACAACCCCGCCGGTATTCATAGGCTCATCCGTGTACGTTATTTTCTTCTTCATACAGCTTCTTTCCTTTCCTCCAATAACCGGCCCCGAATATCCTGATCGTGGCTTCTCTGAAGGTGAAGCGAACCGTCATAATGCCGTCCGCAACCCTACCAAAACAAAACCACCGTTCCTCATGTTCCCCGTGATCCAAATCCTCGACGATGACACGCTTCTCATCCACAAAGGCTTGTTGCGCCTCTTGAAACGACACGCCATGTTTGGCCATGTTTTCCTTATTCTTGTTGTCGTCCCGCTCGAAATCCGGTGCTTTCACGATTCTAATGTAATACAAACGAATTCATGCTGCAAGAAAAAGAAAGGTCCGTTCCCCAGATCACTTCGCTCAGGAGGATGGACTTAACGGCCGCCGAGTTCCACCTCCAACTGCTCGACGACACCTCCGACGAAATCGTGAAATCCCCAGCCGATGCCATCGGTCATCTGTTCCACTCTCGCCAACCGGCTGCGGAACTGTGGATACATTCCCCGCGCCTCACCGCGCAACAGGGCGGCCAGTTCATCCAGCGCCGACTCCACGCTGTCATAGAACCGCTCGTCCATGTCCCCATATTCGTGAGTGAATCTCGTTCCGCTCTCCACATAGGTCAGCAGCAGTTCCGCCGTGCCGGGGATGTCGCCCGTAGCCTTGCGGTAGTCGCGGATGGCCTTGCGTGCCTCTTTCAGATTCAGCTTGCCATCTCCTCGTGAGGGAAAGAACTGGTCTACGATCTTTTCCCGATATGTTTCCAGGGCTTCGCCGCCGCACTTTCCGGTCTGACAGCGGGCGTGGACAAAGTCGCGGGTTTCCCCATCAGCTTCATACAGATCTTTCAATAGTGCGAGGAGTGCGGGCTTCTCCCAGGTGGCGAGTTGTTGGCGGACCGTACTCCAGCCGCCAGGTTTCTTGGTTGCATTTTTCATGACTTTGGTCTCCGCCGAGCGCTTCTTACTCCAGAAGTTTTTTGATGTGACGATCGAAATCCGACTCAAACAGATGATCCTGCACGATCCGGTATTTCTCAAACTCGCTCTCGGAGAAGGCTTTGGCCACTTCCCGGCTGACCTTGCCGGGGTGGTCGAGGATGTCCCGTTCGTTGAACTGGAGGAAGGCGTTCAGTTTCTTGGCCCAATCTTCCATGGTCATCGGGATATTCCGTTCGGCCTGATCTTCAGCGTAATCGAGATACATTGTCACAAAGCGGTCCAGCGACTTCAGTTCCTTCTCGGTGAGGTAATTCTTCGCGATGGAAACATCCGGTTTGACGATCTTCCCGTGAGGCGCGTTCTTCCAGGTGGTCAGCCCCATTTTCTCTTTCGCGCTATCGGCCCGTTCCACAATCAGTTCGGCGGAAGTGCGCCCATGGATGGCGAAATGGAGTTTGTTCTGGACGGTGGCAAAAAATGTCTGCGTGATCTCAGCATCCACACTGTAATCCATCGCCGTGGCGTAGATATCGGTGATCTTCTGGTAGAACTTGCGCTCGCTCGCCCTGATTTCACGGATCTCGGCCAGCAGGTTTTCGAAATACTCCTTGCTGAAGAAGGCGCCGTTCTTCAGCCGCTCTTTGTCCAGCACATAGCCGCGGATGGCGTAGTCGCGCAAAACGCCGGTGGCCCACTGACGGAACTGAATGGCGCGGGCTGAGTTTACCCGAAAGCCCACGGCAATGATGGCGTCGAGGTTGTAAAACCGTGTCGTGTAATCCTTGCCGTCCTCGGCAGTATGTCGGAAATCCCGACATACTGCTTTTTCATCCAATTCTCCGGTCTCGAAGATGTTTTTCAAATGTTCGGTGATTGTGCTGCGGCCTTTGTCGAAGAGCACGCCAATCAATTTTTGCGTCAGCCAGACGGTTTCCTCCGCCACCCTCACCTCGATGGTGTCTTTCCGGTAAAGCTGCGTGAAATGTTTTTTGCCAGCGGGTATGA
>CAYSSF010000055.1:0-568 GCA_964433455.1 uncultured Syntrophaceae bacterium
GGCACCCATGAGCACTACCACCTGAAATATGAACACGGAGGGTAAGGAGGCGGACTTGTATTATGCCGGTAAAATGGATCTGAACACAACTATGTTGAGATGACCCAGGTGCAACTATTAAATTTCACCTGACAGTATGGATTTTGTAAGAAAGATTTTTTTGGCAATGATTTTTGCAAACAGTTGGTTGCGACGTGATCAACCGAGGATTTCGGGCAGGGCGGCGTAATCGTC
The DNA here is from genome assembly GCA_964433455.1 of uncultured Syntrophaceae bacterium. Classification (GTDB taxonomy): domain Bacteria; phylum Desulfobacterota; class Syntrophia; order Syntrophales; family UBA5619; genus UBA5619. Next base: position 235 of record CAYSSF010000055.1, read on the forward strand.
GATGATCTGTTCGGCGCCGGCCTGCAACAGCGCTTTGCGAAGGTCTCCCGGATCGGCGGAGGAGAGGACGACCCCAACGCCCCGGTAGCCCGTTTTGGACGACCGGGCCGCCTGCATGTCGTCGGGCATGTCTCCCAGGTAATAACATTCGCTGAACCCTTTGCCGATCATACAGGGGATCCGGTCGAGCATGTAGGGAGCGGGTTTCTTCAGAGAGATCCGTTCGCCACGCTCGACAAAGATCCTCTCTTCCTCCCGCGTACAATCATCCAGCGTGATCACGAGTTGAAAATATTTCCGCAGGTCAAACCGGTCCAGCGGAAAATCCGCCTCT
>CAYSSF010000055.1:578-9493 GCA_964433455.1 uncultured Syntrophaceae bacterium
CGATGGCCAGGATGTGATCCCTGGACAGATTCGCAAGCAGGGTCGGGTTCATCAGCAGACTTTCCCGGTGGATCAGGCCTTCTCCGCGGTAGAAGCGGGGCTCCTGGCCGTAATGCGTCGTGAAAAGAGACCGGCCAAGATAGATCTCCTGGAAGATCCGTTTGATTCGGTTGCCGGTGTCGACGTCACCCTGATAACATCTTGTCACAAAGGGGTCGTGTCGCCTGCCGTAACGATCCAGGAGATCCATCAGTGGACAGGGAGAGATGTTTAGGAAATCGGCCAGCTCGGACACGTCACAACCGCGTATCGTCTCTTCACATCCCGAGGAATCATCCGGAGATAAAAGTCCGATAGTCGTTTGAACCTTCGTAAACAGGAGATGGAGGGTCAGGGCGGTCAGGTCCCAGTCGTTGTTCAGGCCGCCGGTCTGTTTGAGTTCGGCGAGGTCCGTCAGCGGGAAGAGCGGATCGGGTAATTTCCCGAAGCCCCTTGCTCCATCGAAAAAAAGCCGCGCCGCTTTTCGAGCGGTCTCGCGGTAGGAGCCGGAAACGTCGATCAGGACGCCGTCCATATCAAAAACAATCAGTTTCGGCAGTGCCATGGCTTTGCCTTCTATTCCATGGATGCGGATCTGTCAAACCAATTCGAGTGGAGAGGCTTTTTGAAATGTACTTTTCGTTTGCTAATTCAATAAACAGGATGTATTGATTCAAAGTTTGCAATCTTAGGAAAGATGAGATGAGGAGTACGTATTGAAACAGGCGGACCTAAAAAGCGGTCAGCAGAACAGGGACGGTCACGCCCTGCGAATATGTCTGATGACCTACCGGGGAAATCCGACCTGCGGCGGGCAGGGGGTGTACGTCAAATACCTGAGCCGGGCGCTGAAAGAACTCGGACACAAGGTCGACGTCCTGTCGGGTCCTCCCTATCCGGAGATTGATGAAGGCATCGTTCTCCACAAAATCCCCGGCCTGGACCTCTACAACCCGGAGCATCTCTTCAAGGTGACGAATATCCGGGATCTCTCTTCGTTGCTCAATCAGTTCGAATTTCTCAGTATGTGTTCCGGAGGATTCCCGGAACCCTTCACCTTTGGTTTCCGGGCCCGCCGCCATCTGCGCAGGGGCCGAAATGGATATGACATCATCCACGACAACCAGAGTCTCTCCTACGGCCTTCTCAGCATCGCCGCGAGCGGCTATCCGACAGTGGTCACCATCCACCACCCGATCACCATCGACCGTGAAACGGAGATCGCGGCGGCGGGAAGCTGGCTTCGACGGATGAAGGTGAGGCGCTGGTACGCGTTTTTGACAATGCAGAAGCGGGTCTCGCGTCGGATCCCGAAGATCATTACCGTCTCCGAATGTTCTAAGCGCGACATCGGCCGCGAATTCCATCTGCCCCTCGAACGGTTCCGCGTCGTTCCTAACGGGATCAACGCGGACTACTTTTATCCGCTGGACGGCGTGAAGCGGGCGGACGACCTGCTCCTGGTGACGAACAGCGCCGATACCCCGCTGAAAGGTCTCCGTTATCTTCTGGAAGCGGTGGCGGAGATCCACCGGGAAAGAGAGATCCGTCTCGTGGTGATCGGCAAACCCAAAACGGATGGGGTGATCGAACGGCTGGTCGCAGAACTTTCCCTTGGCGATGCGGTTCGGTTTACCGGGCGGATCTCTCAGGAAGAATTCGCCCGCTATTACGCCGAGGCAACCATGGCCGTCATTCCCTCCCTATATGAGGGGTTCGGCATGCCGGCCGGCGAGGCGATGGCCTGCGGCGTGCCGGTGATCAGCACCTCAGGCGGCGCCCTGCCCGAGGTCGTCGGGGATGCCGGAATCCTGGTTCCGCCGGCGGACAAACCGGCGCTGCGGGAGGCCATCCTTGCCCTTCTGAACGACCCGGAAAGGCGCCGGCGTCTGGGTGAAGCGGGACTGGCGCGGGTAAAAAATTCACTCACCTGGCGGCATGCCGCACAGAAAACCGTGGAGGTCTACCGGGAGGCAATGGATGCTCACCGTCGACTTTAAGCAGATCCCGCTCAAGGCCGGGATGCGCGTTCTTGACGCCGGCTGCGGAGGAGGCCGGCATCTCTGTGAGGCGTTTCGAACAGACGGCGTTGAGGTTGCCGGCGTGGATCTCGGATGGGATGATCTTTGCAAGGCGAGCGGATATCTCTCACTGATGGCGCGTGAATCGAAAGGCCACTGGCTGATTTCCCGGGCCGATATCACGAAACTTCCGTTCGCCGAAGGCGTTTTTGACGTGGTGGTCTGTTCCGAAGTCCTGGAGCATATCGAGGAAAACCGGACCGCCGTTTCGGAGCTGGTTCGGGTCCTCAAGCCCGGCGGGGACCTGGTCGTCACCGTTCCGCGCTTCTGGCCGGAGAGGATCTGCTGGGCGATTTCGTCCGCTTATCACCGCGAACCCGGCGGTCACATCCGGATTTTTAAGAAAGGGGAGTTGCTCCGCCTGGTGGAGGCGGCGGGTACGCGCTGCTGGCGAATACGCTACCGGCATGGTCTTCATGTGCCCTATTGGTGGCTTAAATGCCTTGTGGGACACAAGAATGAATCCTTTCCACTGGTCAAGGCGTACCGGAAATTCCTCGAATGGGACATCATCCGTCATCCTCCGCTGACAGCCGCGATCGACCGAATACTGAATCCCCTGATCGGCAAGAGCATGATCTTCTACCTGAAAAAAGGATACCGCTGATGGAACTTCCCCTTTCACAAAGCCTTGTTCAGCCGCCCATCGATGTGAGCGCCATGGCGTATTTTATCGCCGGTCTGCAAAAGCCGAACGGCGAGATACCCTGGTCTGCCGGGGGGAAAACCGATCCCTGGGATCACGTGGAAAGCGCAATGGGACTCAGTGTTGCCGGCTACCTCCGCGAAGCGGAGCGGGCCTATCAATGGATGGCTAAAACCCAGCTTTCCGACGGGAGCTGGTGGTCGGCCACCCGGGACGGTGCGCCGGAGGACAGAACCCGTGACAGCAACGTCTCGTCCTACATCGCCGTCGGGGTATACCATCATTACCTGATCACCCGGGAGATGCGTTTCCTGAGGCGTTTATGGCCGACCTTGAAGGCGGGAATCGATTACGCGGTCAGCCTCCAGGCGGCTACCGGCGAGATCGCCTGGGCCAGGAACAGCGAAGGTGTGGTCGATGCGATGGCCCTGCTGACCGGTTCCAGTTCGGTCTATATGAGCCTCAAGTGTGCGATCGCGGTCGCTTCCCTTCTGGGGAAGAAACGTTCGAACTGGCAATCGGCTCTGAATAAGCTCGGAGAGTCGATCCGCCATCGCCCCAGCCTGTTCAACATGATGAAGGCGCGATATTCGATGGACTGGTACTACCCCGTCCTCTGCGGCGCCGTTCAGGGCGCCGAAGCCCGAAACCGGATCGACCGATATTGGGAAAAGTTCGTTGTTCCCGATTGGGGGGTCCGTTGCGTCAGCGATCAGCCGTGGGTGACCACGGCCGAGGCATCCGAACTGGTCTTGGCATTGGCCGCGATGGGGGAGCGCGAAAGGGCTGCGATCGTCTTCAACTGGATCTGCGACAAGAGATATGATGACGGCGCCTACTGGATGGGGGTAACCTTTCCGGATGGTGTGATCTGGCCGGAGGAAAAAACCTCCTGGACGGCGGCCGCGGTGCTCCTCGCCCACGACGCCCTCCACGACATCACGCCGGCCGGGCGGCTCTTCAGCCATGCCTTCTGGGAGAGGGAGCCCCATCTCATGTCCAGCCAGGAATCGTGTGCGGGTATGGCCTTCGATCGGCGTAAATCCGCCCTTGAGAGATCCGGAGGTTGATTTCCGTGCGGAGAGATCATCGCCCCTACGTCCTCAAGTGCCTCGATCTGAATTTTCAGAAGTGTTACGCAGAGAGATTTCTCCGCCCCCATTTTGAGTGTCTCGGCAGGGGGTGCACCTTCATGAAACCCTGGCATGTCGAGATCTTCGGCGGACCGATTACGATGGGGAACCATGCCACTGTGATCGCCACGCCGGACCGGAAGGTGCGGCTGACCGTCTGGTCCTCGCTGGGGGGGGAGGGGAGAATCGAGATTGGAAACTGCTGTCTCATCTGCCCCGGTGTCCGGATCAGCGCCGCCACCAAGATCGTGATCGGGGAGAGTTGCATGCTGGCCCAGGGGGCCTTTGTAACCGATTCGGACTGGCATGGCGTTTACGACCGGAGCCTTCCGATCGGCCATACCGTTCCCGTCCATATCGGAGACAATGTCTGGATCGGGGACAGCGCCATCGTCTGCAAGGGGGTCCGGATCGGGGAGAACAGCATCATCGGCGCCGGGGCCGTGGTGGTCCGCGATATCCCGGCCAATGCGGTTGCGGCGGGAAATCCGGCAACCGTCGTAAAATATCTCGATGCCGACCGGCCGGTGAAGACGCGCGCCGACTGGCTGGCCGATCCCGGGGCGCTCGCCGCCCAGTTCGAAGAGATCGACCGTCATTTCATGAAAGACAACAGTTGGCTGGATTGGTTCAGGTCGTTCATCTTTCCGAGAAGAGGGGATTGACAAACGCTGATTTTCACCCCCACCCCGACCCTCCCCCGTCGAGGGGGAGGGAAGATTTTTACCCCTGTCAAGGGGAGAGTAGATTTTTACCCCCAGAGAGGGTTTGGACTATTTACGGGTTTATCAATACCGGAGAAATGCCGATGAAAATTACCGTTGTCGCACCCCCCTATCCCCTCGAAGAGGCGCCCGCACCGCCGCTCGGCGTGACCTATGTCGCCGCCGCCTTCGAGGCGGCCGGCGCCGAGGTACGGATCTTTGATTATATCGTAAGCCGCTACACGCCGGAAAAACTCCGGATGCAGCTCGACGAATTCCGGCCCGATGTTCTCGGAGCAACCTCCGTAACGCTCAATTTCCCGGGTGCCGCGGAGATCGTATGCGAGGCCAAACGGCATCGTCCCTCGCTGATCACGCTGATGGGGGGACCCCATGTCTCCTTTTCCGCCGAACGGACACTGAAAGACTATCCGGGAATCGATTTGATTGTGACCGGGGAAGGGGAGGGGACCATCGCCGAACTGATGGCGGAGGGATTCAATCCTGAAAAATGGGAAAAGATCACGGGGCTGGTCTTCTGTCGCAACGGTCGGATCATCGATACCGGCCCCCGCCCTTTCATCGAGGATCTCGATGCCCTGCCGCTTCCCGCACGTCATCTGCTGCCGCTCTCCCGTTACCAGGCCCTGGGCTATTCGATCAGCATCATCACCTCCCGCGGCTGTCCCTATTCCTGCATCTTCTGCCAGGGACGCCGGATGGTCGGGAACCGGGTCCGGCTGAGAAGAACCTCGCTGGTCGTGGACGAAATCGAGGAGATCCTCTCCTACGGCATCGATCGGATCAACGTGGCGGACGATCTGTTCGTCTCCAGCCGGGGGAAGGTGAAGGAGGTCTGCAACGAGATCCTCCGCCGCGGTCTCCGGTTTGCCTGGAGCGCCTTTGCCCGGGTGAATACCGTGGACCTGGAAACCCTGAGGTTGATGCGCGAGGCGGGATGCGACAGCGTAAGTTTCGGAGTGGAAACCGGAAACCCGGAGATGCTGAAGCTGATCCGTAAGGGGATCACCCTGGATCAAGTCCGGCATGCGGTTTCCCTCTGCCGGGAGGCGGGAATCCTTGCCCACACCTCCTTCATCGTCGGACTGCCCGGCGAAACGGCGGAGACCCTCCGGGAAACGGGCGAGTTCGCCGCAAGTCTCGGCTCGCTCTACGGATATCATTTTCTGGCCCCCTTTCCCGGGACGACGGTCCGCGAGGAGGTGGAGAAGTACGATCTGGAAATTCTGACGGATGACTGGACCCGGTATGACGCCAACAGCGCCATTGTGCGGACTGCCGCCCTTTCTCCGGAGGAGATGAACCGTTTCGTAGCGGATTTCGAATGCACGATCACAAAGGCATGGGAAGAGATGGTTCAGGGATATCATGACGGAACCAACACCCCGGGGATTGACATGCAGGTCGAAGGTCATTTCCGGATGAAGTTGGTTTATCGCCTGCTTTCGGAAGACCTGATCGAAAAGTGGGGCGCAATTTCGGCGGCGAATTTTGAAGGAAGCACGGACCGTCTCCAGGAGGAGCTTTGCCGGCGCATCGAGGAAGCGACCGGCGTCGAAGGAGGGCTCATCCGCGGGGCGATCCGGGGATTCGTCGCGAAAGGTTACATCCGTGCCGCGATTTCCGGCGGGGAATGCCGTTGGCATTGGACGCACAACAATCGCGTCGACCGTCTGTATGCGGAGCCGGAATCAATCGCGATTCCTCGCCCAGTGCGCCCTTGAGCGGTCGGTGAGAAGGCCGGCGACGGCCCGTCGCAGAACGCCCAGCGTATGGGTCATGGGTAACTCCTCGAAGAGACCGGAGTCGAGTGCCATACGGTAGATGCACCGGGGCGCCTGGCCCCCCTTTGTTGGATCGGGGAAGATGTCATGGATGACCAGATAGCCGCCGGGAATGAGGTGTGAAACCCAGGCGCTGTAATCGATAAAAGCCGCCTCGAAGGTATGGCCTCCGTCGATGAAGATCAGGCTGAGCGGGGTGGCCCAGAGGCGGGCGACGACTGCGGAACGGGAGACGACCGGAACGACCGTCTCCTCAAGGGAGAGATCCCTGATCGTTTTTCGGAAGACGGAGAAGGTATCGATACGTCCGGTAGCCCGATCCAGGAGCTCCGGATCGAAGTACTCCTGCCCGGGTTGCTGCTCCTCCGAACCCTCATGATGATCGATGGAAAAAAGGATTCCTCCTTTTTCTTTGCAACCCATACCCAGATAGGCGGCCGAACGGCCGCAATAACTGCCGATCTCCAGACAGGCCCCGCGGCCGGAGGCTTCCCTGGCCAGTTCATATAGACGAACGGCCTCCTCATCGGCCATGAAGCCCTTGAAATGCATTCTCTTTAATTCATGAAGATCCATCGAGTCTGGCCTTTCGTTTATGGTAAATGGATTACGCGGCTACCGTGAAATATACAATTCCGTTCCCCGAAAGGCAAGTCCCGCCCTTTCGGTAAAGCGACATGAACATTTTTTTTAATTTCCACTTGACCATGTCAATATATAGTAGTATTAAAAGTCCCACCCCCAATATATTGAGGTCTATAGCGGGTTATCCATTATTTGAAATCGTCTTAAGGAAGAGGAGTTCTACATGCACGCAAAAATCAAGAAGCGGGATGGCCGCCTTCTGAAGTTCAACGCGGAGAAGATCACGAAGGCCATTGCGAAGGCCGGCGCGGCAACCGGCGAATTTGATGATGCCGTTGCGAAGACGCTGACCATCCGCGTCTTGAATCTGGCGGAAAGCATATTCGACAGCCGGATCACGACGGTTGAGGAGATCCAGGATATCGTCGAAGAGGTTCTCCTCTCCTCCTCGTATCGCAAGACGGCGAGGGCATACATTATCTATCGCGATCAGCATGCGCGCCTCCGGGAGATCACAAACCGGATGGAGGTGGATCTCGTCGATCAGTATCTGAAAAAAATGGATTGGAAGATTCATGAAAACAGCAATATGGACTATTCTTTGCAGGGATTGAACAATTACATCTCCTCCGAGGTAAGCAAGGTCTACTGGCTCAACGAGATCTATTCTCCGGAGATCCGCCGGGCGCACACCGAAGGAGATTTCCATATCCATGACCTGAGCCTGCTTTCGGTCTACTGCGTCGGCTGGGATCTGTTCGATCTTCTGATGGAGGGATTCCGCGGCGTTTCGGGCAAGGTGGAAAGCAAACCGGCGAGGCATCTCCGCAGCGCGCTGGGACAAGTGGTCAATTTCTTCTACACGCTTCAGGGAGAGGCGGCCGGGGCGCAGGCCTTTTCCAATTTCGACACACTGCTCGCCCCCTTTATCCGTTACGACAAGCTGAGCTATCAGGAGATCCGGCAGGCGCTCCAGGAATTCATCTTCAACATCAATGTTCCGACCCGGGTGGGTTTCCAGACGCCCTTTACCAATGTTACACTGGATATCACGGTACCCCGCTATTATGCCGACAAGAACGTCATTGTCGGCGGCGTACCGCAGAAGGAGACCTATGCGGAATTCCAGGAGGAGATGAACCTTTTCAACAGGGCCTTTCTTCAGGTGATGGCCGACGGCGATGCCAAAGGACGTGTTTTTACCTTCCCCATCCCCACCTACAGCATCACAAAGAGTTTTAACTGGGATGACCCGAAATTCGAAGGGCTCTGGGAAATGACCGCAAAATATGGTGTGCCCTATTTTTCAAATTTCATCAATTCGGACATGGATCCGGAAGACGCCAGGAGCATGTGCTGCCGGCTGCGGATCGACAACCGGGAACTGCACAAACGGGGAGGGGGGCTGTTCGGTTCGAATCCTTTGACGGGTTCCATCGGGGTGATTACCATCAATATGCCCCGAATCGGTTATCTCTCCGATACGGAAGAGGCGTTCATGGAACGGCTTCAGAAATTGATGACCACGGCCAAAGAGAGCCTTGAAATCAAAAGAAAGGTGCTGGAAAAATTTACCGACGGGAACCTCTACCCCTATACGAAATACTACCTCCGGAATGTCAAGCAGCGATTCAACGAATACTGGAAGAACCATTTTTCCACCATCGGTCTTGTTGGGATGAATGAGGCGTGCTTGAACCTCCTCGGTCAGGATATCACGACCCCGGAAGGGCAGCGGTTTGCGAAAGAGGTTCTCGATTTCATGCGTAACCGTCTGGTCCTCTTCCAGAAGGAGACGGGAAACAATTACAATCTGGAATCAACGCCGGCGGAGGGAACTTCCTATCGTCTTGCCAGGATCGATAAGAAGAAATATCCGGAGATCCTCTGCGCCAATGAGGAAAATTGCCGGACGAGAAAGG
>CAYSSF010000055.1:9503-19294 GCA_964433455.1 uncultured Syntrophaceae bacterium
CGGAACCCTTCTATACAAATTCCACGCAACTTCCCGTCAACCATACCGATGATGTCTTTGAGGCTCTCGATCTGCAGGACGAGATCCAGTCCAAGTATACCGGCGGAACGGTTTTCCACACTTTTGCCGGTGAGCGGATTTCCGATCCCCGGGCCGTGAAGACGCTGATCAAGAAGATCTGCACCCAATATCATCTTCCCTACCTGACATTTACCCCCACCTTCAGCATCTGTCCATCGCACGGCTATCTGAACGGGGAGGTCTCCGCCTGTCCGACCTGTGAAGATTCCTGTGAAATCTACTCCCGTGTCGTGGGATATCTCAGGCCGGTCAAGCAATGGAACAAGGGAAAGCAAGCAGAGTTCGACCTCAGAAAAGAGTACAGGTTTTAAAATGAGGATAGGGGGTCTGCAGAAAGTCTCGCTGATCGATTACCCCGGTCGAATCAGCGCAATCGTCTTTACCCAGGGATGCAACTTCCGTTGTCCCTACTGTCACAACCCGGAACTGGTCGACCCCGCAAAATACGGGCCGATTCTGCCTGAAGAGGAGGTATTCTCTTTTCTGGAAAAAAGGCGGGGCAAACTGGAAGCCGTCACCGTGACCGGCGGGGAGCCTACACTACAGAGAGATTTGGAAAGATTCCTGCAGCGAATAAAAAAGATGGGCTACCTCGTCAAAGTGGATACCAACGGATCGAATCCGGCCATGCTGGAGAGGCTGATCCGCAGACGATGTGTCGACTATCTGGCCTTGGACGTCAAGGGTCCCCTCCGTAAATATGGACAAATTGCAAAAGCCAAGGTTGAAACCGCAAAGATCCGGAGAAGCATAGAACTGATTACCTCTTCAGGAATCGAGCATGAATTCCGGACAACCGTCGTCCGTTCCCAGCTTGACACAGAAGACCTGATTGCAACTGCAAAACTGCTGAAAAGAGGACTGTATGTTCTGCAACCTTATGTCCCGGTGAAATGTCTGGACAACGCGTTTCTGACGGAATCATCTTATTCTGCTGAGGAATTCTCCGAAATCCGGCTCAGCATCGAGCAAAAACAGCTCCATGTTGTTACCCGTTGACAGAAGATTACATTTGCTTCATACTCCCCCACACAAAGATCGCATCGGTAAGGTTGAAGACAAAAGACAGGTGAGCGATGGACGGAAGGGCGGAAGGGATACCCGATCGGGCCGGGGTCCGGCAACTCAACGATCTTAATGGGCCGGGGGATACAGAATCTCCCGGTTTCAGTGAAAAACAGATCATCCAGATCCGCAAGCTTACGCAAATCGGCCGGGCGCTTTCAGCGGAACGAAATATCGAACGACTGCTCGAAATGATCGTTCAGGAGGCAAGGGAATTCACCGGGGCCGACGGCGGTACCCTCTACATCATGTCCAATGATGAAACCGAGTTGCAATTTGCCATTGTTCAGACGGAGACGCTCGATCTCCGAATGGGGGGAACCGGCGGTGAAATCACATGGAAACCGGTCCGGTTGTTGAAGCCCGACGGATCGCCCAATCACGAAAATGTCTCCGCCCATGTCGCGTTGACCGGAAATACCGTCAATATCCCGGATGTCTATGCGGCAGGAGGGTTCGATTTCCGGGGGACAAGAAAGTTTGACAGGCAGACCGGGTACCGGTCCAAATCCATGCTCGTCGTCCCGATGAAGAACCACGAAAATGATAACATCGGCGTGCTGCAACTGCTCAATGCAAGGATTCAAAAACAGGGCGAGGTGGTTTCGTTCTCTGCGGAATGTCAGGAAATGACGGAGTCACTCGCCTCTCAGGCCGCCGTAGCCCTATCGAACAACCGTCTTATTCAAAACCTTGAAGTTCTGATGGAGTCCTTCATCCGGGCCATTGCGACGGCCATAGATGAAAAATCGCACTACACCGGGGGGCATGTCCGGCGCGTGTCCAGCCTGACGATGGCCATAGCCCGGAAAATCAATGAGGCGACGGATGGTCCGTATGCAAATGTTCGGTTTTCGGATGATCAGATGAAGGAGTTGCAGACCGCGGCGTGGCTCCATGACGTGGGAAAGGTAACAACACCCGAGTACGTGGTTGACAAGGCGACGAAGTTGGAGACCATTTTTAACCGGATCGAACTTCTGCGGCTCCGTTTTGAATTGTGCGGATTGCAGGCCAGATTGAAACGGTTGGACAGAAATGTCGATTTGGAATCGGCGGCTCAAGACGACGATGATGGAACGGAACGGATGCTCCGGGATGAATTCCGTTTTCTGTCGGAGGCCAACCGCGGAAGCGAACGGATGTCGGATGAGATGATGGACCGGGTACGGGCCATCGCCGGCAGAACCTTCAGTCTGGACGGCAAAACAGAACCGCTGCTCTCCCCCGATGAGGTGGATAATCTGAATATCCGTCAGGGAACCCTCTCCGCGAAGGAAAGAGATATCATCCAGAATCATGCCTCCATGACTTACAAGATTCTTTCTCAATTGCCCTTTCCGAAAAAACTGAAACATGTGCCCGACTATGCGGCCGCCCATCATGAAACGCTCAACGGCAGGGGCTATCCGAGAGGGTTGGATGTTACCCGGCTTCCCCTTCAGCCCAGAATCCTTGCCTTGGCGGATATCTTCGAAGCGCTGACGGCGAAAGACAGACCCTACAGAGAAGGGAAAACGCTTTCTGAAGCCTTGCATATTTTGACGATGATGGTGAAGGACGGGCACATCGATCCGGATCTTTTTGTGTTGTTTCAGAAGGAAGAGATCCCGCTGGACTATGCCCGTCGAGAATTGGACCTCCAACAGAACCATTCCCAAGGTTAAGGTTAAGGTCCCGCCAGTTGTCCCTCCTGGACCGGATAAAAGTCCGATATGTCCGATCAAATCAGTTCACGGACGGGAGAGTGAATCCATTTCCTTCTTCACCTCTTCAGCTTTCGGATGATTCAGGGAAAATTCCTTCAGGGCCGCCTTGAAGTGAAAAAGGGCGCTCTCCACCTTGCCCTTTTTTTTGAAATAGAGACCGAAGTAGTAATGTGAATCTCCGTTCCTTCCTGTCTTCCCGTAAGCCATGGCCAGGTTGTAGTGGATTTCCGGATCATCCGAACGCTGTTCCTCCAACATCTTGAAGAGGCGGAGCGCGTTTGGCATATCGCCCAGTGCCAAAAAGGTCTTCCCAAGGTAAAGGTTTGCATTCGGATCGTTGCCCCGGAGTTCGGTTGCACGGCGAAGATTCTTCCGGGCATCGGCGAACTGTCCAAGCTTGAACAAGGTTATTCCCAGGTCACGCAGAATATCGGGATCATCCGGGGCGAGGCTGACGGCTTTCCGGAAATGTTCGAGCGACTCCTTGACCATTCCCAATTTATCCTCGGTGATGGCCAGACCGTAGAGGGCATCCGTATCATCCGGGTGCTCCTTCAGCACCTTCTGAAAGGTGTCAAGATTGGCATGGGGTGGCTTTTCATCAAGAAGCAGAATGGTCTGTATCCGCTGTAAACCCCCGATGATCTGATCCGCACCCCGACGGTTATGTGTCGTCTGAAGCAGGGCATCGAGGTAATGGCTCCTTTCATCGGTGCCGGGATGGGTCAAGAAATAGGAAGGGATGGTATTGGAGTAATACTCATAACGCCTCATGATCTTCAGAAAATTGAGCATGTTTTTACCGTCATAACCGGCGGAAACAAGATAGGTGAGACCCATCCGGTCAGCCGATTCCTCATGGTCGCGGCTGTACTTCAAAGAAAGGGAGGTCGCGGCGGCGACGGTAAAACCGGTTAATGCCGCGGTCAGTTCCCCGCCGCCTCCCAGAAAAGCCCCGGCAAGGATGGCTGCCAGCGTCGAAATGTTGAGTTTCTGCGATTTGTCAACGATTTGCGCGATATGCCGGCCATTGACGTGGGCGATTTCATGTGCGAGAACCGAGGCCAGTTCACCTTCATTTTCAACAAGGTTGATCAATCCCTGGTTGACATAAACATATCCCCCCGGTGTGGCAAACGCGTTGACTGCAGAGCTCCGGATGATTGAAAATTTGAACGAGAAGGGGGCTTTGTCGCTGTGTGCGAGGATCTTTTTACCCAAAAGGGTCAGGTAGTTGTTTGCCTGTTCATTCTGCAGAATAAAGCTGTTCTTCTCCAGTTTGTCGTAGAACTCTTTTCCCAGTTTATTCTCATCCGCTATGGTGAAGGAAGCCTGGACCGTTCGCGGCAGGATGCCCCCAAACAACATGAACAAGGTAAAAATCAGCGCCCATTTTAAGAGAGTGTGGGTTGGATGCAGCATCAATCGATCCCCTGAACCTCTTCATGAATCGGTTTTAGAATTCCTGTGCCATTCTACCTTTTTTTTATGATGCAATCAACGTTTGCGTCAGCGGAGGGTGTGTCGCCATGTCGCGTCATGAGACAGAATCTTTTTACTGCTGCACGCTTGCGGGATATATTGGCGTATGATATAAACCCGCAAAAAAGAGGGGGAGTCATGAAAAAGGAGCTGATTCATTCCAGAAAAATCACGGTGAACTGCTATGAAACGGATGAAGAACGGCTGATCGTTGAAGGAAAGCGGTCCATTCGAGGAAAAAATCCGCCAACGCCGTCTGGAAGCCCTGCAGGGACCGAGATAATGAGTCAACCATGATCCGGATGAAACACTCCCCTTTTCTTCGACATCTGTATTACGGTGGACCGGTGTTTGTCTACGCCGGCCTTATTTTTTTTCTCTCCTCCCTGTCCCGATTTCCCGAGGAGGTTCCCTCCTTCTTCGGCATCGATAAAATCGCCCATTTTGTCGAGTACTATCTTTTCGGTTGGCTGCTCTATCGGTGGTTTTCATCATCCGGCAGGGCTCGGGGACGGCGGGGCGCCCTGCTTTTGACACTCCTCATCGGGATCGGCTATGCCGTGGGAGATGAGTGGCATCAATCGTTCGTTCCCGGCCGGGATGCATCGTTTTTCGACGCATTGTTCGATGGGGCGGGCATTGCAGCGGCTGCGGCAACTTATCCGTTCATCCACAAAAATCTGTTTAGAAAAATGAATTCGCCGAGAAAGGCGGCCCCATGAATAGACGTCCCGTTGTAACCATTGACGGTCCGGCCGGCGCCGGCAAAAGTACGATCAGCAGACTCCTTGCGTCCCGCCTCTCGTTTTTTTATCTGGATACCGGCGCCATCTACCGGGCGTACGCGTACCGGCTGAAAAACAGGGGATGGAATGGTACGGAACAGGAGATCGCGGAAATCTGCGAGAGCACGAAGGTCTCACTGCAAAACGATGCGGGGAGATTCCGCATTCTCGTTGACGGAGAAGATGTATCGGAAAAGATCCGGACCGAGGAAATCGGTCTTCTCGCATCGAAAATTTCGGCGATTCCGCTGCTGCGGAAGCACCTCCTTCCTCTCCAGCGCGAGATGGCCGAGGTCGGCGGGGTTGTTGCCGAGGGCCGCGATATGGGGAGCGTCGTTTTTCCTCAAGCAGAGATCAAGTTCTTTCTGGATGCATCGGTTGGTGAGAGAGCAAAGCGGCGCTATCTTGAAATGGCCGAAAAAGGGGGGACGGTCGCTCTGAAAGATATCGAAAACGACCTGATCTGCCGTGACCGTCAGGACCGCGAGCGCTCCGTTGCGCCTCTTGCCGTCCCCGCGGATTCCGTGGTGATCGATTCCTCGGACAAATCTTTAGCTCAGGTGGTAGAGGCCATGATCGCTGTGATAGAAAAGCGCTGCCCGCTCGTGAAACTCTTTTCAGACTGACCACGGGAACGCTGTTTTTTGCCTGAATTCGCTTGATATTTCATAATCGGTGTGTTAGTAACGCAAGAGCTTAGAAAACAAAATCTTTCAGGGGGTATGGGTTGAATGGGTAACGATGATAACTTAATCTCAAATCAGAAAGCAGGTCCGGAAGAGGGCGAAGACAAGGGAGGGGAGATCTCTGGCGATTTTTCCCAGGATCCGGAAGAGAGTTTCGGCTTTAAGGAACTTTACGAACAGAGCCTGCAATCCGTTCAGATGGGCGGCGTCTTAACCGGCAAGGTGGTGCAGATCAACGCGGACACCGTCATGGTCGATGTCGGATGGAAGACGGAAGGATATATTCCGGCACGGGAACTGCGCGATGATCAGGGGAATATCACCCTTAACGTCGGGGATGAGATCGAGGTCCTTGTGGATCGCCGGGATCAGGATGGAAATCTTGTCCTTTCACGCGATAAAGCCGCTAAAATCAAGATTTGGGATGATGTGAAGCTCGCCTGTGAGCAGAATGCCCCTGTCAAGGGAACGGTCATTGAACGGGTGAAAGGGGGGCTTTCCGTGGATATCGGCATCCCCGCCTTTCTTCCGGGCTCCCAAGTGGATATCCGCCCGGTTCGAGACCTCGACCGATATGTCGGCCAGTCTTTTGAGTTCAATATCTTGAAGTATGATCGGAAGCGAAACAATGTGGTCCTGTCACGCCGAACCATCCTGGAAAAGGAGCGGGAGGTCGAAAAACTGGAAACGCTTCAGAACATCGAAGAGGGGAAGATCGTCGAAGGGGTGATCAAGAACATCACCGACTACGGTCTCTTCATCGACCTGGGCGGCATCGATGGTTTGCTGCATGTGACGGACATTTCGTGGGGCCGCATCACACGCCCCTCCGATCATTTTTCCAAGGGAGAGAAGATTCGTGTCAAGGTGCTCTCCTTCGACCGGGAGAAGGAACGGGTAGCCCTGGGGCTCAAACAGTTGGCTGAAAATCCCTGGGAGACGATCAAGGATAAATTCCCCATCCATTCGCTCATCGAGGGGCGGGTGGTCAACCTTACGGACTATGGCGTATTTGTTGAACTTGAACCTGGAGTTGAAGGATTGATCCATGTGTCGGAGATGTTCTGGACCCGGGAAATCAAACACCCCTCCAAGGTATTGTCTGTAGGCCAGCATATCCCGGTGATGATCCTGGATATCAACACCGAGACCAAAAGGATCTCCCTCGGCTTGAAGCAGACCACCGCCAATCCCTGGGAGACGCTGAAGCAGAAATACCCGGAGGGAAGCGTTATTACGGGGGTCATCCGCAATGTCACCAATTTTGGAATTTTCGTGGGTGTCGAAGAGGGGATCGATGGCCTGATCCACATGTCCGACATTTCCTGGAAACAGCGGATGAAGCACCCTTCCGAGATGTTCAAAAAGGGTCAGACCATTGAGGCCATGGTGCTGAACATCGACGTGGAGCATGAGAAGTTTTCTCTGGGACTCAAACAGATCGAAAAGAATCCCTGGGAAGAGTTGAGCGTGAAATATCCGGCCGGATCGATCGTTTCCGGGAAAGTAACCAACATTACTGATTTCGGAATCTTTGTTGAGATCGAAGAGGGTATCGAGGGTCTTGTTCACATCTCTGAACTGAGTTCGCGCCGGGTCAAATCTTCTTCCGAATTGTTTGCCGTCGGGGATTCGGTATCCGCCATCGTCAAGAACGTTGATCCCAAAAGCCGGAAAATCCGCCTGAGCATCAAGGATTACGAGGCGGGTACGGAAGGACACTCCGTCAATCAGTATATCAACAACAGGGAAAACATCGGTTCGAGCCTGAGCCAGGCGCTGGCGGATGTCAAGATCGTCGACAACGAACAGGGGAGCGACTAAGATCATCGCATGAGAAGACACCCGGTCATCTTGGGGATTGCGTTGTTGGCGCTCATCGCTTTTGTTTCGATCATTGCGGCGTACGGCTTGGGCCTGTTCGAAGGGGAGCGGCACGCGTTCAGCCTGCGGGAGAAGGTCGGCATCATCCCCATCGAGGGAATCATCGGTGATGCCGATGAGTTGATCGAGCAGATCCATGCGTTTGCCGATGATGGAAAAATCAAGGCTGTCGTGCTGAGAATCGATTCTCCGGGCGGCGGCGTGGTCCCCTCGCAAGAGATCTACCAGGCGATTCGAGCGTTGAAGAAAAAGAAGAAGGTCGTGGCTTCGATGGGTTCTGTGGCGGCATCCGGCGGATACCTGATCGCCGTTGCCGCGGACAGGATCGTCGCCAATCCGGGGACCATCACCGGCAGCATCTCAACCGTCATGCATTATGCCAACGTCGAAGAGCTTATGAAGAAGGTTGGCGTCCGATCGTCGGTGGTGAAAAGCGGAAAATTCAAGGACATCGGTTCTCCTACCCGAGAAATGACGGCGGAAGAGAGGTCAATGATCCAGGCCATTGTCGACGACATCTACGATCAGTTTGTACGGACCATCGCCGAGAATCGAACGCTCCCGCTGCAACGGATTTTTAAACTGGCCGATGGAAGGATATTTTCAGGGAGACAAGCGAAAGATTTGGGATTGGTCGATGAACTGGGCGGTCTTCAGGATGCCGTTCTGCTGGCCGGTAAGTTGTCGGGCATGGAGGGAACTCCCGAAGTGGTCCATGGGATGAAAAAAAAGACAAACCTTTTGAATTATTTGATGGGCAACATTGCATCCGCCGTTTTCGAAGAGATCAAGGGACAAACGACGGAGTCGCGCGGGGCTCAGTATCTGCTTCAATAGAGGCAAGTTGCAGGTCCGACCCCGACCGGGGATCGGAGAAGAAAAATGCATCAGTCGGAATTGGCCATGACATTTCAGACGATTCTGGTTGAAAGGAAAGTGGGCTATACCGTTGTCACCTTGCACCGACCCGGTGAGATGAATGCTATTTCCCGAGAGATGCGTGCGGAATTGGAGGAGTGCTTTTCTCAATTGGAAGAGGACAGGGAGGTTCGCGTCATCATTCTGACCGGTGGTGATTACGTATTCTCGGCAGGGATGGACCTCAAGGAGATGTCGGATATTTCCGATCCGGAAGTCAGAGGGTACTTTCGTTCCATCGCCCGTTATCTGAAGAAAATCTATGGATGTAAAAAGCCCGTTATTGCCGCCGTGGGAGGCTTGGCCTTGGGCGGCGGATTCAATCTCGCGACCGTCTGCGACATGATCATCGCCTCGGAAAGCGCCATCTTCGGTCATCCGGAGTTGAAGTTTGGAATCAACCCCCTCTTCGATCCGTTGCGGCAGTGGATCGGTATGGCGAAGGCGAAGGAACTGACCATGTTGGGGGAGCCGATCGGTGCGAAGGAGGCCATGCGGATCGGTCTCGTGAACAAGGTTGTAGCCCCGGAAAAAATGATGACGGAGACGGAATCCATGGCCCGCGAACTGGCGAGACGGTCTCCCGAAGCGATCGCGGCCGTCAAGCAGATCGCCGATATCGCTCCCCGTCTGGACAAGGCTTCTGCCGTTGATCTTGAATGCGACGTTGAGGCGCTTCTTTTTTCCGGTACGGAAAGAAAACAGCAGATGAATCAATTTATGGAAACCTTGAAAAACCGCAAACGTAAACCGCTGTAATCAGATACTGTCCTTCTGTTCCTGCTCAGGTCAGTTCCCATTCGTTCTCCTGCGTTGCAAAATCACGGAGCTGGTCCCGCCGCTTCTTGTGCTGCAATTTTTTAAGGGCTTTCGCCTCGATCTGTCTGATTCGTTCACGGGTTACACCCATCATTTCGCCAACTTCTTCCAGCGTGAACGGTCCGAAGTTGCATGCGACCCAGGTGCAGTTGAGAAACGCCTCATTTTTCAGTCGCCATTCACAAGTGGCATCCTGGCATACTTCCTCAATAAAAATACCAACTTTTTTGCATTTATATAGATTATCCAAGGCACGGGTCTCCTTTGCGAATTCGAAACAGTCATACAATAGGTATTCCCCGATGACTTGTCAACATTAATAACCCACGGCCTGCCCATCTTTCCGCGGATCCGAAGCGGCG
>CAYSSF010000056.1:0-19244 GCA_964433455.1 uncultured Syntrophaceae bacterium
GTGAAGCTGCATAAGCGTACCGAGGTTCCTGCAGGCCTCGTTAAACAGGCAGGAAAATATAATCGCAGACAACTACGATTACGCTTTAGCCGCTTAGTCGGCTAACGTCTCCCCGGTTTCGCCTGTCGGGCCGGTTTGGGGGCGTCATACTGGCAGGATAACCGATCTCTCACGCCTGGGGGGAGAGGGGCGAAAATCTAAACAGGATAGTGACTGAAGGATCCTGCTTCCGGGAGCCATCAGGAGCGAAACCCAAAACAGAAGATATGTACGTAGAAAGTGCAGCGGAAGGTTTCCGGACGCG
The DNA here is from genome assembly GCA_964433455.1 of uncultured Syntrophaceae bacterium. Classification (GTDB taxonomy): domain Bacteria; phylum Desulfobacterota; class Syntrophia; order Syntrophales; family UBA5619; genus UBA5619. The sequence continues at coordinate 305 of CAYSSF010000056.1, forward strand.
GGTTCGACTCCCGCCGCCTCCACCATGATTTCAAGTACTCAGATCGTTTTTCCCCTTGTTTATCTAAAAATCAAGGGGTATAGATACGACGATATTTTATCACCGAGCCATGAAATCGGAATTTAGTAACATCGCTCTCTCTTCCGAGCCATTCGGAGTGCATGAGAAATTTTGTAACAGCCAGTTTCTCCTCAAAAAAAATTTACTTGCTTGGTAGATAGCTTTTTCTTCCAGGCTAGCTTGTCCCAATTTCTCATCAAGATTTTTCCCGGTGTAGTATTTTGTCTCAACATGTTGTGGCGAGATAGGAGGCGGTCTTCGCATTGCGGGAAGGATGGGAAGGGGTCATTAGCTTTGTGCGCGGGGGGAATCGAAATTCGATCATTTGGCGTGCTCGGAGGTGATTTTGAAGCACATTTGGGCAGACCTCACCGGTATGCCGGGTTTTACCGGGCTTTATGCGGTGATGTACGCCTCCCACGGGTAGTCAGGGTCGCGGTAGACGGCAGGGTCGGGTAAGGCGGTGTGATATGAACCATCCGCGGCATATTTACAGGATGGCGGCTTCTCCCGCATCGCATCCGGGCGTGATCGCGCCGGGGATGCAGAGGAGGGCATGCTCTTCATATATTATTGATAAGGCGTTGCTTTTCATGGGATTTCAGATACAGAAAGCTGTCTTGTGTGTCAAGGGGATCTTATTTCAATTGTTGTGTCGAGATAGAAGGCGATTCCCGCGTTGAGGAAACGACAGGAATGGGTCACCTATTTTTGGGTTAGGAAGAATCTATCCTGGCCCTTGCTGATTTCGTCAAGATGATTGATTTGAAAGATTGAAATCGTTCCCCGCATCGTTTATAAGTAGCCCTATGAGAGTTCTCCTCATTCAAGCCCCTCTTGGCCGGGCCTACCGGAATGTCTTTCCTTATGGACTGTGCTGCCTGGCCTCCGTCCTCAAGCCGGCCCATGAGGTAATGATTTTTGACCCCAATGTGGTCTCTGACTGGAAACCGGAGATCAAAACACGGGTCGAACGGTTCCGGCCCGAGGTCATCGGGGTCTCTTTAAGAAACATCGATACCGTGCGGGAGAATGTCCCGCTGTTGTTTCATCTGGCCTTCCGGGAACTACTAACCTGGCTCAAAGGGATTGCCCCGGAGATACCCTTGATCGCCGGCGGACCGGGATTCTCCCTCTTCCCCGAGGAGATCATGGAGCGTTCCCCGGAAATCGATTTTGGGGTCTTCTTGGAGGGAGAAGAAAGCCTCCCCGAACTTTTGAATTCCCTTGATCGTTCCCACCTGGTCCCGGGAATTTTTTATCGATCCTCAGGGGAGATCCGTTTCAGCGGCCAGAGACCGGCCCCGGACATGGCCTCCTTACCCCGGGTCGATCGATCCCTGGTTGATAACCGGCCCTATACCGCCCTTCCTTATGATATCGGTGTCGAAAGCAAAAGGGGTTGTGGTCTTTGTTGCGCTTACTGCAGTTATCCTCATTTAAACGGGCAGAGGGTGCGCCTGCGGCCCCCGGGGGAGGTGGCCGAGGAGATCGAAGACCTTGTCCGCCGATACCAGTTGACTTCTTTCAGCTTCATCGACCCGGTATTTGACCTGCCCAAAGAGCACTGTCTGGCTGTTTGTGAAGAGATCATCAGGAGGGACTTGAAGGTCGACTGGACCGCCTGGTTTAATGGGAAGGAGTTCGACCGGGAGCTTCTCTTGCTGGCGGCCCGGGCCGGATGCCGACTGTTCTCCTTCTCCCCCGACGGATATACCGACCGGGCCCTGAGAGGGTTGCATAAGCATCTCGGCCGAAAGGATATCGTCAGGATTTACCGTCTTTTCAGAAAATATGGCCAGGGCCTGAAACTGACCCTGAACTTTTTCGGAAATTCCCCCGATATCCGTTTGCTCGATTTTATCCGGACCCTGCTCTTTTGTGCCCGAGTGAAAATTTTTCTGTCCCATGGCCTGCAAAGGGTTGGAATGGACTATATCCGTATCCTTCCCCGGACCGAACTCCATCAAATCGCCCTGCGAAAGGGGGTATTGACCGCAGAAAGTGACCTCCTCCCCGACCATCCCGATGGATTTAAAAGGCTTTTCTATCATGAACCCGGGGCCCCCTGGGTGGATCCCCTCTTTCGCTGGTTTGACCATTGGCAGGGAAGGGGCTATGCCAAGGATTCGTAAACCAGGACCGCGCTTGGAAAAATGGTTTCCTTTCGCCGGGAAAACATTTATGATCCGAAAGACCCTTTTTGCATAAATCAAAAATAAGGATATAATCCGGAAAACCATGAACCAGATAAGCTCTTATCGTCCCGAAGCCTTTTTCGACCTTGACGGTCCGGTTGCCGAGTTGTTTAAGCCTTGCACCTACGTCTGGGAAGCAATAGCCCTGCTGCCGGCTTTCATCGAAGGGATCATCACGCCCGGGATAAAAGGAGAGGTGGAAGAAGGGGCCTGGCTGGAACCCGGCCGGGTCCAGTTAGGGGAGGGCAGCCGGGTCGAGCGGGGGGCTATCGTCCGCGGTCCGACCATTATCGGACCCGGGACCGTAGTCCGAACCGGGGCCTATATCCGTGGACAGGTAATGACCGGGGAGGGATGTATGATCGGACATGGGACGGAGGTTCGCCAGATCCTGGTCCTCGATCAGACCAATATCCCCCATTCGAACTGCTTTTTTACTTCCCTGGTCGGCAGTCGGGTGCGGATCGGGGGTCATACCAGTACGGCCAATTTCAGGTTGGACAAGGGTGAAATAGCCATCCGAGTCCCCGTAGAAGGAAAGATGCAATCCTTTCCCACCGGCCAGACCCTTTTGGGTGCCGTTATCGGGGATGACTCCGCCATCGGCGGACAATCCATTCTCCAACCGGGGACCTTGATCGGACCGAGATGCCGAATTTACAATCACTGTTCCGTATCGGGACACATTCCCCCCGATTCGACCGTTAAGCCCAAATCCCTACCTTTTGAGATCTTTCCCAGACGGGAGGTTTCCCTTTCCCATGACCGTTAGCTCCTCCGATTGGCCTCTTTTTTATCGGGTCAAGCGACTGGGCCGGATCGGAACCGTTTTGCATGTCGCCGCCCATCCTGACGACGAGGAAATAGGGCTCCTGGCCCATGTCTCTTTTAAACTATGCGGACGGGCCGTCTATTGGGCGGCCACCCGGGGGGACAGCGGCCAGAACATTGTCAATAGCTATCGCGGCCGGGCCCTGGGGATCTTCCGAACCTGGGAAAGCCTGGCCGCCCGGCAGGTAGATGGGGGCGAATGCCTCTTCGGCCCCTTTATCGATTTCGGCTACAGCAAAAGCGCCCAGGAGGCCTTTTCCAAATGGGGCCGGGAGAATATGATCCGGGAACTGGTCCGGGCCATCCGTCTGGTCCAACCTCAGGTGGTGATTTGCTGCTGGACCGGGACCCCCGATGACCTCCATGGCCACCATCAGGCCGTCGGCCAGGCCATGCCCGAGGCCTTCGAGGTCGCGGGCCTCCCGGATCGATTCCCCGAGCTTCTGGAGGAAGGCCTGCCCCCTTGGCAACCCTATAAACTCTACTGCACCCTGAAACAGCAGAAGGGCAACCAGTCTCTGACCGTTCCCGGAGGTAACGTCACCGGCCGGCGCAATCCCGATTTGGAGCAGGATGGGGTCCTCGGGATCAATAGCGGGCAATTCGATTCCCTGTTTGGCCGCACCTATCAGGAATTGGCCTGGACGGCCTATAACCGCCATCAAACCCAGGGGATCGGGATCCTGCCCTCGGCCGGGGATTTTTATTACTACTATCGCCTGGTCCGGGGCCGAATGGCGCCTCCGGCCTTTGAGACCGATCCATTCTGCGGCCTGGACCCGACCCTGACCGGGCTGGCCGACTATGCCGAGTCTTCCCAATTGGGCCGAGCCCTGGAAGAAATCAAAATCCTGATCGATCAGGCCTTGGCGGCCTTCCGCCCTGACGACCCCCTGCCGGCGGCCTGGCCCCTGCTCAAGGGATTGGCTGAATTCGGGCCCCTTAAACGGAAGCTTTTCTCCTGGAACCTGGCCCCTTTAACCCGGCAGGCCCTGAACCTTTCCCTGGAAAGAAAGGAGCAGGAGTTCCAAGATGTCATTGCCGCCTGTCTGGGGCTAAGGTTGGAGGCCTTCTCAACCCGTCGCAGGGTAACCCCGGGTGAAAGTTTTTGGATGTCCGCCCGGCTCTGGAACCAGCGTGACATCTCCTTGGAAAAAACATCTTTTGAAGTGATGGCCTCCGATGACTGGCAGATAGAAAAGGCAGAAGACCTGAATGCCGAGCAGGGAACGGTGGCCACCATGGCCAGCTATGAGGTCTTTATCGGCCAGGAGGCGGAACTTTCCTGTCCCTATTGGCTGAGGTCGTCGGACCACCGCTATCTCTACGGCCAGGCCAGACACGGGGCCCCTCAGCAGCCGCTGGACCCACCTCCGATCCAGACCCAATGCCGCCTTCAAATCGAAGGCCAGGAACTGACTCTGAGTACCCCGGTGGTGCATCGCAGGGCCTTTGCCGGCGGCACCAGCGAGCTTCCGCCCTCGGTCATTCCTCCCATCTCCCTCCATCCTGATTTAAAGGAAACATTCTGCCTGGTCTCTTCCGGGGAGAGGCAGTTGCAGCTTAAAGTCACTGCCCGCTGCAACGATGAAGAACAATCGGCCGAGGGCAGTCTTGAACTGATAGTACCGGAGCAATGGCAGGTAAGCCCCGGGGAACATCTTGTCCGCCTAAATCCCTTGGGCGGGGCACAGACCTGTGCGTTTGCCGTAACCATCCCTGCCGGCACAGCCGAAGGGCATTATTGCTTACGGTACCGTATCCTTTGCCGCGGACGCCGGTATGGGGATGTGATGCTTCCCGTACGTCTGGGGACCCCCGGTCTTCCAGATGCCGAAAATGCGGCTACCTGCCTTAAAGAGGAATTCATCCTGGACCCGGCCCGGGTTACCGTGCACCTGATCGAGGCCATTATGGCCGACAACCGTCGCTATGCCTATGTGGAAGGAACGGGCGACGAGGAACTTCCACCCTTGTTAAAGACCTTAGGCTTTGATTTCCAGTGCCTGACCAATCAGGAAATCGCCCATGGCGATCTGAATTCCTTTGATGCCGTCGTTATCGGCCCCAGGGCTTATGGTTTGCGGGCCATCTTGCAGGAGAACAGCCATCGCTTTCTGGAATATGTGGAAAAAGGAGGGAGGCTCATCGTCCAGTATCAGTGGTTCGGATACGATCTGGCGGGATACGCCCCTCATCCTTTTGCCTATCGCCGTCCCATGGACCGGGTAACGGATGAGAAGGCCCCGGTCGAAATAGTAAGGCCGGAAGATCCACTCTTCCATCTTCCCAATCCGATCAAGACCGAGGATTTCGACGGCTGGGTCCATGACCGCGGGCTGGGCTTTCCCGCCCAATGGTCCCCCCAATACCAAACCTATCTGTCCTGCTCCGATCCGGGAGAGGGGACTTTAGAGGGGGGAATGATCGGGTGCCGCCACGGACAGGGCCTCTTTCTGTACCTGGGCTATTCCCTTTTCCGACAATTGCCGGCCGGGGTCCCGGGGGCCTTTCGGCTTTTTTTCAACCTGCTGGCCGCGGAATAGAAACAAAGTTGAAGGTTAAAATGAAAATCGGTATTCTCTGTCATGACAGTTGCGGCGGAAGCACCCGGATCGCCGTATGCGAAGCCTGCGAACTGGCCCGCAAGGGACACGAGGTCCATCTCTTCTCCAAGACCACGCCTTTTATCCATGTTACGGCTACGGCCGGCCTTTTCCAACACACCCTTTCCCGGACCTGCCTCAAGTCAAACCGATCCAGTCTGGAGGTGGTTTGGCCCGAAGACGAAATGGAATCAATGGTCCGTTTGATTTCGGATGTGGTTTCGGCCAAAGGCCTGCAGGTGCTCCATGTCCATTATGCCCTGCCCCTGGCCTATATCGCTCTGGAAGTGAAAACCCGTTTGCCCCGGCCCGGCCCGGCACTGGTGGCTACACTGCACGGCTCGGAGGTCAGTGTCTTCGGCAGGGATCCGCTGGTGGGTCTAAAGTTGACCCGGGCCTTGAAAACCTTCGATGCCTTAACCACCGTCTCCGCCAGCCACGCCCGGCTGGCCGGCCAGGTTCTGAATTTGGAAACCGACCCCATGGTCATCCCCAATTTCCTGGACCTGGACTTCTACCCTGCCAAAGCGCCTGTTTTGAGCGGCCCCAAACCGCGGATCATCCACATTTCCAATTTCAGGTGGTTAAAAGATCCCCAGGGAATCGCCCGCATCTTCGCCGCCGTAAGGACCAACCTGGAGGCGGAACTGTGGCTGGTCGGCCATGGAGAAGCCATGGCCGCCGTAGAGCGCTATTTAAAGCACCATCACTTGCAGGGGGAGGTGCGCTTCTTCGGCCTTCACCGGGATGTGGCCGCCGTACTGGGCCAAGCGGATCTCCTGCTCATGAACAGCCGTCTGGAGAGCTTTTGCCTGGCCGCCTTGGAGGCCATGGCCTGCGGCCTGCCGGTTGTGGCTTCGAAGGTAGGGGGCCTGCCTGAGGTGGTCGGCCATCAACGGACCGGATTCCTTTTTCCTCGGAACGACGATGAGACAGCCGCCGGTTATGTCCTCCGTCTCCTGTCCGAACCCGGGCTTTATCGATCCATGAGCCTGGCCGCCAGAGAGCAGGCATCCCGGTTCGACCAGAAAACGGTGGTCCCCCTCTATGAAAGGTTGTATGATCGGGTTTCGGCTGAAAGGCTTATTGAACCTCAAAGAAGGGGCGATTAACCGCCTCCTTTTCCACGGAGGGAATCCATCTGATGACTTCGTTAGGTATCCTGGCCTTTTCACCCCATCCCGATGATGCCGAGATCGGGTGTGGTGGAAGTCTGCTCCTGGCGCGAGGCCGGGGCATGAAGACGGCCATTGCCGATTTGAGTCAAGGGGAATGCGCCAGCCGGGGGGGGCAGGAATTGCGGGATAAAGAAAAAAAACAGGCCGGCCGACTCCTGGGCCTCAGCCGTCGTTTTTCCCTGGATCTGCCGGATACCCGGATCGGTTTCGATCCGGACCATCGGCTGGCGGTGATCGAACTGATCCGGGCCCAAAGACCGCGTTTGGTCCTGGCCCCTTATGGGTTGGATCGTCACCCCGACCATGAAGCCGCCGGCCGCCTGGTCAGGGAGGCCTGCTTTTACGCCGGGGTTCCCGCCGTCGGTCAAGGCACACCTTTCCGGCCGGAGAGGCTCTATTCTTACATGATCCATACCCCCTTTCTTCCCTCCTTCATCGTCGATATCACCGAGGTCTGGAACCGAAAAATGGCCGTTATTAAAGCCTATGGCAGCCAGTTCAACTCCCGAAGGAAGGGTCTGAAGGAGACGGCCCTGTCTCGGCCGGAATTTCTGAAATCCCAGGAGGCCAGGGCCGTTTATTTCGGGAGCATGATCGGCGCCGGATACGGGGAACCTTTTTTCTCCCAGGGTCCGATCCCTTTAAGGCATCTCCCCGGTCTTGACTTCCCTCCACCCCAAGGGAATCTACCGCCTTATACTTCATTTTAAAAAACCCACCCCGATGGTCGGGGCACTACGGTTCCATTCCATCCGGGGAGAGATATCTCCCCCATTCTCCTCAAGCAGGTTGCCAAAGATATCGATTTGACCATTGAAGAATTTCTGAAGAATCGGATGTTGATCATGCGGATCCGCTCCTCCTCCAGGCCGGTCTCGGAGAGGAATTTCCGCGTGTAGCCGACCCTGCCCCTGGCCAGGAGATTGCCCTCGGTAAAATGGCAGCCGCCATCCAGGCATCCGGCCACGAGGATCCCATCGGCGCCCTTTTCAAAGGAGATATCATTAATTTTATATATCATGTCAGATCCAGGGATCGCCGGGGGACGGCCAGTCATCGCGGGGACAAGGATTACCGTCAACTGCATTGCCGGGTATTATCAGCTCGGCATGAGCATCGATGAGGTTCTTGACAGCCTTCGCCACCTGACTCCGGCCCAGGTTCATTCGGCTCTGGCCTATTATTTTGGCCACCAAGAAAGGGGATTTGATGTTGTTCACACCCAAGAACTGAAGCGAAAAGGGAAAGCCGACAGAGAACAGTTGGCATTCTCGTGATGAGAGTTCAGGCATGTCTCAATATCCCTCAGGCTTTCCCTGTACGTAAGCTGGGCATATGCAAGACAGAAAAACTGATCATAACAGGGAAACCTTCTGACTTCACGACTGCCTGCATAATACACCTCAACACGCCACCCACTTCCGGGCTAAATGGCAATGGTACATTTTATATCGGGTCGGCCATATCAAAAGGGGTAAGTTGAACCAAATCGTTGGAAGACCGTTGGTTCTCAGGCTCTTCCGTAAATCTCCGTCAGTCCCCGGAGCCGCTTTGTGATTTCAGGCGTCAATTGCTCCGGTAACAGACGCCATTGCCAGTTGCCTTCCGCAATAGCAGGGCGGTTCATGCGCGCTTCCTCGCCGAGGCCCAGAATATCCTGAAGCGGCATGATAGCGGTGTCGACCACGGACATCATAGCCAGACGTATCAGTTCCCAAGATACCTGATCTCGGGAAATCCGGCGGCCGAGGTATCGAGACAGCCGCTTCCGTCCTTTTCTGTCCAACTCATGGTCAAACCAACCCTTGACAGTGTTATTGTCATGGGTTCCCGTGTAGACGATGCTGTTCCGAATTAGATTGTGAGGGGAGTAAGGGTTCACCGAGAGGTCTTCTCCGAAGGCGAACTGGAGGATCTTCATGCCGGCCAGCTCGAAGCGGTTTAGCACTTCTCGGACATCGGCGGTGATCACACCCAGGTCTTCCGCAATCAGAGGAAGACAGGGAACCTTTTTTATCAGGCAATTGAGAAAGTCGGCGGCAGGAGCTTCGACCCAGCGACCGTTGACGGCGGTGTTTTCACCCGCGGGAACCTCCCAGTAGGCAACGAGGCCCCGGAAGTGATCGATGCGAACCTGATCGACCAGACCGAGGAGGTGGGCGATCCGGGCAATCCACCAATCGTATCCCCGTTCTTTCAGGATATCCCAGCGGTAAACGGGGTTTCCCCATAACTGGCCTGTTGCGCTGAAATAATCGGGAGGAACGCCCGCGACGACCTCGGGTTTTCCCGATGCGTCGAGTTTGAAGATTTCCGGATGCGTCCACAGGTCCGCACTTTCCAGGTTAAGGTAAATGGGCATATCTCCGATGATCCGGATTCCCTTGCTGCGGCAATAAGCGTGCAGAGAGGACCACTGCTGAAAAAAGATATACTGAAGAAATTTTTCCGCCTCAATCTTCCTGGAGAGTTCTTTTTTCAATGACGCGATCGAGCGGGGCTGTCGATCCCGCATCCCTTCGGGCCACTCGCGCCACGGCTTTTGTTCAAAGTGGGATTTGATCGCCGCGAAAAGCGAGAAGTCTTCCAACCAGAATAACTGTTCCTTTACGAACACGTCAAACACCTGTTTTCTTCTCCCTGACCGCCTCCTGAAACGGGCATACGCTTTCCGGAACAGCGCCTCCTTGTACCGAATAACGGAAGGGTAATCCGTCTTTTCCCGGGAGAAGTCGGGACGCGGTTCAAGGTCGTCCTTCGTGAGATATCCATCCTCGACCATTCGCTCGGGACTGATGAAAAGCATATTTCCGGCAAAAGCCGATGTGCAGTGGTAGGGCGAAATCCCTCCGGGGCCCGTCGCATTCAAAGGAAGGATTTGCCAGAAGCTCTGTTTCGCTTCTGCAAGAAAATCGGTAAACCGGTATGCCCAGGGCCCCAGATCGCCAATCCCGAAAGGGGAGGGCAACGAGGTGATGTGGAGCAGGACGCCGTTTCCTCGTCTTTTCATATGTCATCCTCATTCATGAGCAACGATACGGGAAAGTGTTTCAGTGCTTCGCTTACCCAAATCCGCCCGTCCGCCTCCAGCCGTCGTCCCGTGAAAATCTCCCGCCAACAACGCGGCGCGTGTTCCGGAAGATCGACAGCGGTGTTCCCCCACACCGGCTGCCCAAGCGGGTCTTCCCCCTCCCCGATCAAGGCGGTAAGATACAGCGGCGCTACGACAACCGCCCACTGATTCTCCCATATCCGGGCGAAGGCGACAAGGTGGTTCTTTTGGGGGCCTATGGCCGGAACGGGCTGATAGGCGCCCCGTTCGAAGAGCGCTCTCCGCAGCGCCCTCGCCCCAAGGGCCTGTGCAATGAGAAAAAGTTTGATCTTCCCGTCTTCCCACGTCTTCAACAGCCACTCGATCAGGGCTATCGGATCAACTTCCGACCTTTCCAGGGTTTCATCGAGAAACGCCGCCCTCCTCTGAAAGTCCACGGGACGGCGATTATCGGGATCGACAAGATTCAGGTCCCAGAGCTCCGTTCCCTGGTAAAAATCGGGTATCCCCGGGGCTGTGATCTTCAACAGCGTCTGGGTCAAGGAATTAAAACTGCCGTATCGCGCCACTGTCCGCTGAAAGGGGATAAAATCCCGCAGAAAGGCATTGTCCTGCGAGGATTGCAGGATTTTTTCCACAAAGGTTTTTACCGCTGCTTCGTACTCCTCGTCGGGTTCAAGCCAGGAGCTGTGGACCTTTCCTTCCCGAAGGGCCTTCACTGCATACGTTTTCATTCTTTCACAAAATCCGGTCCGTTCTTCTTCGGAGAGGGGGAATGCGCCAACGAGCATCTGGTAGAGGTGGTATTCTTCATTTTTCCCGGGAACGGGCTTTCCATGGACCCGCGGCTTTTTTCCCTCATTCGTGCGCATCCACCGGCGCACCCGCTGTTCCCATTCTTCGGGAACTTCGGACAGGACATGAATGCGCGCCCGCACGTCTTCCCCCCTCTTTGAATCGTGGGTCGCAGTCGAGTTCAAGCTCAAGGGCCATAGATTCCGCCTTGATTCGTTGAACCGGTGGTAATCCGGAAGGTCGGCGCCGAAATCGCCGGGGAAACTTCCCACGTCGTTCAGCGACAGGAGGCGATTGTAATTATAAAGAGCCGTGTCCTCGAAGCCCTTGGCCATGACCGGGCCGGTGAGTTGCTGAAACCTCATGGTGAAGTCGACTCGCAAGACCGCTATATCGGAATCTTCGTGGTTCGCCGGAAGAAGCGTTTTTTCCAGGAAGGCGAATACAAAAGATAGGCGGGGATTCGCGTTCCGCGCCCGGCTCAAGGCCGTGCAGACGTAGCGGCGATCCTGTTCGTCCGGCCCGGAAGGTCCGATATAGGTGCGATAAACGGGAAAATGAATCACGGCGTCTGAAATGCCCTGCCTCAATTCCTTGACGGACAGGTCCCTTGCCCCTGGGTCGGAGGCCGCGATCCTTTTCAGAAGACCGGTCAGGTTATCCACATCGCCCGAGAAATCGTTTTCCAGGACCAGCCGCTTGCCGTCCTCAAGCACCTTTCCGAAGGGCTTCCCGCAGCCCGTTAGCCGTGAATAGAGATGATCGAATTTCTCCGCGCTATTCCGGCGACAAAGGAGGCCGCTTACAGCGCCGGAAAATTCATAACCAGTTGTTCCTTGGACGGACCAACGTGCCGGCAGAGGTTCCTCTTTGCCGAGGATCTTCTCAACGACGATATAGACATCCCCGGTTTCTTCTCTCAGCATTGCCAGGTATCGGGAGGGATCGTAGAGGCCGTCGATGTGGTCGAGACGCAAGCCGCTCACCGCATCGTCCCTGCAAAGCCGGAGAATCAATCTGTGGACATGGCGAAAAACTTCCTCCTTCTCTTGACGAAGAGCAATGAGGCTGTTAATGCTGAAAAACCGGCGGTAGTTGATTTTATGGGAGGCATCCTTCCAGAAGGAAAGGCGGAAAATTTGCGCTGATAGAAGCCGGTCCAGTGAATTGAAGCTGCCGGGATCTCCTTTTATGCCGTTCAGTTTTGCCAGCATTCCATCGATGTGGTTCCGGGTGCACCTGTCGGACGAATAAAGCTGCCAGAGAACCTCCTTGAGGCGCCGGATGCTTCCTTCTCTGTCGCCGGTCTGACGGGGAAAATTTCTCGACACCCGCAGGACCTCGGATAGCCCAATCCGGGAAGGAACTTCTGTCTCCAGTTTAGACCGTTCTGCCTCTGCCTGTCGGAGGATTTCCTCATAGGAATCGATTCTTAAAGGGAACCGCAGATCGCCGTAGGTGAAGCAGAACCCCTGCCTGTCGAACTCCAGACGGATGTCTCCATTCCGGAGGCACGCATCGTATGATTTTCCCAGAAAAGGAGCGAGGATCTTGCCTTGCAAGTCTTCCCGGGGATGATCCCATTGAATGTCGAAGAACCGGAAAAACCGGGAAGATTCTCCGTTTTCCAGGATATCCATCAGCATGCCGTTACGCTGATCATAAGCCATATGGTTGGGCACAAAATCCTGAATGAGGCCCATGTTATATTTCCGGAGGGCTGCCGCCAGTTCCTGGAAGTCCGCTTCCGTCCCCAGGTCCGGATTGATCCGGTTCGGGTCGGCGACATCGTAGCCGTGAACGCTGCCCGCGGCAGTTAGAAAAACAGGCGAGGCGTAAAGGTCTGATATGCCAAGTTTTTTCAAATAGGGGATGATTGTTTTTGCCTCCCGGAAACCGAAAGCCGGAGTGAACTGAATCCTATAAGACGCCCCGGGATTGCGCATATCCTTACTCCGCACGCAGAGAGAGCGTGTCGCAAAGACTTAGGGTTTCCGGAAAGTCCACTCGCTGAAAAGCCCCGGACACCCGATCTGACGACCCGAAGGCAGCGCTTGCAGGTACGTCCTGGCAGGGTCTATTATTTTTGCGTAATTATTTGTGATTTCCCTGATGCGTTCGTCGCGGTCGAAAATCCGGGATGCGGAATTCGGGGCGTAGCATTCCGCCGTAATACGCTCGTTCCAGTCGTGGTAGGGATAGGCGGAATCCTGAAGCTCGATCGCTTCGAGCCAAGCGTTTTCTCGCGGCGGTTGATAAAAGTGGCCGTGAATGCAAAGACAGCGGTCCATGGTTCATTCCTCCTTGCTTCGGGTGTACAGGATAAAGGATTCCGGACGTAGGGAGAGGGAGAAGCTCCCTTGGTCGCATTGCTCCCAGGAGGAGGAGCCGGGTCCTTCCCAGCACGGGTCTGCGGAATCGAGGGTTTTCTTCCATGGTTGCCCTTGAAGAGGAATGACCAAAGAAACTGAGTCCTTGCCGAAATGAAAAATCATAACGGCCTCCTCCTCCCGGCTCCATCGCCGTAAAAGAAGAACCTTTGATTTTTCATAACCGATCACTTCCATCGTTTTTTTGCTCAGGTGGGAGAGAGCCGTCCTTTCTTTTCGCAATCTGATCAGTTCGCGGTAAAATGAAAGCAGGGTCCGGTGCGTGCCCTCCCGAGCGAGGCCGGGTTGGAGAAAGGCGTTTCGATAGGTCTCTTCGGCCTGAGGGTCTGGAGGCTCTTCCAACCAGCGGAATGCAGCGAATTCTTCTTTGCGCCCTTTTCGAACCGCATCGATGAGTACGGGGTCCGAATGGCTGACAAAATAGGAAAAAGGGGCCGGTTCCGCATATTCTTCCCCCATGAAGAGCATGGGTATGAAGGGAGATAAAAGGACTGCGCCCGCCGCGAGCTTCAGTGCTTCGAAAGAAATCTGCGAGCTCAGGCGGTCTCCCTGTGCTCGATTTCCTACCTGATCATGATTTTGTGAAAAAACGACAAACCGCCGCGCTGGAATTTCCCGCGACGAATTGCCGTGTCTCCTTCTTCGATACCGGGAGTATTGTCCCGTGTATACGAACCCGTCCCGGAAGGTTTTCGCGAAATCTTCGATCCCGCCGAAGTCCCGGTAATACCCCGTATCTTCTCCGGTGAGAAGAACGTGGAGGGTGTGATGAAAATCATCATTCCACTGGGCGTCCAGGCCGAGTCCGCCCCTCTCCCGAGGACAGACCAGCCTAGCATCGTTCATGGAACTTTCGCCGATGAGATGAACCTGTCGTTTAAGCCGGCCGGCACGGCATCGAACCGCATCAGACAATTCCCGAAGAAAGGGACGGGCGGAAAAATCCAGGATGGCATGGACGGCATCGATCCTCAGGGCGTCCACGTGGAACTCCGCGATCCAGTAAAGGGCATTTTCGATGAAGAAGTGCCGGACTTCGTCGCTGTCGGGGCCGTCAAAATTGACGGCCGGGCCCCAAGGCGTCCGATAACGGTCCGTAAAGTAGGGACCGAATGCGCCAAGGTAGTTCCCTTCCGGTCCCAGGTGGTTGTAAACCACGTCCAGGACAACGGCGAGACCCTTTGCGTGGCAGGCATTGACAAACCGTTTCATGCCGTCGGAACCGCCATAAGAATTCTGCACGGCAAAAGGATAAACGCCGTCGTACCCCCAATTTCGCGTACCGGGAAACTGCGCAACCGGCATCAACCCGACCGCTGTGATTCCGAGATCCTGCAAATGGTCGAGGCGGCTGAGCGCCGAATGAAAAGTTCCTTCGGGAGTAAAGGCGCCCACATGAAGTTCGTAGACGATGCAGTCCTGTATCGGAATGCCGGACCATGCGCCGTCTTCCCATGGGAAATCCGTTTCGATGATCTGCGAAGGGCCGTGAACGCCATGAGGTTGGGCTCGGGAGGACGGGTCCGGATAATCTTTAGCGCCGTCGAGTTGATAGAGGTAAAGACTTCCGGGCCCTGTCCCTTCGGCGACGCATTCATAATATCCTCGCTCGCCCCGGGTCATGGGAATGGCGACTTCCATCGGCGACAGGATCCGCAAATCCACATTCCGAGCAAAAGGCGCCCATACCCGGAAACGATAGGCATTTTGTCTTATACGGGCAACGCCCGGATATATCTTGTGCTTCACGGGCATTTCTCCTTTAGGGGCGGTCACAAATCGCCGGTCCGAATTTTTGCCTCGATCCCCTTTTCAAAGAGGCCTTCGTAGGCGCGCACCACCTTGCTCCAACTGAAATCCTGCTGCATGGCTTTCCTGACCAGCGTGCGCATATGGTCCGGCCGGCCATAATAAACGGCCAGCGCCCGGGCGATCGCATCATGCAACGCCTCGGCCGAGGGTTCCCGAAATTTAAAGCCCGTGCCGTCGCCCGTGGTTTCATCGTAATCGTCCACGCTATCATCAAGACCGCCCGTGGCGTGTACGATCGGCACGGCGCCATATTTCAGGGAGTACATCTGATTCAAGCCGCAGGGTTCATAGAGCGAAGGCATCACAAAGAAATCAGCCCCCGCCTCGATGCCGTGCGCCGTTTCATTATTAAAGCCGATATGCGTCCCGATCCTGCCGGGGAAACGCGCCGGCAAGTCAGCAAAAAACCGCTCAAATTGCGGCTCGCCGCTGCCCAAAATGGCCACCTGGACAGCCAGGGTATTGACGAGGGGCTCCATTACCTCTCGCAGCAGATGAATCCCCTTTTGCGGCGTAAGCCGGCCGATAAAGCCGAGTAAAGCCGCGTCGGGTCGCTCCTCCAGGTGAAATCGTCTCTGTAGGGCTTTCTTGCAGATCTTTTTTCCAGTCATGTCATTGACGGAATAGTGGGCCGGAATGAGACTATCTTTTTTCGGCGACCAGATTGCATAGTCCACGCCGTTGAGGATGCCCTGGAAAGATGCCCCTTTTTTAACGATATAGGGCGCCAACCCAAACGCGCCGAAGGGGACTTTCATCTCCTCCGCATGCGTCGGGCTCACCGTATTGACCGCTTCGGCGAAGTGAATGCCTCCTTTGAGGAAATTAATCCCGCCGTGATCCTCAAAAATATCGGATATGAAAGCCTGGACCGGCAAGCCGAGCCACCGGCAATGGTCCGCGGAGAAGATTCCCTGATACGAATCGTTGTGAATGGTAAGGAGCGAGGCGCACTTCCCCAGAAAGGGATGATCCCGGAACCACGTCTCTAAATAGGCCGGCACGAGTGCCGTTTGCCAGTCGTGTACGTGAACGATGTCCGGAGCGAAAGGCAAATCCGCGGCCAATTGCAGAGCAGCCCGGCAAAAAAACCCGAACCGGGCGGGATTGTCCTGATAGGATATGTATTCCCGATCGTTGTATAGGCCCGGCCGGTTGAAAAAATCCTCGCGTTCGATGAAGTAGAGGGGGATTCCCTCCGCCGTTTCAGAGCGGCGCACGGCACACCACAACTCGCCCATGCCCATGGCGACGCACATCGCGGGCAGGGCCGTATCCAGGTTAAGTCCCCCTTGCCTGATTTGGCCATAAAACGGCAGCACGACGCGCACATCGTGCCCCCGGCGCTTGAGACCGGCGGCCAGGCCGGCGACCATGTCCCCCAACCCGCCCGTCGCGGCCAAGGGGGAGAACTCCGAGCTGATAATCAGAATGGAATATCGTCGATAAGGCACTCTGGTTCCTCCATGATTCAAAAATCAAATGGGAAATTCCTGCCACAGCAGCCGGGACTGAAATCGTTTCATGTCAACTCGATCCGTTCCTCCACATTGTGCAGCAGCACCACCATCAACGTGAGGTATTCGCGCAGGTGACGGGTCAGCAGAAAATGCTCCAGGACGAGCTGACGGCCCCGGGCGCCCATCTCCTTGGCTCGCTCCCGGTTGTCCAGCAGGTAGCGGAGCCGGAGGGCCCCCCCTTCCGGCGAACTCACCAGAAAGCCGGTTTGATAGTTGATGACCTGCAGCCGTATGCCTCCCGTCTCGCCGCCGATGACCGGCTTGCCCTTCCACAGGGCCTCCGTCACCGTCAACCCGAAACCCTCGCGCAGGGACTTCTGGAAGACCACGTCCGCGGCCCGCTGGAGGGCGTTGATTTCTCGGTGGGCATCGGGCGGCAGCGCCAGGACGTGCAGGTCCGCATCGCCCTCGGCGCCCGCGAGCACCTCCTTCAGCACCGCCTCTCCCTCGGGGTCGTCGGTGGCGGTGCCGCCGGCCAGGACCAGTTGCAGGTTGGGTATGTAGTCCTTTGCCAGGCGGTAGGAGCGGATCACGCCGATGGGGTCTTTGAAGCGGTCATAACGCGAGACCTGGAGGGCGAACGGCCGGTCGCGGTCGATGCCGAACTTTTTGCATACCAGTTCGATTTCCTCCTCGCTCAGATCGATGTTTTTCTCGGAGAGCGGATCGATGCTGGGCGGAATCAGGTATTGCGGGTGATTCAGTTGCTTGGCAAAAGCGGCAAGCGACCAGACGTCCGCGTCGTAGTTTTCGATAAAAGGGCTCAGATACTTCCAGACAGGCCGGTACGGACGGCTGACGTCGATATGGCAGCGCCAAATCCACTTGCCCTTGCGGCCGGGGGTAAATTGCAGGAGCGGCGCCGGCTGCGGATCGTGGATGAAGACGATATCGGCGTTTTCCAGCTTATCCCGCAGCTCCTCCGCGTTTTCCCGGTTGATGCGTTCATACTCGTCCAGGAGTTTCTGCGGTATCGCCACCTGGTTTCCCTGCAGCCCGTTGTGGAAATGCTTGGTGACGGTAAAGAAATCTTCCGTTCCCTTTATGACCTCCCAGGAAGCATTGATCCCGAGTTCCTGTTTCAGCGGCACCAGCCGCGAGAGGATCTCGGCCACGCCGCCGCCCGCACGGGTGGAGTTGACGTGCACTACGCTTATCCCCTGGAGCGAATGGGCGAGTTGCCGGAGTTGGTCGATCACATCTGCGCCGACGATATCCACGTAGGCATCCAGTGATGCATGCGGCTTAGCAGGGGAAGAATCCGTTGATGACATCGGCCACTCTTTCTCTCAATTCCGTGAGGCTCACAAAGTAAGGGTCCAGATTGACAAGATTATGAATCAGTTCACCGTATTCCTGGCCGAATCCCCCCAGCCACGAGGAAAAATCATCCACACTATCCGGAAGACGCCGCCGGGCGTCGATGAAATGATAATAAATGGAACCGACCGACATCTGCGGGACGATGTCGCAAAGTTGTTTCGGTTCCCGGAGACGGAGACGGGTATCAAAGACCACCGTCTGGGAGCGGCGGAAGAAAAATTCCTGGCCGCTTTCCGCCCAGGGTGTCATTTCTCTCTCCTCCAACCGCTCTTCGATGATATCGATCACCTCCCGCCGCAGGGCCTCCAGGTCGGGAAACCGGGTCGGGTTGATGATGCCGAGCCTTTCCGAAAGGGGATGGTCGTGCAGGGCGTTGCGGGTCCACACGGCAACGTCGTTCTGAAAATCGGGACGTTCCATGCGCGGCAGCATCCGGTTGCCCCAGAAGATATGATAGATGCACCCCCGATGGACCCCCCGGAGATGGGCGTCCAGTTCGCGCAGGTTCTGGGCAGAACGCCCCGTAGACATGGTCAGCAAAGAGCAGTCCTTGACCGCGAAATCCTGGATGGGCTGCAAGGGCGCCCCGTTGTTTGAGGGTGGCTGCTCTTTCGCGCTTTTGGGTTTGCTGTTCTTCTTCGGCATAACGATGCGGCCCACAGTTTAAGTGCGATCAGCGTTGGTTCATGTAGAGGTGCAATCTGCCATCCAGAGACACCCTTTTTCATCGCAGACACTTTTCTGGCGAAAACAAGGTCGGTAACCTTCTTTAACCTGAATGTCCCGGATCAACTTTTCCTTTGAAAGACCGACTTTAAAAGGAACGTCCTGCTTCTTCGCAATCTCGATCACTTCACGCATGTTCATATCGATTCCTCCATTACCATTCATTGAATAACTACCCTTTTACTCCTTTGGTTTTCCCCTTTCCTCCTCGGGACGTTTTCGCCCGCTTCGTATTTCTGCATCTTTTTCAGAGGGCTTAGGTTCTTTCCCTTTTTCGATTTGTTTTTGTACAGGTCTCTGCCCCTTTGGTTTCTCTGCCGCTCCTCTTTCCGGAGGCATGATCGTTTCTTTAGGGTTTACCGGCGCCACGCGCTCAGGCCGTGCAGCGGGCTGTCCAGGCTGAGCAGGCTTTGCAGGACTCACTCGCTCCGGTGCTGCGGGTTGACCGG
>CAYSSF010000057.1:0-12610 GCA_964433455.1 uncultured Syntrophaceae bacterium
GGTTGGGGCAGACCATGTCGCACATCCCGCAGCCGATGCAGGCGTGGGCGACATCGGTCCGCTGGCGGACCCCATGATAGACGCCGTAGAGGTTCCCCGGCTTTTCCTTCAGGCCGACCTGCACCTTGATCATCCGTTCGCGGTGGACCCCAAGTTCGATCGCCTGTACGGGGCAGACCGCCGTGCAGCGGCCGCAGAGGCAGCACTTCTCCTTGCTCCAGAGGATCTGCCAGGGCAGATCCGTCGTGCTTAGTGTAGACGGCTTAAGCTGTCCATCTGGCTCCATCGCCCCACCTCCTGACGTTCCGGTCCGACAAAGACCGTATCATATTTCATCGGTTGAAAATCCCGGCTCTTGTCGCGCGCCGGAATCGCGGCGTCGAGCCCGCACATCTCCGAGGAGAAGGCGAACATCCCGGGGTTGCCGCCCGCCACGCCGGGGCGGAGCTTCTTGCTGTCCTGCACCATGAAGAGAGTCTTGTCGGGCAGGCAACCCATGACGCAGTTCGGTCCGTCGATGATGAGCGGCCGGCAGCTCTGCTTGAGCAACCGGAGCCAGGGACCATTCGGGTGTTTCGCAAGCTCCTCGTCCTTGAGCGGGGTGATCACATGCTTGTAGGTCTCGAGATCGAGACCCAGTTGTTTGTGCGTATAGTGGAGAATGTGGGTGAACACCTCGGAATCGGAGTGGTATCCCACGTAGCCCGGCTGCTTGCGCGACATCAGAAACTCCCGGATCGGCAGGAAGGCCGTGTTCTCGCCATTGGTCATCGTCGCCATCCCCTGGATGAAGAAGGGGTGGCAGGCGTAGATGTTGATCGCGTAGTTGGTGTTCTGCCGGCCCTGGGCGAGGATCGTCCGCGCCTGAAGCTCCTTGCGGTTCAGTCCCAGATAATCCGCCACGGTCATCGGATCGCCGACCTCCTTGATCATGATCACATCGGGCCAGAAGCTGAAGACCAGCATCGATTCGTCCTGCCTGCCCATCTCCTGGAGTTGGAGGCGGCACATCATCAGGCGGCGCTGGATCTCCTCCTCGGGAAGGGTCTCCCAATCCGGCGGGTATTCATAGACGCGGATCAGGTAGTTGTCCCGTTTTGGCGTCCCGGTCGGGGGGCGCTTCGCGGGGCGAAACGAAAGCTTATATTTGGTCATGAAGTCCATGTCCATCATGTACCGGTCGAGGGCCTTGATCCCGGTATTGGAGAAGATCCCGGAGAGGATCGGACCGCCCCGGAACTGCTCGAAATCACCGCCGAGATCGGTCAGGAAGAGTCCCACGCCCGATCCGTCGTGACCTTCCTTCATCACATCGAGGGCGCGGATCGCGACCATCGGGGAGAGGGGGTCCTTGCTTGTAATGGAAAACAATCTGCACATAACCAGCCATCCTTTCTATCCATCAAGATCCAATCGCCTTTTTCGGAATCCTCCGGCCATTGCGGCAGAACCGTTCAGGCGCCGAAAAAAGACTGGGATGTTTACAAAAGCGAGAACCGTGCCACATTCCGGGAAACGACAAGAATCACGGCCGCTAAAATGCGCCATGACTCCGGAAAGACCTTCCGCCGTCCCCCGCGGCGGGGAAAAGGGAACAACGATTTCGACACAAAATTGTCTGATCGTCAAAAAAAAGAACAAAAATGTACCATCGAACGGGGCTGGCCGAGGGGACCGCCCGGCTCATTTTTCCTTCGTGTGGGCATCCCGGGTGTCGGCGGTTTTCATCCGGTAGGGCTGGGGATCGATCCCCATCTTCCGGATCCGGTACTGGATGATCCGTTTCGTCGTCCCCAGAATCTTCGCCGCCCGGGTCTGGTTTCCCCTTGCCTCCCGGAGGGCGTTCGTGATCAGCTCTCGTTCCTGCGCCTCGACGACGGCGTTGAGCCTCCCCTGTTCCTTCCGCTCCACACTCTTCACCCGAAGCGGCAGCGATGGGGGCAGATGCGCCGGCTCGATCGTCTCCCCGGACGCCAGAAGGATCGCCCGTTCGATGCAGTTCTCCAGCTCCCGGACATTGCCGGGCCAGTGGTAGGCAAGCAGGATGTCCGACACGGCGGGCGAGATTTTTTTCAGCGGCTTCCCCATCTCTCGGGTGTATTTCAGCACAAAATGGTCGGCGAGGAGGAGTATGTCGCTTCCCCGCTCGCGTAGCGGCGGCAGATAGATGGGAAAGACGTTGAGTCGGTAGAAGAGGTCGGCGCGGAACCGTCCGGTCGCGAGGTCCTG
This sequence comes from uncultured Syntrophaceae bacterium, assembly GCA_964433455.1. Lineage (GTDB taxonomy): Bacteria > Desulfobacterota > Syntrophia > Syntrophales > UBA5619 > UBA5619. The sequence continues at coordinate 2,230 of CAYSSF010000057.1, forward strand.
TTCGAGGTTGCGATTCGTCGCGGCGATGATCCGGACGTCGACGCGGACCACGCGGGAGGAACCGAGGGGCTGGAACTGCTTTTCCTGGAGCACCCGGAGCAGCTTGGACTGGGCCGCAGCGGAAAGTTCCCCGACCTCGTCGAGAAAAATCGTTCCCCCGTTCGCCTCTTCAAACCGTCCGCGCCGCTGGTGGATCGCGCCGGTGAAGGCCCCCCGTTCATGGCCGAAGAGCTCACTTTCGATCAGCGTGTCGGGAATGGCCGCGCAGTTGACCTGGACAAGCGGTCCCTTGAGACGGGGGCTGTTCCGGTGGATCGCGCGGGCGACGAGTTCCTTGCCGGTCCCGGTCTCTCCGTTGATCAGGACCGTCGTATTGGAATCGGCCACCTGGGCCACCATGCCGAAGAGGGTCTGCATCACCCCGGAATGGCCGATGATCTCCGCCGACGGCGTCCGGGAACGGCCGAGGATATGGCGGAGACGCCGGTTTTCCTCCTCGACGGCGCGGCTGTGGACCGCCTTCGCGAGCAGCTCGGCAACCGAGGAGAGCATCGCGAGCTCCCGGTCCAGGTTCTCCACCTGACGGGCAACCTTGTCCGCCGAGAGCACCCCGACGACGCGGGCGTCGTAGATGATCGGTACGCAGAGAAAGGAGAGCTCCGCGCGGTTCAGAAAACGGCGGGCGCCGGTCCGATCGAGAAAATGGACCTCTTTCCCGAGATTCGCACAGGCCATCGGCCGGCCCGTCTGTGCGACCTTGCCGGTAATTCCCTCCCCGGGCTGGTAGGTCACGTCCAGTCCCTGGATGTTGACGCTGTGCGCCACATCGAGCCAAGCCTCCCCGGTCTCGCGATCGAGCAGGGAGATCATCCCCCGTTGCATCCCCATCCGGTCGCTCATCTCCCGCAAGGCCTGCTCGATCTGATCGCGCAGCTCTCCCGGCTGCGCCAGAATCTTCGCGATGGCGTGCAACGCGGCAAGTTCTTCGAAGTTATGGACGCTGATCTCTTTTCCTCCGGACGTGCCGACCGCCGACGGTCGCCAGATCGATGAAGTCATGGTGGACTCTTCTTCACGCAATGAATGCCTTTTCCGCTTCGTTCCGCCATCCACGGTTAACACCGGTCGACCCCTTGCGGGGGAATCAGAGGTTTGCGCTTTTACGGAACACCGGTCAGCGAGACTACCACTGTTCCGGTAAAAAAAGCAATTGGTGCTTCGATGTTGGTCCGGTTTTTTCAGGAAGGTCGCCTATTGGAAAAGAAGATCCGGGGAACACATTCCTCAGATCGCCGGCGGCGCTGCCGGATTGAGCTGGTAGCCGTCGGAATAGAAGGGGTGTTGGGAGTTTTGGGGCACGCCGAGATTGTCGAAGGAATAATCGGTGAACAAGGGCAGTGCCCCGTTCGGACCGAGTTCGCTCGGGTGACGGAGATTGCACTGCAAGCCTATATCCTTCTTTCAAGCAGCGAACCCAGTTGTTCGAGGTGTCGTTTTTCCTCTCTTGACAGGATACGAAACACCTGCGCCGACCGCTCATCATTCATCCGGCGTGCCATGTTGAGATAGAGATCATAGGAATTGGTTTCCAGGGAGAGGGAGAGTTCAAGGATCTCCTCCGTCTTTTTCCCCTTGGCCCACTGCAGGGCTTCATCGACCCGCATTCCCCCTTCCATCACATCGCCCTTCTTTCCATTGGAAAACGGCATTCCCTGGAACCCCGGGGCGGACGCGTGGCCGGGAAACTCCATGTAAAGACGGAAAAGGACGGCCTGGTGTTCCTCCTCTGCCCCGGCCAGTTGCCCGTAAAGCTCCTTTGCCTCAGGGTCCGTCAGCAAGACAACCAACTCCGCGTAAAATATCCGGGATCCGTCCTCCAGAGACCATGCGAGGGCGATCAGATCGTCCGGCGTTGCAGCGGGGGGAAAATAGGCCATACCCGACTGCGGCGTTCCCTCAGCTACCCGACCATGCCACGCATGGATACCGCCCTCCATGCTATAGACCTCCTTGAACCCTGCACCCGCAAATATAGCGGCAGCCGCCCGGCTGCGCAATCCCGAGGCTCAGTAAACAAGGGTTGGTTTATCGGGATCCAGTTCGGAGAGGCGTTCCGCGACCTCTCCGACGGGGATCAGGCGTGCACCGGGAAGATGGCCTCTTTCATACTCTTTGGCCGTTCTCACGTCGACCAGGTTATAGGCTTCCGGCTCATTGTCCTTCAGAAACAGGCGGACCTTTTCGGGCGACCAGGTCGAAACGGGTTTGAAGTAATTCATGATGTTCATCATCACACCACCTCCTTTTTGTAGTGCGGCCCTGCCCGGCCAGCGATCATCATTTCTTAGACAGGGTGCGTCCAATCCTGTGAGTACTTTACAGTAAAAGCGATATCAGTCAAATTGAATTTTTTAACTTACAATCGGCATTTTAGCTGTCGAAGCCCGGGAGACACCGGCAGCTCAGAAACCCTGTCAAAGGAATTTTATCTCAACATGTTGTGGCGAGATAGGAGGCGGTTTTCGATATCATCTTGCAGTACAGCGATTGATCTGAACAAGGGGATGATGGATGAAGCCGGGAGCATTGTTGAAAAGGTGAGCGGGCACATGGGCGAGATGAGCAAGGCCACTGTGGAAATTTCAAAGACCAGCGAGGAAACGGGCAAAATCGTAAAGACCATTGACGAGATCGCGACGGCGTCCAGGCTGGTCTCCTGCTTCTTGTTGGTGGCGATATACTTCATGGTTTCCGCGTCCAGGGCCACGCCGAGTCCGGCAGCGAGGTCGACGGCCCCTTTTGCCCCCAGGACGATAAAGATTCCGGCCAGATCGATATGGGAGCCGTCGTCGAGCACGATCCCTTGTAAGAGTTTGACGCCGCAGGAGATTCAGATCGCCGAGCTGATCAGACAGGGAAAGAGATCCAAGGAGATTGCCGCGCTCTTCGGCCTCTCCGTGGGCACGGTGATCACCCACCGGAACAACATCCGCAAGAAGTTGAATCTGAGTTCCAGAGACGCCAACCTCAGATCCCACCTGCTTTCTTTGACATAGAAACGGGGTTGGATGTGGATCTCCTGATCGATGAGGCCATTCTATTTCTAGCCAGTTCATCCCGGATGGCCACACCGATCTTTTCCCTCAAGTAGGGTTTCTTAACATATGGTCCAGCCCCTAGTCTCTCGGTCTCCTTGACTCGATCAGTTTCGGAATACCCACTGACGATGATCGTTTTCTGATGGGGATTGTCTTCGAGAACCTGTTTGTAGGTCTCAAGACCATCAATACCGGGCTCCATAACCATATCCAGAACCAGGATGTCCGCTTTATGGCTCTTTAGATATTCTACCGCCTCTTCACCACTCGCAACCGAATTAACCTGATAACCAAGCTGCACCAACAAATCGGTCGCCACCTGTCTTTGCTCCTCCATGTCATCAACCACCAGAATCGATTCCCCATGACCCGCGTATTGCTCGACAGGCGCCTTCTGCGATTCCTTACCTATTTCTTCCGTGGTGACAGGGAAATACAGCGTGAAGGTAGATCCTTTCCCTTCTACGCTCTGGACATCAATGTAACCATCATGATCTTTAACTGTCCCCCAGACAATAGCCAATCCCAACCCAGTCCCACTCCGTCCGATCTTCTTTTTCGAATAGAAGGGCTCAAATATCTTTTCCAAATCAGCGACGGGAATACCTCTTCCGTTATCTGATACCGTCAGGACCGTATAATCCCCTTCCTCAACCCGATCATAACTCCGAACAGGTTTGTCGAGATAGCGGTTCTCCGTCCTAATCTCCACTTCTCCACTGCAGACAATAGATTCAGCCGCATTTAAAACCAGGTTCATCAGTGTTTTCTCCAGATGGACGGGGGATCCCTTGATATGAGGCAAGTCATTTTCAAGGTCTGTCTTTATGGCCACATTACAATGATGGTTTTTCAACGTATCAAATTCAGGTGTCGCGAGAAAATTAGAAACAATTCTGTTGAGGTTTGTTACCTCGGTCACAACGACGCCTCTTCTTGCAAGCGTCAACAAGTCCTGAATAATGGCAGCGCCTTTTTCACTGGATTTAAGAATATTAGCGGCATATCTCCTTAAGAGATTATCTTCCGGTAGATGCTTCATCAGAAGTTCCGAGTATCCCGAAAGGACGCCGAGAACATTATTGAGATCGTGAGCGACCCCCCCCGCCAACTGCCCCAACGCCTCCATTTTCTCCGCTTGTTGTAGACGTTCCTGGAGAATCCGCTTCTCCTCTTCTTTACGTTTACGCTCGATAATCTCCTTAGACAAAGTCATGCTCTGCACAGTAAGTTCTTCGGTTCTCTCCCGGACCCGCATTTCCAGTTCATTACGGGCCCTGAGTAGGGCGTCTTCGGCCTCTTTTCTTGCAGTGATGTCGCGGAGCAGAAGGACAGCGCCTTGTGCCCCGCCTAAGTTCCCCGTAATGATTTCCAGCGGAAAAGTTGCGCCGCTTTTCTTCTTCCCCGTTGCCAGGCCGATATGAAAACCTTCCTTTTCAAGAATCTCGTAGATTTCACGCTTTTTGTCTTCGGGGTAGGACCGCCGGTCGAAGTAGAGGATATCCGTTGTCTGTTGGACCGTTTCATCCACGTCATAGCCAAACATTCGTTTTATCGTATTGTTGCACACGATTATCTTTCTTTGCCGGTCAACAACGATCAGCACATCGGGATTGATGCTGGCGATAATGTTTTCAAGCTCTTTTCTCTTCTTTTCAGCCTTTAACCAGCGGCGGTAGGTAACGTATAGGAGCCCTGAAAGATAGAGAAAACAAAAATTTATCAAATACTCTGTGACGCCGATCACATCGTAGTCTTTAGAAAAATCGTACAATCTCTCAACAAAGCGGAGGTAGATGCTGAAGAAGGGCAAGAAAAGTGTGAGCGCGGTGACAATGATAATGTCGCGCCTTTCTTGTTCGGAATAGGGTTTTGCCATCATGAAATCTCCTTGTTAAGATGTTATAACCCTTGCCAAGTGATCATTTGTGAAGCACAAACCTTTAAGACGCTATTTAAATCAGTCAATCCCCGCAATACTTTTTGCACGCCATCCATGAGAAGGGTTCTCATGCCTTCTTCAATAGCCATCACCTTTATCTCATCAACAGGGGCACTCTTTTTGATCGCCTTTTTTACATTTTCCGTTGCGACAATTAATTCATGAAGGGCAATACGCCCTCGATACCCCGTCCCATTGCATTCCTTACACGCCCCCTTTTTCATCAGCATTGTTTCCGGCAAATAAGGCTCCATCTTGTGCTCCTTAAACCAGTGGGGATCATAGGAACCAACAAGTTCTTTAAATTCTTCTTCGCTGGGATGATAGGATATCTTGCATTTATCGCATAATTTGCGGGATAAACGCTGTGCCAATATTCCTAAAAGGGCATCGGCGAAGTTATAGGGATCCATATACATTTCGATGAGACGAATAAGTGTTTCGGGAGCGCTGTTCGTGTGGAGGGTGCTTAAAACGAGGTGCCCCGTTAAAGAAGCTTCTATTGCCATTCCTGCCGTTTCCTTATCTCGCATTTCACCGATCATGATCACATCGGGATCCAACCGCAGGAAGGAACGGAGCGCCTTCGCGAATGTCAGGCCTATCTGGCTCTGGACCTGAACTTGCCGGAGTCCTGGCTGAGTAATCTCCACGGGATCTTCTACGGTCCAGATTTTTCGATCTGGTGTATTGAGATGCCCAAGGGCCGAGTGGAGTGTCGTAGTTTTTCCTGATCCCGTCGGTCCGACGCACAAAATGATGCCATAAGGCTGAGACAGCAAATTCCTGAACGCCTTTTCGTTGAGAGGAGAAAGGCACATTTTGTCTAATGGCACCGGTTTAGAAGATGCCAAAATTCTTAAGACCGCATCTTCATTGTAACCGGTGGTCGGTGTGGTTTCCAGCCGATACTCCACTCGTTTGTTCTTGAACTTCAGAAGAATCTTGCCACTCTGTGGCTGCCGTCGTTCGGTGATATCGAGATTCGACATGATCTTCAGCCTGGAAATGACCGCCTTTTTATAAAGCGCCGGGATTTGGTGCACTAATTGACAGACGCCGTCAATCCGGTATCGCACCTTAAGAGGCTGCTCACGGGGGCCAGGCTCAAAATGAATATCGGAAGCTTCTTTAGCATGGCCATCAATCAGGATCTTATTGACGAGGTTCACGATCTGCGAATCGGTTTCGCTGAATCCGGTCTCATCGTGCTCGTCGTCCTCCGTTTCAACCTCATGACTTATGGCCAATTCGCCAATCAAATCTTCAACAAAAGATTCTTCTTGCGGATAATACCTTTCAATCGCTTCCGCTATCTGCTTTGATGTAGCAACTACCATTTCGATTTTGCGACCGGAATAAAACAGCAGGTGTTTATGGAGACTGGAATCGGTTGGTTGGGAGGTCGCGATGATGATACGATCCCCTTTATCCGCGACAGGAATAAACTGTAACCTCCGCACCACATCCGGGGCGAATGCCGCAATGGCTTTTTTGTCAACAACTATGCTTGAAAGCTCAACATACCGAAACCGGAACTTCATCGCCAGTGCTGTCAGCAGTTGGTCTTCAGTGATCAACCCCTGCTCAACGAGCACCTCACCTATCTTCTTCTTTTTGCTGCCGGTCTGATGTTCCAGTGCCCTCGCAATCTGCTCTTTTGTGACAAGCCCTTCTCTAATCAGAATATTTCCAACCGTGGCCCGAAGTGGCAATCCCGCAATTTGTGCCTCTTGAACTGCGTCATCAATGAGTGACTTACGTGGGTTAGTATTATCTGTTCCGGTCTGCTTGTACATCTGGTTCACCCTCTATCGTGATCAACGGTATAGGCCGAAAACGAAAGGCCCTCTGTCACTCTATAGGCGTGATGGCTGTGGCGGGAGACTATTTTACCTTTCTTGTATGAATATATTCCATTTTTCTAATTCAACCAAGTGACCTTGGCTACAGGATACTCCCATACCAGACTATGTTCAAGGAATTTTTTAACAAGATCACCCACCGGTCTCAACCCCTCGGCCGCAGGAGAAAAGCAACTCCGCCCGAAAGGATCAGCATTGCAGCCATGGATCCGAGGGCGATCTGTGCGCCAAATTTTTCAGCCGGCAGACCTGTAAACGCATCGGTGCCGTCGAACGTGAATCATTGACAAACGATCGTTGAAATGGTTCAATGACCCGAACTTGGGCGGCGCCGGCGCCAAATGATGCACCTTCAAAACTTATCGAGCTCTCATGCAATATCTCGGACACCTTTCCAGAAGAGACCCGCTTTTCGGATATCTGAGTGACGACATCCTCCCGCGGGCCGGCGTCCATGGCGCCTCCCCCGACTTCCGGGTCTATCGTCTCCAAGGCTCCAACCATGTCTATCTCTATGAAGATCAAGGCAGCCGGACCCGTTTCATCGGGAAGTTCTTCGCCGGTGTCGCCAATCGCTCGCCGGAGGACTCCTTCCGTCACATGGAGCGGGAATTCAGCAACATGAACCATCTGCGCAGCATCGGCTTTGCCGGCTACCCCCATTACATTGCCCGTCCCCTTGGCCGCAATGCCGGGCTCAACTGCATCCTGGTGGAGGAGTTCTGCTACGGCATACCGCTCGACGACTTTATCATCAGGGCAATCCGGGAAAGGGCGCAGGCAGCCCTCTTTCAGAAACTGACCGCCCTGGCCTATTTTCTGGCCGCCATTCATAACCGGACCGCCTCCGAGGCGCGTGTGGACATGAACGCGGACTGCTCCTACTTCGACCGGATCATGGATCAGTTGAAGAACTGGGGCCATATCGGATGGGACGAGGCCGAAAATTTCCACCGGCTGAAAGAAGCGTGGCGAGGGAAGCCGTTCATGTGGGAGGACAATCAGGTGCTCGTGCACGGCGACGTGACTCCGGCCAATGTCCTCTTTGGCGACGATCTCTGGGTGATCGCCATCGACCTGGAGCGGATGAAAAGCGCCGACCGGGTCTTTGACGTCGGCCGGGTGGCCGCCGAGATCAAACATTTTTTTATGCAGTATACCGGCGACAAAGGGCTGGCGGAACCCTTTATCGGGCACTTTCTCTGGGAGTATGCCTGCCACTTTCCCGACAGGGAGAGTGCTTTTAGGTCTCTCGTTCGCCGTGTTCCCTTTCACATGGGAATGACCCTCCTCCGCATCGCCCGCAACTCCTGGATCACCGGGGCCTACCGCCGGCAGTTGCTGGACGAGGCCCGGGAAACATTGAGGTAGCCAGCCGATGACCACAAAAGGAATTCTGTTTGATCTCTACGGAACCCTGATCGATATCGAGACGGACGAATCCATGGAAGAGATCTACCGCGGGATCGCCCATTATCTCACCTATCGGGGGATACACCGGCGCCGGTGGGAGGTGCGGGACGCTTACTACCGGATCATGAAGGAGCAAAAGGAGGCGCGCGGCGAGGAATACCCGGAAATCGATGTGGATGCCATCTGGGAGGCGTTCCTCAAACAGGAAGGAATGGAAGATGGGCCTGCGCGCCGGACCCTGGCCCGGACCCTCGCCGAGATCTACCGGGGCATCTCCCGGAAGAAGCTCCAGCTCTACCCCGATGTGAAACGGGTGCTGGAGGAACTGCGTCCGGCCTATCCGATGGGGCTTGTTTCCGACGCCCAGCCCTGTTTTGCCTTGCCGGAAATGACGGCCCTGAGACTGGAAGGCTGCTTCGATCCCATTATCATCTCCGGATATTACGGATTCAGGAAACCCGACCGGAGGCTCATGGAGAAGGCGCTCGCGGCCATGAAACTCGAACCCGCGGAGGTGATCTTCGTGGGGAACGACATGTACCGGGATATCCACGGAGCGAGTCGGCTCGGCATGAAGACCATCTTTTTCGATTCCAACCAGGGAGACAAGGTCTACGAAAACGCGTCGCCCGACTATACCGCCCACCGTTTCGAGGAGGTTCTCAACGGCTTGAAGGCCCTAACCTCATTGCGGTAACTGACGATTCCGGCTTTGTGCCGATTGGTGGCAGGACGACCGATTCCCGCACGTTTCATCACCGGGTCGGAATGGAGGCTCGGGTACCTTCGCCGTCCCGCAGCCCGCCTTGGCCTTTTCGATCGCCTCGATCAGGGAGAGAAAATAGAGGTGGAGGTTCTCCAATTCCTTGAGGTCGTAGAGGATTTTCCCATCCAGCAGGCGGTTGGACAGCGTCTGGCCCGCGGTGTAGACGGACTGGAAGGGGGAGGGCGCATCACCCGGCGCTGCTGCGTCGGCCTGGGCTGCCCTCTTCAGGAGCTCCGTCAGCTTCTTGTTCGTCACGGGATTGGCCAGGATGCTCTCGAAGACGCTCATCAGACCCTGGTTGTCGAGATTTTCAAATTACGACTCCTTTTTCATCATTCATTTCATGTTAAGCCACCTCTCTTTATTAGCGAGCAGAGTAATCAATCCACTCTTTTATTTTCCTTTATCGGGACTGATCGAGTGCGCCGCTACGACCTCATCACCGGGCATGATATCCTCTTTGGCCGGCTCGTCTTCCATATAATAGGGCTTTTTATTGCTGCCGTGGATCATCCTTTTCTCCACGAGTTCTTCTTCAATCGGGTTCTCCTCTTCGAATTCTTTGGCTTCCATCGTCGGCTCCTTATTTTCGTAATCGCCGAGTTCCCACATCATTTTATCCAATTCTTTGTCGCAGACTGCATCTTTCCCACTGTCAAATTCTTCAATCTGGTCTTCCAGAAGCTTGTCCAGCGGTTTTACTTTATCAACATCCTCGCATTCCATCACGACCTCCTTTGATAATATCTGATCCGATAGTTCTTTAAAGCAAGAATGGATGAATCCATCATTAAAAGCAATAATGGAAAATAGTAAGCATAATGGTGGGCAGAAGTAATCAGTGTATAATGGTTAATGAGTGAGGCTCCAGGAGGCGGTTGTCAACACGCGCCATGGCTGAACAGGTCCAATTCCACGTGCGATTGCCGAGTTTCTTCATCCGATCAATCATTGGGGAAATTCCGGTCCAGCAACCGGAGACGGCGAAGGGCTATCAACGCTCCGAACTCAGGAGGATCGAAATGCCTTCACCATGCGAACGGCCGCATATCCAAGTGCGATGCCTGCAAGGAACTTGAGTCCGGGCGGACAAAGGACGATGATCGCGCCGAACCCGCCCAGGGTCATCAGCATGGCTCCCAGCCCCATGAGAAACAGTCCCCGCCAACGTGTGTCCTTAAGCCAGAGCGCCTGCCGCCAGGCAGCCTTGAACTGGCCGATCGATACTTCGTCGCTGAATCCTGGAAGGGCTTGTCCAATGGCGATGACGCCCAGGGCAAGGATGACGTTGCGAAGC
>CAYSSF010000057.1:12710-19095 GCA_964433455.1 uncultured Syntrophaceae bacterium
TGGAAGGGCTTGTCCAATGGCGATGACGCCCAGGGCAAGGATGACGTTGCGAAGCATTGCCAGCCATTCGCCGAATCGCTTCACGATTCTTCTCCTGGTGCTGGTGGGGATTTGCTGCGGCGGCGCAGAAACCACCCCCCGGTCAAGAGAACCGCGGCAATCACGAGAAACACCGGGGCCGAGGCTGTCTGGCCGGCGACCCGGCTGTCGCCCGTTGCCGGCACATATTCGATGTGCACCCTGTCGCCTTCCCGCATCGTATTCCAATTTTGAAGCAGGACGTCGCTTCGATCTTCCTTGACGATGCCTTCCGGCGTAGTGAAACGATACCGGATCTTGTGACGGCTGGACGAGCTGACGGTGCCGGTCCCGACACGGCTGGTCCCGGGAGAGTATTCCTTGGCAACGACTACGGCTGTCAGCTTGACGCCTTTTTGATAGCAGCCCTCCTGGACAGCCAACAGGATAAAGAACCCGCCGAAGAAGAAGAGAAGCGGGCCGGCCCACCGTCCGGCATTCTTCAGATTACTTGCCATCTTCCTTCGGGCATCCCATCCCGACACATTTTTCCTTGAGTCCAACCGATACCTTTTCGTCGCACCCCATCCCGACGCAGGGTTCCTGGAGCCCGGTAGACTTGCCGGAAGCTCGGGAGCCGGTGTCGTCCTTTGGCGCAGCAGGAGATTGTCCGGAGGCTGGGGGAGAAGCGTCATCCTTGAGACTTGCAGAGGATTTTGCCGGAGCTCGGGCCGCGGCGTCATCCTTCGGTGCAGAGGTACAACTGTGGAGAATAAAAGCCGACAACAATATGAGTATCCCGATTCTTGATTGTTTGCTCATGGCTCTTCCAGCCCGCTTGCGCTTCTTTGCGGTCCGGTAATCGGTCTGTCGCACCCCAGGCCGATGCACGCGCCCGGATTTGGCTGACTCTCACAACCCAAGCCGACACATTTTGCCGGCGGTTTACTGGGAGTCGCTGTCGCGGAGGATGAAGACTGTCCTCCGCTCCCTTCCTTCAAGATGCATTTCCAGGAGTTATAAGAAGTGCTTTCACAACTGATGATGTCGCGGTGCACCTTGTACCGGTACGTGATCCTGCTGCTCGTCATTTGAGTACCGACCGACACGCTATATTTGCACAAGAGTTCTTGGCCGTTCCGGACCTTCGAGAGGAACGACGACCGGACATAAGGCGCTGGCAACGAATGGTTTTCATTCTGAATCTTCCACGTCGGATGATCACCGAGGTGGTTTGGCCAATTTACATCCCAATTGGCCGTTGCGGGCGGGTTTGCAGGACAGGTGAAGACGTAGATCACGTCACCCTCGGGTGTGGTTCCGACCTGTCCCGCCATGACAGCGGCTACTGCGCCGAATATTGCGCAGAATGTCGTGCCGATGGCAAGGAGCCGCCAAAACTGGGCGGCCAGACGCGAATGCATGATAGTCCACTCTTGACGACTATTGTTCATGGTTCCTCAGCTACGTTCGTGGTTGCCCTATCCAAGAAAGATAAGACAAATCGCATGATACCAATCTGGGTAAGACTCGCCTCATCCCTTTCCGATCCAGAGACTAAGCTGGGGCTGACCGTAGTCGTACCGTATGGTTCCCCTGTCGCCGGCTTGCCAGGCCGCAGCTTCTTCCGGCGGGATTGGTCCGCTCTGCCCGGCCCTCGTCTGAAGGCGCTATTCCTGAGGGTGAAGATGGAAAGAGCGGCGTTCACCAGCGCTCTTCCGTTTGAAGGCTCAGGGTCGATTTCAGACTTCTGACGCATAATTCCCCTCCTGACCGTTCCGTCTTCAGGAAAGACAGGAAGATCATCTCTTCTTGGGGATCAGCCTGAACGCGGCTTCAGCCCGTCTATAGGCTTCAAGTGCCCGGGCCAGGCGCTGATACGCGCGGATCATCGGCTGCCGGAACCTGTTCCATTCCTGCCGATAGTCTGGCTCGGCGGCGAAGGCCGGTCGCACCAGGAACCAGATCGATTGCTGCCCCTGGACGACGGCCAGGGCCTCGTTGAAGGCGCTGTCGGTGTCGTGAAAATTGCCCTCCGCGTCTTCAAACCCGCCCTCGACCTTCTTCCATTGGTCGATCATCCTTTGTGCTTCTTCGGCCTCCCGCTGGCCGCTCGATTTTGCGTTGTCAGCTCCCTGCGTCTTCTCGTCGCAGCCCCAGCCGATGCACCCGGTGGGGCTCGGCTGCGTTTCACAGCCCAAGCCGATGCACTTGTCCGCGGAGACCTTCTGGCACGCCGCTTCTAGTCTTTTCACTTTGTCTTCCGCAAGCCGCGCCTTCATCAGGCTTTCATAGGCCGCCAGCCATTGTTTGTATGCCTGCTCCGCATGGAACTCGGCCTCTTTGAGGCTGGTGAGGACCTTGGCATCCATGGCGAGACCGGATAATGCCGCATCGATCCATTTGGCCCGATCGAGGGCATTCTTGTAGCCTTCGCTCTTTGCCAGCTCCTCGAGATACATTTTGGTCAGTTTGAGAAATTTTTCAGAGGCCGCGCTGTCGGACGAGGCGACCTTGGCCACTTTCCAGGCAGCGACCACTTGGTCCGGCACCCTGAAGGTTTGCTTGCCGACCGTGACGACCCCCTTCTCCGCGATGCCCTGCGCATATTTGTTGAATTCCTTTTCCGCAGCGGCGAGCGCGTCGGCTTCCCGCTGCCGTGTGTCATCTGCGGCGGCGCGTTGCTCCTGGTAGATCTTCAGCCATTTGTCCCGGTCGGCCTTCGCCTTCCTCAGGGCCTCCTCGTCGCATTGCTTGCCGCCCGGGTCGCCCTGGGATTGCATATCCGCAGCCTGCGCGATGAGAGCGGCCGGGGTCGCACTCATCGTGATTTCACCGGCTCGGAGTGGTGGGTACGAGAACGCCGACCCGACGGGGCTGAGCGCCGAGAACGCGACCAAGCAACAGACACGGCCTGCCATGAGGATCACTGCCTTGACGCTTGACTCTAACATGTATTCTCGATTTCTCCGGAGCCCCTCCGACTCCGCGCGGGCGCGGAAAATTTTTAGCACCCAGATGCAAGAAGACCCTGATGATACATGATAGGAACGCCAATGGGGAAAGCAATGGCAATAAAATGTCAGCGAAATGGTAGGTCATTGCTATCTGGAGAGCTATCGGGTGTCAAGGCAAACAGAATCCACCGGCCCCCCTTACTGACTACAATCTCGCTTGGCCCTGCCGTGGGGTCCGGTTTGATAAGGCGTTGCTTTTCATGGTGATCAGGATAGCGAAAGGTGTCTTGTGTATCAAGGGAATTTTGTCTCAACATGTTGTGGCGAGATAGGAGGCGGTTTTTGCATTGCGGGAAGGATGGGAAGGGGTCATTAGTTTTGTGCGCGGAGGGAATCGAAATTCGATCATTTGGCGTGCCCGGAGGTGATTTTGAAGCACATTTGGGCAGACCTCACCGGTATGCCGGGTTTTACCGGGCTTTATGTGGTGATGTACGCCGTTAGCAGTCCCCCGTGCCAGTTTCTACCGCTGACAGAATCCGGAGGAAAATGATCGGGAGGAGCGTCAGCGGCCGACCCCGCCCTGGCTTTGTATCTTCGGCGAATGGGCGAGCCCGCAGAGATAGACCCCCTCTGTGGCGAAATCCACGGGGCGGAGCTTCACGTGCGCCTCCAGGAAATTGTGTCAACCGATATTAGTCCCCGCTTTCGGTCGCGGCAGAGCCCTCGAGGTGCATTCCGATATGAATGTTTTCAGGATGTATTGTCCGCCTCGGTCTATCGTCCATTTGACGAATCGCAAGGGCCTGGGTTCTTGAAACAATATATCATTAATTTTCCAATTATTTTCGAGTTGACAGACGTATTCATCTACTCTAAACTGGATTTTAATGTTCATCTGTGCGAGCTTACTTCCGTTGCACGGGCGTTGAAACAGTAAACGAAGGATGGAGGGTGAAAGATGTCGCTGACAGCCCAAAAACTGGATTACCCATATATCATGTCAGATCCGGGGATCGCCGGGGGACGGCCAGTCATCGCGGGGACAAGGATTACCGTCAACTGCATTGCCGGGTATTATCAGCTCGGCATGAGCATCGATGAGGTTCTTGACAGCCTTCGCCACCTGACTCCGGCCCAGGTTCATTCGGCTCTGGCCTATTATTTTGACCACCAAGAAGAGATCGATGCGGATCTGGAAGAGGCGGGCAATGTCGAATACTGGAAGAGCCAGATTCAAATGCATCCCGCACGGCAATAATATTGACCGATGAAACCGAAATTATTCCTGGACGAGGATATCCACACGGGATTGGCCCATGCGTTGCGGCAAAGGGGATTTGATGTTGTTCACACCCAAGAACTGAAGCGAAAAGGGAAAGCCGACAGGGAACAGTTGGCATTTGCCGCCCAGGAAGAACGTTGCTTCATCACATTCAACATCAGGGACTTCGTGAACCTCCACAATCAGTACGCAATCCAAAACCAGGAGCACTGGGGGATCATCGTTTCCCGGCAGATGCCCATCGGGGAGATACTCCGGCGACTGCTGAAGAAGATCGGCTGGGCCACCCGTGCGGATTTTAAGAACCGGATCGATTTTCTTTGAACACCCGATTCTGACACCCCGGTTCTATTCAATAGTTTTGAAAATGGATCTGGTGAAAGTGAACTCGGAGTTTGAGCAATGGAATGGATTTACTTAGCTTTAGGTGCCGTAGCCTCATGGTTTTTTATGTATCTCCTCCTTCCAGATTGAGCGAAGCGAATGAAGACGTTGGGATACGTTGTTACGGAGTCATCATCAGATCCGATGGTCTTCCCGGATGACCACCCGGCTTCCCCCGTGGATGCCGGCGCTCCAGTTCTTGGGGGCCTTGATCGATTTCAGCCGGTCCAGCCCTTACCCCTCTTTTAACGCGGTAACGTCAGCGGAAGTATTCAAAATCATTAACCAACCCAAAAGCCATTCAGAAAGGAGGCGCCACGATGTCCATCTACAAGATCGTCGAGATTGTAGGAACGAGCCCGAAGTCCTGGGAGGATGCCACCCAGAAGGCCCTGGCGACGGCCGCAAAATCCCTCGAGGAGTTGAGGGTGGCCGAGGTTGTCCGGCAGGATGTCACGATCGAGGGGGGAAAGGTCACCTCATTCCGGGTCAGGTTGAACCTCTCGTTCAAGTACCGAGAATAAGAGGAAACCCACCATTTCAATGACACGCAAGGGGGGGCCACAGGGACCCTCCCTTGTACGTTCCGGACGGCGGGCACAGCGGCATCGGGAACCGAGAATCCTCTTCCTCTTTATGCAAGAAGGAATTTATTCGGTGACAAAATCAAACGGAATCGGTGACAACTTTTTTACGGCAGATCCCTGGCGTTTCGCTTTCCTGAAAGTCTTAAAAATATTTCTTTTGTCGGCATCCAAGACTGCAAATACAAAGCGAGTTTTTCGTGATCCGGGTATATCAATGAATTCTGGTCGGAATGTGGCATTTTCGGGGGCAGATCGGTCCCGAGGGGTCCTTCCGGCTGTATGCAATCCGGCAGAGTCATGAAATAGTCACGATTTCTTTGGCAATGTAGCCACCCGTTTCTGATGGCAGGAGGGGCAAAAATGGCGGCGTTTGCAGGAAAAGGCCAGAAGATACTCGTTGTTGCACTCATTGCACTTCACCCTGGCAAAACCGTTTCGCAGGTCGCCGCAATCCAGATACCGGCAGATAACGTTCTGCACATAAGGACGGAAAAATCCGTAGATCCGTTCGAACCGTTCCTCGTAGACCTGTAGAAATGTTTCAAGATGATCTTCGACGCAGCGGTAATAATCGGTAACCTGTGGATTGCGGGGCTTATAAACAGTGGTATGGGCGGCCATGATTCCTCACCTCCGAGGAAAACAGGCCTCCTATAATAGAACGACTGTTCTATTTGTCAAGATGAATATTCTCATTATGGAGAATTCCTGATGGCTGGAGAATCAGAAAATCGGTTGATATTCCTTGCAGAAAGGGATAGATTTACACTGAATCAATCAAGGATGCCCATGATCAGAACTACTGAACCCGCCGCACGGGTTGGCGAGGTCTTCAAAGCACCGGCCTACTCGTGAGCGCGTTTTTCTTCTTCTCTCCAATGACCGTCCCGCCCTTGGTGCGAGGCGAAGCGACGGGCAGGTAAGGAATTACTGAAGCTCAATTTTCAGTGGAATGCCTACAGCCAAACTTGCACGTGACAGAGTAGCCAAGGTGATGCTGGTATCATCTTCGTCCAGCAACCGATTTACGACCGCACGGCTCGTATGCATACGAGCGGCCATTTCGGTCTTTGTTATGTGCTTGTTCTCCATAGCTTTTGCCAATTGCCACGCAATAACACGCTTAATAGCGGCTGCGGTTACCTCTTCCCGGA
>CAYSSF010000058.1:0-9244 GCA_964433455.1 uncultured Syntrophaceae bacterium
GCATCGGTCACCGTAGCCCGGTGGAGCTTCGACTTGAGCATGAACCTCTGCATCATTCTCGTCCTCCCGCTTCGAACATTCTCCCGCCCGCTTCCGGGGGTTCCCCGAAGAGGCGATTGTCGATCAATCTCGTCTTCCCGACCCGAACCGCCAAAGCCAGGACGCACCAACCATCGATCCGCTCGACATCCTTCATGGTTTTGACATCACAAATTTGGGCGTAATCGATCTCCGTGTGGGGATAAGCGGCGATCCATGCACGAACTTTTTCCAGAATGGCAGCGGCATCCCGCTCCCCGCTGTCGTAGATCTCCCCGGCCAAGTCCAGGGAACGACTCAGACTCAGGGCGGATTTTCTCTCGTCCGGGCTCAGGTAGACATTCCGCGAGCTCATCGCCAGTCCGTCGGGCTCGCGCGTCGTATCCATGCCGACCACCTCGATGTCCATATTCAGATCGAGGACCATCCGCCGGATCGTGACATACTGCTGAAAATCCTTCTTCCCGAAGATCACGACATGGGGCTTGACGATATGGAAGAGCTTCGTGCAGACAGTCGTCACTCCTCTAAAAAATCGCGGACGGGAAATGCCGCAGAGGTTGTTCGTAATGCCTTCCACCTCGACATGGGTCTGATACCCTTCCGGGTACATCTCCCGGTTGTCCGGATGAAAGATCACATCGACGCCCACCCCTTCCGCAAGTGTTTGATCTCTTTCGAAATCACGCGGATAGGCATCCAGATCCTCCGACGGGGCGAACTGGGCGGGATTGACATAGAGGCTCACGATGAGGCAATCCCCTCTTTTGCGTCCGACCCGCATCAGGTTCAAGTGACCCTCATGAAAATACCCCATCGTCGGAACAAGGGCGATCCGACGCCCCCGGCATCGTTCCTCCTCCGAAAATCGCTGCATCTCCGCAGCGGATCGAATGATCCTCATCTCTCCCCCGCACAAAAAAAGCCTCTTCGTATAAGACGAGAGGCTTCCTTCCGCATCCATGAACTCCGATGTTCCCCCGTCCCAGTCCGTTACCGGATCCAAGCGTTGGCGCTCCCTCTATCAGAGGCCCTTCCGCTTGTCAAGAAAATTGTCATCCTCTCATCTTTTTAGGAAAGCGGATATCTCCAAAGAGAAATGGCGGATGTTGCCGGAAAGAATTCGGTTTACGCCGGGATTTCGCGGCTCAGGCAGTGGAGGGTTCCCAGGCCCCAGATGAGGTCGATGGCGCTGATTCCGATCACCTCGCGATCGGAGAACAGCTCGGTAAAGATTCCGAGTGCGCGATAATCGTTCCGGTCGTTGAATGTGGGCACGAGGAGGGCCCCGTCAATCATCATGAAGTTGACATAGCTGGCGGGTAGGCGCAGTTCCTCAAAATCGAGGCGTTCCGGCATGGGGACGGTGACAATGTTCAGGGAATCTCCGTTTTCCAGACGGGCCCCCTGGAGGCGCTCCAGATTTTCTTCGAGACGTCTGCTGTTATTGTCTCTCTTGTTGACCTCGCGGCAGGCAACCAGCGTATTGCGATTCACGAAACGGCAGATATCGTCCACGTGGCCGTGGGTGTCGTCGCCCTCGATGCCTTCCCCCAGCCAAATGACGTTCGTGATCCCGAGGTTCTGTCGGAAGACTGTTTCGTAATCGCCTTTGTCGAAGCCGGGATTGCGCGCCTGGACACGATGATCCAGCAGACACTCTTCCGTGGTGACAAGGGTCCCGCACCCGTTTCCGTCGATGGCGCCGCCTTCCAGAACAACCGGCCGGCCTTCATAGAGGACCTCTCTCAGGGGG
The DNA here is from genome assembly GCA_964433455.1 of uncultured Syntrophaceae bacterium. Lineage (GTDB taxonomy): Bacteria > Desulfobacterota > Syntrophia > Syntrophales > UBA5619 > UBA5619. The sequence continues at coordinate 1,796 of CAYSSF010000058.1, forward strand.
AGGCCGAGACAGTCGGCTACGGCTGCCGGGATGCGCTGGTCCTTCCTGTGGTTGCGGTACTTGGCCCACCCGTTGAAGCGGAATTGCATCGCCTCACGGGTTCCATCTGAACATTTTACCAAAATGGGACCGGAATCGCGCATCCAGCTCCGGTTGGCGTCCTTGATGATGAAGCGGACGTTTTCGCTGCGGACATGGGCCCGCTTGAGCATTCCGGCAACTTTTCCCTGTTGGTCCGGCGATTTCACCATCAGCAGGACCGGCTCGCGGGCGGCGACCTTTTTGATAATCTCCACGAATGTCCAGACGATCGCGCCATACTTCCCCGGCCAGTCGCGACCCTCATAGGGGAACGACATGAGGGTCGCCTGGTGCTTCTCCCACTCGGCGGGCAGCCTGCGGTGGATCATGGTCGTCTCGCCTCTCTTATACAAGGGATCTTTTGACAATATCGCCGTAGGCGTCGATCCGTCTGTCGCGAAGAAATGGCCAGTTGCGCCGGACGTCCTCCAGGTATGCCGGATCAATCTCCGCCAGGATGATCTCCTCCCGGTCGTGGGAAGCCCTGGCAATGATCTCACCCTGGGGGCCTGCGATAAAAGAGGCTCCCCAGAATTCAAGACCCGGCGAATCCGGCGCGGGCCGTTCAAGGCCCACCCGATTGGCCGCGGCGACATAGATCCCGTTGGCCACGGCGTGGCCGCGCTGGACCGTTTCCCACGCATCGTGCTGCCGTTGTCCGTATCGCGCCTTTTCATGGGGATGCCAGCCGATCGCCGTGGGATAGAAGAGGATCTCGGCGCCCTTGAGAGCCGTGATTCTCGCCCCCTCGGGATACCACTGGTCCCAGCAGATCAGGGTTCCGATTCTCCCGAATGTCGTATCGCAGGCGCAAAACCCCGTGTCGCCGGGGGTGAAGTAGAACTTCTCGAAATATGAGGGGTCGTCCGGAATGTGCATCTTCCGGTAGAACCCCGCTTCCGTGCCGTCGGCATCGATGATATAGGCGCTGTTGTGATAGATCCCCGCCGTGCGGCGCTCGAAAAACGGAACGATGACGACTATTTTGAGCTCCCGGGCCAATTCGCTGAAGGCCAGAAAGGATGGGCCGTGGAGGGGCTCGGCCAGATCGAAATGGTCCGTGTTCTCGCTCTGGCAGAAATATAAAGATGCGTAAAGCTCCGGCAGGCAGACGACATTCGCCCCTTCCCTGGCGGCCCGCCGTACCCAGTCCGTGCATTTCGCCAGATTCGCACCCCGCTTCCCGTCGAGGGCGACCTGGATCAGGGCGATGGTGTAGGTCTTTTTCTTCATCAGCGCATATCCCCCTTTGTTTCGGGACTATATGGGAACCCGCCCCCGGTGTCAACCCCTCGTGTCCGAGGCCTCATCATGTCCATTGCGATAAACCCCAGACTCGACAAGTCAACCGGATTTGAAGCCTTCTGAAGACGTTACGGGCTTTTCATGGACCTATCGCTGCATGGTGCCGTGCAGAGATCTCGCTCCATGCGGTTGTCAGCCGGGAGAATTCCTCAACCGACAGGGTCTCCGCCCTTCTGGTCCGGTCGATTCCGCTCATTGTGAACACCAGATCGACCGTCTCCTCCGGAAGACCGACCCGACGGAGGTTGTTCCAGAGGGTTTTTCTTCGCCGGGCAAAGGCCCCCCGGACGATGGTTGCAAACAACGTCCCATACGGAAGTTCGGGCTCCGGCAGGAACTCCATCCGCAGAACCGATGAAACCACCTCCGGAACCGGATAGAAGCAGGTCGGCGGGACCGTCATTTCGGAGACGGCCCTCGTGTACTTTGCGACCATCACCGAAGGGATGCCGTAATCCTTCGTCCCCGGCGGCGCCGCAATCCGGTCGGCCAACTCCTTCTGGAACATCAGGATCATCGATGAGATCGACTGTCGAAAGTCCAGCAGCCGAAAAAGGATCGGTGTAGAAATATGGTAAGGGATATTGCCGACGACCTTGACCTTTCCCCCCGGACAGGCCGAGGAAAAATCATACGTCAGCACATCCATCTGGACGACCTCCACCCGGTCATTCCCGGTGAACCGCTCCCGCAAAACAGCCGCCAGCCGGAGATCAACCTCGATTGCGATCACCCGCCCCGCCCTCTTTGCCAGCTCCTCCGTCATGAAGCCGAGACCGGCGCCGATTTCGACGATCGTCTCCTCCAGGGCGGGTTCGGCAAGCGCAACGATTCTCCGGACCATGTTCAAATCTTCCAGGAAGGATTGTCCCAGTCTCTTCCTGGGATGGATATCGTACCGGGCGAGCATCTTTCGGACGGAGGTCATGATGGCCTCCGTGTCCGGATCGCGATGATCAGCCGGCGCGAGATGAAATAGGCCGGAAGGGCAAAAAATGGGGCCATCAGGATGCCGCCCGTCAGCAGAGGAAGCAGGATCTCCCACCCCAGCGCCGTGATGCCGGCAATGGTGTAATCGTTGACCGCGAAACGGCTGCGTTCCATCCCCAGCAGGAATCGGCCGAGTTCATACTGGCTAATGTAGAGCAGAGGGACGGTCAGCGGATTGGAGATCGTCCACGCGCCCAGGTAACCGGCCGTAATGTTCTGCCGGAAGAGGAGACAGATCAGAACGATGAGCCCGGTATGGAGCGGAATCGTCGGCGTCACGCCGACGAAGACGCCGATCGCGACTCCGGCCGCGATTTGCGAAGGTTCACCTTTCAAACTGATGAATCTCTCGTAAAAGGTCCGGATTTGCCTTTTCAGGATCATGGTTGAACCGTGAGGGGCCAGCGGGAGACGGCATTCAGGTCAAGCCCGTCCTCGTGTCCCGACGCGAGGAGATGCGTTCCGACCACCGCAATCATCGCCGCGTTGTCCGTGCAGAGAACCGGAGGCGGAATGAAAATCTCGTTCCCCGCGGAGGCCCCTTCGATCCGGAAACGTTCCCGCAGGCGGCTGTTTGAGGCCACGCCTCCGCAAACGACGACGCGGGTCGCCCTGACCATCGCCGCCGCGCGCAGGGTCTTTTCCACGAGGACATCGCAGATCGCCTCCTGGTACGACGCCGTCAGGTCGGGCAACTCCTCGGGGGTAAAGGGGGCGTCCCGCTTCTTGAGTCTCGTCAAAAGGGAGGTTTTCAAGCCGCTGAAGCTGAAATCCAAACTTTCCCGCATCGCCCTCGGAAAGGCAAAGGCGTCGCGGTTGCCCTGCTTCGCGAGGCGGTCGATCACCACCCCTCCCGGATAACCGATCTCCAACAGTTTTGCGGCCTTGTCGAAGGCTTCTCCCGCCGCATCATCTCTCGTCTGGCCGAGTACGGTGAAGCGATGAAATCCCTCCACCTGGTAAATGGTCGTATGGCCGCCCGAAACCACCAGCGCAACGAATGGAAATGTCGGCGGAGATTCTGCCAGGAATGCGGCCGCGACGTGCCCCTCCAGGTGATTGACTCCGACAATCGGGAGCTGCCGGGCAAAAGCGATCGCCTTGGCCGCGGACAAACCGACCAGGAGGGAGCCGATCAGCCCCGGCCCTCTCGTCACGGCGATGCCGTCGATGCCAGTCAGCGTCGTCCCCGCCTCCTCCAGCGCCTCGAGAATCACCGGTACAATCGCTTCGATATGCTTGCGGGAGGCAATCTCCGGGACAACGCCTCCGTACCGCTCATGCACCTTCACCTGTGAGGCAATCACATTGGAGAGCAGTACCTTACCGTCCCGGACTACCGCTGCCGCCGTTTCATCACAGGACGATTCTATGCCCAGCACCACCATTAATCCATCCCCCGCACATTTTCTTTTACAAAAGTGCGGAAAATATATATAGAATCGGCCATCTTTTGCAAACAAACTTTTCAAGAAAGAGACAACTATGCAAATCCATACCGATTTTCTTGTTCTGGGCACCGGCATTGCCGGCTTAAGCTTCGCGATCAAGGCTGCGGAACTGGGCAGCGTCGCGATGGTCACCAAGAAGGATAAGACCGACTCCAATACGAATCTGGCACAGGGCGGGATTGCCGTCGTCCAGGACCTGACGGACCGCTTTCAGTATCATATCGACGACACCCTGACCTGCGGCGCCGGACTCTCGAACGAAGAGGTCGTCCGTTTCGTGGTGACGGAGGGACCGGAAAGGCTTCGCGAATTGGTGCAATGGGGCGTGGAATTCACCCGCTCGGAGACCGAGCCCGAGCGGTTCGATCTCGGCCGCGAGGGAGGCCATTCGATGAGAAGGGTCGTTCATGCCAAGGACTTGACCGGGCGGGAGATCGAGCGGGCGCTTCTCGATAAAGCCGGTAAAAATGACAACATCCGGATCTTCGAGAATCACATCGCGATCGATCTGATCAAGAAGTCCTCCGTCCTCGGCCGAAAGATCGAACCGGACCGCTGTCTGGGCGCCTACGTGCTGGATATCGAAAGCGGTGACATCCTAACCTTCCGGGCAAAATACGTTATGCTCTCCACCGGCGGCGCCGGCAAGGTCTATCTGATCACGACAAACCCCGATATCGCCACTGCCGACGGCATTGCGATGGCCTACCGCGCCGGCGCCAAAATCGCCAATATGGAGTTCATCCAGTTTCACCCGACCTGCCTCTACCATCCCGAAGCGAAATCCTTTCTGATCAGCGAGGCGGTCCGCGGCGAAGGGGGGATTCTGAAGCTCAAGAACGGCGACACCTTCATGGAAAAATACCATCCGATGAAGAGCCTTGCGCCGCGCGATGTCGTCGCAAAGGCGATCGACACCGAATTGAAAAAATCCGGGGAGGATTGCGTCCTGCTCGATATCACCCACCGCGATCGTGATTTCTTCCTCTCCCGTTTCCCGAACATTTATGAAAAGTGCCTCGAATTCGGCATCGACATGGCGAAGGACCCCATTCCGGTCGTCCCGGCCGAACACTACCTCTGCGGCGGGGTTATGGTGAACGAGCACGGGGAAACGAGCATTCCGGGTCTCTTCGCCTGCGGAGAGGTTTCCTGCACAGGGTTGCACGGCGCAAACCGTCTCGCCAGCAACTCGCTCCTTGAGGCGATTGTTTTTGCGCATCGATCATTCAAGCGCGTCGCGGAAATCAGGGACTCGATACGGGATCATGGCGGAAACACGACGCAGCATCATGTACCCATAGAGGACGACGCCATTGCGATCCCGCCGTGGGACCCGCGGGGGGCCACCGAAAGCGATGAATCGGTCGTTGTCTCGCACAACTGGGATGAAATCCGCCGTTGCATGTGGAACTACGTCGGCATCGTCCGCTCCGACAAACGGCTGGAAAGGGCGCAACGCCGGATCGATCTGATCAACCTGGAGATCGAAGAGTATTACCGGAATTTCATCGTCACGCGGGATCTGCTGGAACTGCGGAACATCGCCGTGGCCGCCAAGCTCATCGTGGCCTGCGCCCGGATGCGGAAGGAGAGCCGGGGACTGCATTTCAACCTGGACTACCCCGAGAAGAATGATCGCGCCTGTCTTCAGGATACCGTCGTTTCCCGCGAGGAGCTCTGGCGCAAGGCATGAAAACGGGCCGTGTAGCTTTCAGTCATAAATTTTCATGCTCGTTCGGAAAAAATCCGGATGTCGGCAGAAAAAGTCTCCACCTACGAGTCAAGCATGCAGAACTGAAATATATCATGTGAATTACGGTTTGAAAGGAACAGTGAAATAACCTGCCGGCCTATACGCTAACGCTCTTTAAGAACGCGTTTAATTCCGGTCAGGTTTATTGACTGGGTAGGTCTTGGATTTTAGTTTTCGCTTTCCCTTGTTCGAATACAACCCCAATATTTTACTATCTTCGTCAAAGGGCTTTAACGTTTTTGGATGAAGTTAATAACCTCTTGATCTTGAAATATTTTTTCAACAGCACGTGAAGTCAGGCCTCCGATCGCTCTTGAAACATCTGAGGCCGACCCGTCCTGAACCTTGTATTCTTTACTGTAACCATCGGAGGTTTCGATGGTGAAATCCATGTAGGCACCAATGCTAAACCCACCAGCCCATATTTCCCACTGCATTTTATCGATCGCAAATTTCAAGTAGCGAGATGCGTCAGCTCCAACCGATACCTGTTGTTTTTTCAAGATTTCCTCGAGGTGTTCCTTGGTGATCCGGTACATATCATTAAGATCAACAAAGACCTTCGCCGCCGCTGACGATTCTTTGGTGAACTGAACCGGGAATTCTTTCTCAGCATCCTGGGGCACGATCACCTTAAGAGGAGTTCCTCCTGAGAACTTCAGCATCTCCTCGTGTGATACCTCGAACTTGTCCGGTTTCACGTGTCGTGTGCAACCCGCCAAACCAATGCACGCAAATACTAAAAAAAATGCCACATACCTATTCACTTTCTTCATTCCCCTTCTCTGAATTCACATTTCGACCCGGAATCAATAAACCCCAGGCTATTTCTTCCGGTAAACATTCAGCCCGATCTTAGCCTCATGACCATCAACAGAGACATTCCCTTCTGTCGAGGCAATGATAATGGTCTTCCCTGATGATGATGACTGCCAAAGTCTTGCGTCAGATCAACCTTGACGGTTAGAATGTTGCCATCCACCTTCATTTCAATGTTTTTCATGACAGTCCTCTCATCCGGATTCGATTGCGGCAAAGCTTAACACCTCCGGCACAAGGGGCATGAAAAGTTCGGCCGATTACTCTTCGGCGGTCAGCGGAACCCTCTCCACCTTCTCCAGGTCTTGCGTGTAATATCGCGAGCCCAGGTAAAAAAGGACGCAGGAGATCAGGGCCATCGCGCTGGCGAACTTCAGGGCCGTCAGGATTCCGAATGCATCCGAGAAGGCGCCGGTCACAACCGGACCCAGGGCGCTGCCGAGCAGGTTCTGCACAATGACGCAGAGGGCGTAAGAGACCGCTCTCAACCCCGGATGAACGACGTCCTGGGTTACGGCGATCGCCGATGAAGCCCAGGCGATGGATGCAATTCCCGCCAGAAGAAAAATCCCGTATTGGACCATCCCGCCGGTGGGCAAACTGAAGCCGGTCAGGAACAGAGCCGCCGTCAACAGCGCGGAGACGGAGGGGAGCAGCAACCGGGCCTGAATCCGCTTTTTCATCCAGGTATCTGCTATCCATCCTCCCAGCGGCGAACCGATGATGGCCGTCAGCATGATGCCGCTGGCCAGCAGTGTCGCCTTTTGCAGCGGAAATCCGTGCACCCTCTGGAAATAGGTGGGCAGGAAGGTGGACATCGATATGGAGGTGAACATCATACCGGCAAACCCGAAATAGGTCAGGATCAACGAAGGCGTTGCGGCAAAGGTGCGGACGATGTCCATTTTGGTCATCTTTTTTGTGGCCGGGCCGGTTATTTGTGGAAGAGATTTTAAATCTGTCCCCGCACTACCGGTATGTTCGCGATCCACCGTTTTCTCCAGGCCGACCGTCTTGTAGTCCTTGACGAAAAAGAAGAGCAACGCA
>CAYSSF010000058.1:9254-18953 GCA_964433455.1 uncultured Syntrophaceae bacterium
CCCGAAGGCGTGACGCCATCCCCAGTGGGAGGCGATGAGCCCGCCGATGACGATTCCCGCCGCCATCCCCAGCGGAATGGAGGAATTCCAGATTCCCACCATGAAGGCCCGCTTTTTTTCGGGGTAGAGGGCGGAAATCATCGCGGTCCCCCCCGGCGCATAGCCGGCCTCGCCGATTCCGATCGCCGCCCGGGCCGCAAAGAGCTGGCCGAAATTCCGGGTGAACGCGCAGGCCGCCGTGGCGAGACTCCACAAAACGGCCATGATGCCGATGCTCTTTTTCCGGCTCCACCGGTCGATCAGGATGGAAATGGGGAAAGAGAAGAGGATAATGGCCCAGTATACGGCGGAAACCATCGCCCCGCATTGGGCGTCGGTCAACCCCCAGTCGGATTTTAAAAAAGGGAAGAGAGAAACGACGACCATCCGGTCGACGTAGTCGAAAAAATAGAGCAGCCAGAGCAACAGGAACACATAATTCGTGTAGGCCTTGGAAAAGAGGTAGCCTTCGGGAGGGGGTTGTTTCGGCATCGCATCATCTCCTTTTTCTCGTTCTTTTTCGAAGTGTTATGTTAAAACTCCTCTCCGATCCGAAGCATCACCTTCAACGCCTTTCCGGGATGGATGCGGGCGCGATACACTTCGGGCAACTCCTCCAGCGAGATCAGGTCCGAGATGAGGGGCCGGGCGTCGATCTTTCCCGCAGCCATCCATTTCAGACACGAGATATTTTCTTCATGCGTGTTGGAATAGGATCCTGTAAAGCGGATCTCTTTGAAATTCATCATCATCGGGTGGGGGAACGTTACACCCCTGAAGAGGATGCCGATCATACAGATGGCGCCGCCCTTGGCCGCCATGTCCAACGCAAGCGGAACATTTTCCGCGACACCCGAGCACTCCAGAATCGTATCAAAACCGATTCCTCCGGTCCATTCCAGACCCTTGCGTCTGATATCCTCGGTGAGGGGATCGATCACGAAGTCCGCGCCGAACGATTCCCCCAGCGCCCTTTTTTCGATGACGGGCTCGGAGAGAACAATGGGGGAAAACCCAAGAAGCTTCAACAGCCGCACTGCGACCAGTCCGACAGCCCCTCCGCCCGTCACGAGCACGGAACCTCCCTCGCTGCCGGTCAATCGAATGCCGTGCAGCGCGGAGGCAAAGGTTTCGGCCAGAGCGGCGTTTCGGGAATCGACACCCGCCGGGATCGGAATGACCATTTGGGGAAGGACCCTTACATATTCGGCAAAGGCGCCGGGCAGATCGCCGATTCCGATCGTTCGTCGATATGCGCCGCAGAGATGGGGCCTGCCCTTCAGACATTCACGGCAATGACCGCAGAATGTGGGTCGAACGATGACCCGCTCCCCTTCTTGAAGGAGTTCCGACTTCCCGTCCAGGTTCTCTACGACGCCGCTGACCTCATGGCCCAGGATCGTCCCATCGGCAAGGAGCCCGCTTTCAATCAGGGAGTGGTCCGACCCGCAGAAACCGGTATCCGACACCTTGATCAGCACGGTGCGCTCTCCCGGTTCGGGGACTGGAATTTCCTCCATCGCCAATCCGCATGATCTGCGGTAGCAAACAGCCTTCATGCCGTGCATTCCTCCAGGCGGATCCGGTTATTTATTCGGATAACCGACCCGCATCACGAGAGCCTGCGCTTAAGTTCGATAGGTGCTTGATTTTATGACGGCGCGAGTGTATGGATTTAACCCCTGTGTGTCAAGTTATTTAAAGGAGGAATCATGGAGGGCCATCGTCGTCTTGAGGGTAAAGTTGCCGTGATTACCGGCGCTGCCAACGGCATTGGCCGGGCCACGGCCCGTCTTTTTGCGCGGGAGGGGGCCAGGCTTCTGCTGGCCGATATCGATGAACAGGGGCTTTACGAAACCTTGGCCCTGGTTGGAAATGAAGGCGGAGAGGCTATTCTCATGCGTATGGATGTTTCCGTCGAGGCGGAAGTCCGCGAACTCATCGGACTGGCCCTATCGACCTACGCCCGGATCGACATCCTCTGCAACAATGCCGGCATCACCGGACAGATGAGCGGCATCGAGACCCAGGATGCAGAGGACTGGAGAAAGGTGTTCGATGTCAATCTGCTGGGGACGGTCTTCGGGACCAAGCACGCGGCGGGACCCATGCAGGAACGACGGTCCGGCGCCATCGTCAATACGGCTTCGGTGGCGGGAATCCGCTCCGGCGCCGGAGGAAATGCCTACAGCGCCAGCAAGGCGGCGTTGATCAATTTCACCCAGACCTCCGCCTGTGATCTGGGCGCGTATAACGTCCGGGTAAACGCGGTCTGTCCGGGGCTTGTCGAATCGGGAATGACAAAGCCTATCTTTGACTACGCACGCGCCCGGGGAAAGGGTGAAAAACTGGGAAGCCGGTGCGAATTGAGACGCTACGGGAGGGCGGAGGAGATCGCGGCCGCCATCCTTTTTCTGGCCAGCGACGAAGCCAGTTTTATCACAGGCCAGGCCCTCGCGGTCGACGGCGGCAACACGGCCTCGCTGAACTTGCCGGGGATGAAGGTTTAAGAGGTTACCGCTCCCGCACCTCGACCTCCAACCCCCTGGAACGCATCCTCTCCACAAGTATCGTGACGTCCTCGGTGTTGACGTGGAGGATGAATTCACGCTTACCGCCCCTCCGGCTGCTCATGTATGCCGCGTTCAACACCTCCAGATCCAGGTCCATCGCGCACTGGAGCGCCTGGGTGATCTGGGACAGGTTGGAGCATTCGCGCACGATCAGCCGCGACCCCTTCTCGCCGATCCCCAGGATCGGGTTGAGGAGAAGGTAGAAGAAATCGTTGGTGGTCAGAATCCCCACCACCTGATCGCTCTCTACCACCGGCAGGCAGCCCACCTGCTTCTCCTGGGCAAGGCGTACGGCGTTTTCGACCGTCATCTCCGGACTGACGACGGTCACGTCTTTATTCATGATCTCCGCCACGGTTAACTTGGCGAACAGATAGTGCATCTCGTGAAGGCTCAGGCTTGTTGCCATGGAGGGTGAGGAACGGAGCACCCGGTCCTTGGTGACGATCCCAAGAAGCTTTCCTCCCTCAACCACCGGAAGCCGTTCGATCTTCCGCTCCTTCATGATCTTGGCCGCCTCCAGGACAGGCATGGTGCTGGGGATGGTCAGCACCGGGCTCGTCATAATATGCTTTACGCGCATGGTGTCCTCCTGTTGTCCGATGATGGTGTTCGATTACGATAAGAACCTGTTTCCTTATGGCATGAGATTAAGAGATGCCTGAAAGGTTGTCAAGGAGATTTAATGCACCGTTTTGACCAGTGAGACCAGAAGAAGAAACCCCAGTCCAAGCACCAGGCCGAAAGAAAGCAACCGCGTGCGCAGAAAGGTCCATACGCAAAAGCAATTTCTCACCATGAATCCGTCTTTCCCCGCACCTCCACCGCCACATCATACAATGTGCTCCCCCGTCCACTGTCGGTCAGACGCTGGGAGGTCAGGGCATTCACTCCGCGTTGGCCGGGGATGAATTCGCGCCACCAGACACCTTCCGTGACTACCGTTCCCACCGGGACCCGCTCCGTGGCCTTCAGGACAAATTCTACCTCTCCGTTGCCATTGTACGCCGTCACCCGCTGGCCATCGGTCAGTCCCCGTTCCGCTGCATCCTGCGGGTGCATCATCAACGCCATTCGCTCCTGTCTTTCCCGCAGGTTATCCTGCTCGTAAAAGCTGGAATTGAGGGCGTAGGGTGTGGTTGCGGGCTGTAAACGCAGAGGAAAACCGTCTCCCGCGGCGTGGGTGACAAGCAGGCGCGGCAGGGGCTCAGACTCCCGGTCGTTACGGATTTCAATCCGGCCGGAGGGGGTCTTCCAGTCGCACTTGGATTTTGAAGGCGGCGTCAACGTGACCGGCTTGCCCTCACGCAGGCATCGGGTCGTCCCGGCATCCCGCCAGGGGGTATCAAAATCAAGCAACTGCTCCACAAGATCGTCGGCCGACTGCCGGAAAAAAGGTTCGTCCCATCCCATGCCGGCGGCCAGCAAGGAAAACGCATCCCAATTGGATTTTGCCTCACCCAGCGGCGGGATGGCTGCGGCACAGCACTGGCTGTGGTAACTTCCGTAACATCGGTACAGGTCGGGCTGTTCCAGGGATGATGTGGCCGGCAAGACGATGTCGGCATATCGGGCCGTATCGGTTAGAAAACGTTCATGCACCACGGTGAACAGGTTATTGCGCTCAAGGCCCTTGATAACGGCGTTCTGGTCGGGTGTTACAGCAGCCGGATTGGAACTGTAGACGTAAAGGGACATGACGGGCGGATCGCTAAGTTCTGTGAGCGCCGTTCCCAATTGATTCATGCTTACCAGGCGCGTCGGCCGCACCATGAAATCCTCCCGCGTGACCTTGTGCAGGGGGAAGGCGCCCCCGGTGGATGTGCCGGTCAGAAGGCCGCCGCCGGGCTGCTGCCATGCCCCGCTGAGGGCGGGCAGGCAGGCGATGGTGCGGACGGTCATCGCGCCGTTGCCATAGCGGGTCAGGCCGCTTCCCAGTCGGATGAAGGAGGCTTTTGCGGCGACATACTCCCGCGCCATGCGTACGATGACGACAGCAGGCAAACCACAGACCGGTGACATCCGCTCCGGGGAGCACTCGGTCAACACCTTTTCGGCGAACTCCTCGAACCCGAGTACGTTATCCTGGATAAAGGCTTGATCCACCAGACCCTCGCGGACCATGACGTGCATCATCGCCAACGCCAATGCGCCGTCGCCTCCGGGACATACGATAAAGGCATCGTCCGCTGCCTCGCAAGTCGGAGTACGATAGGTATCGATGGCCCAAAGGCGGGCGCCGCGCCGCCGGGCGGTTTTGGCGTCCCTCATGACATGGATGCTGGTGGCGGCTGCGTTAATCCCCCACAGGATCACCAGATTGCTCATCTCGATCTCCGCAGGATCAATAGCCGCGGTATCTCCCATGACCGCCTTCCAGCCCGCCTCCTTGGCTGGTGAACAGATGGTCCGTTCCAAACGGGAAGCACCCAGCTTGTGGAAAAAAGGATGCCCGCTGTTCCTCTGTACCAATCCCATCGTACCGGCATAGGAATAGGGCAGGACGCATTCGCTCCCGTGGCTGACAATCAGGCCTTTCCAGCAGGAACAGATGCGTTCGATTGCTTCACCCCATGAAAGCGGTTCAAAACACCCTTCTCCCTTGGGACCGGTTCGCAGCAGCGGGGTGGTCAGGCGGCGCGGCGAGTGGACCGTGCACTCATAGTGGTTCATCTTGGGACAAAGCAAGCCGCGGGTCATCGGATGGGCGGGATCGCCGGAAACATGCACGGCGCGGCCATCTTTCACCTCTACCAGCAGGCCGCAGGTGTCAGGGCAGTCGTAGGGGCAGACGGAGCGAACAATGTTGGGATTCATTGAAATTTTCCTTCCGGGTATGCGGGATAGAACCTTATACGCTTTTTGATCTCTTTTGCAGACCAAATCCAATTCCGATACCCGACCACGACCAAATTACTGTTGGAGATGGTGGATATATGGATTTGGGGAAGCCATGGGGGCGAATGAGCCGGCGGAAACCTCTCTTGCTTCCTACCGTTTTGTCCCCTAATATCCCGCTTTATTGCACCAAATTACTTCACGATTACTACACGGATGAAGTCTTATTTCTTCACCATTCTAAAGACTTCCCTATCATTGTCAACACAAATGATGAGAAATGGCCGCTTAAAGCCTTCCTCGGAGAGAACAAACCGCAGAAAGACAGATGAATCCCAGACACACGACGCAAGATGCATTGACAGTGGAGGTTTAATAAGAGATACTCACTTCAAAATAGCCTGCCATGTTTCTATACATGCCGGGGGAATGGTCGTTTCAAGATAAGACGTCACCCGTCGAAGAAAGGAGGGACTATGGCCTTCGATCCCACCAAAATTGACAAGATTGTGCAGTTGGCAAGGACCTATGGCGCAACGCGGCTGATCCTCTTCGGCAGCGCGCTGGACGCCCCCCAGACGGCCCGCGATGTCGATATCGCCTGCGACGGCGTGCCGGGATGGAAGCTCTTCGAACTGGCGGCGAAGATCGAAGACGAATTGTCGATCCCTTTCGACATCGTCCCGCTGACGCCTGCCAGCCGTTTCACCCAGAGCATCGAGAAAAAAGGGAAGATACTTCTATGACCTCGGAAGATCTCAAGGAAGAAATCGACATCGAACTGGAAAATATCGAGACGGTGCTGTGGGAGCTTTCCCAACTTCACGAAGATGTCCAGGGCCGGGAGGCATCGATCCTCGAAAAGACGGCGGCTTCCGCCTTCCTGGCGCAATTTTACAACGGCATAGAAAATACCCTGAAGAGGATCAGCCGTTACAGCAATGTGCCGTTGCCCTCCGGGGAAATATGGCATGTCGAGCTTTTCAGACGTTTCTGTGCGCCGCCCTCCCCTCTCCTACCCGTTCTCTTTGATCAATCCCTGGCCGCCGATTTGGCGCCCTATCGAAAATTTCGTCATATTGTTACAGCCTTGAAAGCTTGTAACCAATTGATTCCTGGTGCCTGGGGCGGGAATCGAACCCGCACAGCCTCAAGGACCGAGGGATTTTAAGTCCTTATTCTATGGATACGATGGTCTTGTACGGTGTTGGTGTAAGCAATATAAAGCTTTACATATCAAATCATTCCTGCCATATTAATCCCTACGATGTACGATGAAAAATGATTTTGGCTGCTTACATAGTGCTTACACGGGAAAATCTGACACCAAACGGGAGGCACCATGAAACTCACAAAAAAAACAGACATTGATGATCTTCCCCTTCCCTCTTCCGGTCAAAAATTTGTTTGGGACGATGAAGTCAAAGGTTTCGGGCTTCGGCTTACAGTAGCAAAGAAAACCTATATTGTCCAGGGGCGGGTAAAAGGCAAGGGAACCGACCGACGCTTATCACTCGGGGAGCACGGTGTCTTGACCATTCAAGAGGCACGGAAACGGGCCAAGGCGAGCCTTGCATCACTCGCGGCAGGCATTGACCCAATAGAGGAAAAAAAGCGTGTCGAGGCCCACGCCGTGACGCTGCGGAAGGTTGTCGAGAAATATCTGGAAGACCGCCGAGACCTGAAAGCTTCATCCCGTGCAGATATCAATAAGCATCTGGAAAAGAGCTTTGCGAATTGGGCGGATAGACCCTTCATTGAGATAACCCGCGACAAAGTGGATAAACGCTTCACGGAATTGTCGGATCGGAGTCCGGCGCAAGCGAATCAAGCCTTCCGGATACTAAGGGCGCTCCTAAATTATGCCGGGGAAGAATATCGACACGGGGAAAAGTCGATCCTTCCGGAAAATCCGGTCAAGATCCTATCAGGCGCGAAACGGTGGAACCGGATACAGGCGAGATCCGGACGCATTCCAACAGATAAGATTGGAACCGCGTGGAACGTGCTTCAAGAACTGAGAAACGCACCGGATCAGACAAGGATCGGCGAAACGTTGGCCGATGCTATTAGCTTTCTCATGCTGACAGGTGCCCGATGGAGCGAAATGTCTGAGCTTACAGCAGACCGCGTGAACACTGATGAGGGTTGGTGGCATCTCCCGGACCCCAAAAACAGGAACCCCGTCACCTTCCCTTTGCCAGCGGCAGCCGTCGAAATCATCAAAAAGAGGTCCATAGAAAAAGGTTTTATCTTCCCTGCACGATCAGGGGATGGACACATCCGCGAGGCGCGAGGCATTCTCGATAAAATATCGAAAGCCGTTGGCGTTCCGGTAACACCGCACGATCTTCGGCGAACTTTCCGGGCCATTGCCGGGGAATGTGGGGTTGAGTTTTGGAAAACTAAACTATTAATGGGCCACAAGATGGCCGGCGACGTTACCATCACCCACTACACAGAAACGGCGGATCTTCGATACCTTGCACCGGAAAGTAATACGATTGCGGAATGGATCATCCGGCAGGGGGCTATCGCGGCGAGCAATAACGTGCTGTCATTCCCAGCTAAACAATGAGGTAATAACCAATGAGAACGAAACCGAGAAGATGGTTTGAAATATTGTTTGAGTTACCAGGGTTTTCCGACAATCTCTTAACCGAAGCGTGGGGTTTAAAAGAACAGGAAATAATCGAAGATAATCACAATACCTTTGCAGGTGATTTTCTGGATTATGCACAGGAATTGCTCCGGGATAAGAAAGACATTTCCCTTGCGTCCGATTTGAGCATCCCCGAAGTCAAGGCCATGATTAAAACCATACGGGAATCGATAAATGATGAAGAATCCAGGCGAACAGTTACACAAGCACTGCACTTATTCGTTATCATGTTGCGGTTAGGAAATATCCCTAAGTTGATGAGTGCCGGTGCTGTCCATATAAGACGGAATGTTCGCAGTGGTGCGGTAGGCGGCGAGAAATCCGGGAAGGTACGGAATGACAAAATGAAACCTTCTAAGGAATCATGGCAAGCTGAAGCTGATAAAATATGGAAGAAACATCCGACTTGGATGAATAAGCCGGTTGCCGAAATGGTTGTCAAGCGAATCGGCGGGAACGTAGGCACCATAAGAAAATCTATCAAAAAACCTCTTTTCTGAAATTGGCATTGAACCCCCTTCGATGCCATAAATATGCTATATCATTAACTAATCTCTTGCCATTTTTAATACCTTCTTGTATTGTGTAGTCGAAAGAACGACGAAACCACAAACACAAGGAGGGTCATGTCAATGTTGCTCAGAACCGAAGAAGCAGCGAAATTCTTAGATGTCCAGAAATCCACTATGGAAGCTTGGCGATGCCGGGGCGGTGGCCCGGTTTTCGTGCGTTATAAAAGAGCTATCAGATACAGGGAAGAGGATTTGAGGGATTTTGTACTGCAAAACTTACTCCGATCAACGAGCGACGTTCGCGGAAAGGTCCGGGAAATAGGAGGGTAGCCATGAACTCCCCTTCCCTATCCGCCGGACTGGATCATCCTATTGCCCTTGGCGACTTTGCGGAATCTGTGACCCCCGAAACCCGTGAATTATTACTTCAACGATTGGCAACGGAGAGCCATTCCGATTCGTATCAAACAGCTATTCCCGGAATGGCTTCAGAGACCTTGAACGTCCCCGTTGACGACCTAATAAGAGATTTCAGGCAATATAAAAAGTCAAATGATTCTTCGTTGCCCAGTTTGGCCGATGCTGTCATTTCTGAGGGAGATTTTCTAATTTTGGAAATCACACCACGATTATTGATTCTCTTCCCTTGGCTGCGAAAAGGCGATCTGGTCATGATTACCGCTCCCCGTGGAATCGGGAAAAGCTGGTTTCTTCACGTCTTGATGACGGCTATTACTCGCGGGTTGTTAATCGGATCGTGGCAAACGGAAACCCCTGTAAACTGCCTGCTAGTTGATGGTGAAATGGCCGGGGAAGATCTGCAAAAGCGATTCAAACGGCTAACAAAGAACCTCCCGAAACCAGAAAAGCGGCTTGACTTCCTATCTGCCGATTTGATGCACCAGATGGGCTTCTCCACCCCGAACCTTACCAGCGCTGAATGGCGGGAATCACTTTATAAATTACTGGCAAGTTCTGATTACGGACTCATTGTAATAGATAACATGGCGGCGCTCTCCCCTCCCGGATGGCCACTTGAAAGTCCCCCATCTGTGGCCGGGTCAAAATCCCCCAG